>CAZPYX010000195.1:0-7876 GCA_964590635.1 uncultured Bdellovibrio sp.
GCCGTAACCAGGTGGAAGGGAAAGATGCGTTGACTCACCAAGGGGTGGTTCAATCGGAAATGCGCCCCGATTTGCAAAGAGAAGTGAACGGAGAAGTGGCCGTTGCTTGGGATTACACTCGCAACTACGAAGTGGTTCTAAGAGTTCATCGTGAAGGCAGCGTTATCGAAAACGGAGTTGTGGATTTCGAAATTCGTCAACCACTGCAAATGGTTTTGGATATGTCTGCATTGAAAGATGAAAACAGAATCGTTCCGAGTATTACGGGAAGTGCAGAGCGCGCGCAAGTGATGATTAAGGACAATACGGTTCCTTACTCAACGGTATCAACAAGATACTATGTCACTTTGATTCGTAAGAATGCCCTTGGTAAGAACACTGTGATCGCCGAAAAAGGATTCTCACGCACGTCTTTGACGGCGGGCAGTGATGGTACTTTCGCGATCAAGATTGCTGATTTCGGAGCGAAATCTTCTGAAGTTCAAAGTTATTTGAAATCAGGCTCAAAAGTCCAAGTGGTTGTTCAAGTTGATCGCGCGACTTCTGATGGCCAAAAGATTCAGTTCTGGAAGTCTGCAAATGTAGAAATTAAATAGTCCCTTTGTGGTTGGTGAACTTTGAAGTTCACCAACCACAAGCGCATGAGAGTGAGTAAAGATAAGGGTCCCTTAAGTGTGGGCCCTTTTTGTTGTCTAGTTTATTGACAGCAATTTTTTACAGCGATCTAACCTAATAGAATGACGAGAGTTTCAGTTTGAAGAATCTGTCTAGATAGTGACAGACGAAAAGCTCCTCACAATCTGTTATCTTCTCGCATCTTGTAATTTCAAATAATGGAGTTCTTATGAAGCTGGTATCTCTTGTCTTCGGTCTCTTAGTGTCTGTTTCTGCAAATGCTTATATCGTTCCAGGTGGTCGGGAACTTCCTCCGCCTCCAGTTCCTGATAATTCTCGTCCAACATATCAACCGGAAGTAGAGTGTCGTCCTTATTCTGCTGGTTGGGAGGTTGTGCATGTATCTACGGATCACGCCTTTGGGTCTGGTAACTTTTCACAGCGCTCTGGCTGTCGCGAAGCTGCTGATGCTGCAAAAGAAGGTTTCGTTTGTGCCGCTCAAAATGGTGGTACCATTGTCGTAAACATTAGTAACGGACAACAAGTTGGCAACGGCTACTTTTCCTCAACTGCATCATGTATTCAGGCGGTACAGGGCACACGCGCAGGACTTGTTTGCGGACCTCAAAGCGGTGGAGCCATTGTGTACTCTCGCTTCGCCGGGCAATTGGGCGCAGGATATTTTGCAAGCTTGAGCTCATGTCAAACAGCTGTGAATGGTGCAGTTAATGGAATTGCATGTGGTGCACAAAGTGGTGGCTCTTCAATGTTTACAATCAGAGAAGGACGTCAGTTGGGCGCAGGGAATTGGTCTGACCTTAACACCTGCACGCAAGCCGCTTCTTATATGCGCGACTACTATGTTTGTGTTCCCGAAAGCGGTCGAGTTCGCATGGCTGATGTGAGATCAGGAGCTGCTGCTGGTTACTATGACAGCTTGCAAGCTTGCCAGGGCGATCTTTAATTTTTATTAAATCATAAAAAATGAAAAAGGCCCGTTATCAACGGGCCTTTTTTTATTGTAAAATCCGTGTCTGACTTTTTTTCTGCAATCCCCATTTGGTCTGCAAAATCTGATTGCGACGAACATAGTCGCGCAAGATACAAGCGCGATCTTGATAAGGAAGCTTGAAAAGATCTTTCGAGAACTGCGGAGTTGGTCTGCCGTCTTGGAAGATCGGTTGACCATAGACTCCAGTGCAAGGCGTGAGATCTAAATCTGAATTCCAACGACTTGCTCCTAGCAAATAGAAGCACAGAGTGAATTTCATTTCATAGTTAGCCCCGCCAGGTCCTTCGCCATATCTCTTAATGGCATTGTCCAAGTCCTGAAGAGTCATTTGCAACGGTGTCGCAAAGAAATTAATGAAAGGATCCACAGAGCGTTGAATGGTGGCCTGTGCACTCAAAGATTTACGGCGCAAAAGTTCTAACGAATCAGATCCATAGTATGAATACAGCTCTTGAACATAGTCATTTGCGGCAAGAGCTTGCAATGGCAAATCACCCCGTTCCATCAGTAAATTTTCAAGCTGCTGACGAAGGGCGAATTGCGCGCGGTTTTGTAAATACTGTGTGCCGGAAGAAAGATGGGCACTGGTGAAGATGTTGTTGCGCGCTTCTGGCGGTGTCAGAGTTCCTTGTTCAACGGCTCTCATGTTGTCTAAAACGCTGGCAAGCTCTGCGATGATTTCATTCTTAAAGTCAGGTGCAAAGTTCGTCTTCAAAGGAAGGCGAAGGAAGTCCGTCATTCTTTGCAAAGCAGTGAACGGTGAAAGACGAAGTTTATCGCCACTGGATTTAGCCAAGGCTTCTTCGAATACCAAACGTAAGTCTTCACCTAGAACAGTGGAGGCCTCTGAATCGAAGCGCTGTTTCGCAAGATCGAACCAAGCAGTGAAGCGGGGTTGAACACTGTCCAAATTGACGTCAACGGTGATGCCTTCCTTTTCAAACAAAGAAAGATCGATCTGCGAGAAATCAAAACCTTGATAAGTGCTTCTTAATTGCAAATAACGACTGCGAGTAATACCTAGTAGATAAAACGGCGCATAGTCCGGAGAATAGATTGCACAGAGGGGATTGGAGTTTGTAACGTTCGGAGAGTTATAGCAGAACGAAGAACTCATCTCGGCAATAAAATCTTTAAGAATGCCAAAGCGAACTTGGGTCGAAGAAGCTTGCGAGAACAAAGGACGGTATTTTCCGAGGTAACCACTAAGACGGCGAGGCGATTGTTGCAGCAGTTGACGCTTCAATTCGAATTGTTCGATCTTGCTGGCATCATCAGGGCTTGAAACATTTCCAGCGCCAGAGCGCAGTCGTTCCAACCAATCAATGAAAGTTGGCAACTCTCGACGAGCCAAACGAATTCCTGCCCAAACTTGATCTTCTTTTAAAGTTGAACCCGCTTTGGCAATCACGTCCAAAGTATTTTGTGTATCTTTAGCCGCGCAATAAATCTGATTCATTTTTTCGAGAGCACAAGTTAAGGCAATTGGATTCATGGCTTGCGTGAACGCGTTGACCTTGTTGCGATCCGCGGCGCGTTTGAAGAAATCAAGAACACCACCAATCAATTGCAGGCCCGCACCCATACCCAAAGCTACAGTGGAGGCCGGGGAAACCATGGCTGCACTATAACCAACAGCACTGCCCATGCCGACGATTTGTTGCAGAAGATCTGGTTTGCTGCCCCAACATGCTTGGTTTGCCAAAGCTTGCTCAAGAGCTAAATTGGTTGCAGTTACAAGAGTACGAATGGCTTCGTTCTTGCGATAGGTGCGATCGCGTTCTAGGGACGCAAGCTTTTCTCCTTCGGCTCCGGCAAGTTCGACTTGAATGGATTGAAGTTGAGTTTTCAAATCGGCGCGCGTGGTGGGATCCGTTTCCGTAGCCAGCATCAGCAAGAGTTCATCTTTTTGTTTTTTGTATTTCAAAAGATTTTTCATGGACTCGTTATAGGAATCCTCATTGCTAGAGGGCCACATGCTGGAGGCTTGAAGGTGAGAAGCTTGAAGAGTAGAGACGACGCCGACTAAAGAGCGGCATTCAGGCGCGTTGGAAGCGGCAGACATCACATCGCCTAAAGAGCGCACAACAGAAAGGGCGTCTGAAGCAGAGCCGCCAGTGAGGCTGCAGCCAGGTCCAAAGGCCTCAGTCAGGCGTGAAACGACTTCGGCGTCGTTGGCGCTCCATTTGTCAGAAGAACCAAAGGCTGCATAGCTCGCAGGAGTTTGCAGAAGAAGTGCAAAAAGTAAAGAAGCGAAAAGTTTCACTTAAGATCCCCTCAAATTTGTTCAAAGAGAACTTAATAAGGGATGCGAAGATGAATCAATTGCAATCAACATAGCTATGCGCAGCAAAGAGTGAAAATCACTGCCAGAGCGATTCTTAAGTCAATAATGGACGCAGTAAATTTTGATGTCTTGATTGAGAATTTTGATTGAGAGTGAAGGGCTAAAAAAAGTGCCTACGAGGAATCTTCAGTGATAACTCGTAAGCTAAGGGGAATGAAACCAATCCTTGTATGTATTGATACCTTCCATATGCACACCTCTGATTCCTCAGGTGACTCATGACCTTTGGCAACTGGCTGGCATGTCCTAAGACGAAGCCCCTCTAGTTTTGCGCCCCGCAGTTTCCCGCGGTTTGCCTTGAGGCAAAGGAAGGATCTAAATCCTAACGAGTATAACCCTAGGAACCTCCTTTGAGTTATCTAATCAGATCCAACCAGTTTGATTTCTTTAAAAGAGGCTCAAACCAAAGACCTCTGGGTAGTAATCCTGGTGACGCGTCGTCACTTTGGTGCTTCATCATGATGGTCGTGGATACGATTCTTCATCACTGTCCTCCTTTAGCTGGCCCTAAAGCATTCACCTACACCTGCTTACACTCCAACATAGTTGGAGTAGGGTAAGTCTCACGAGCCATCGTGGTTTCAACTCACTCAGGATGCTCGACCAAAGTTTTAATTTCAAGGGGACCACTGAAGATTCTCAATTTATATCAGATTCTCGTTTCGCTCTGAGAAACACCAACTAAAAACACAAGCAAATTGTTTTAAGTTGAGTCGCTCTTTGCGTCGGCGTATGGTTTCTTTCATGACAAAAATCGATCTTCCAACACTGCATAAGCCACTTTTGCGCGGACATTTTCATCAAGCGGCTTTCTTTGTCGCCTTGGGCGCTTGTGCGATGCTGATTTCTTTAAGCACTAGCTTGCAGATGTTTGTCGCTACGTTAATTTATTCACTCAGCCTGTGTGGGTTGTTCGGAGTGAGTGCTCTTTATCATCGCCCGCAATGGAATCCCACGGCTCGCATGTGGATGCGTCGCTTAGATCATTCTGCTATTTTTATATTGATTGCGGGGACGAGCACTCCGATTTGTATGTTAGCGATTCCCAGTAACGGTGGCATGAGATTGTTAGCAATCATTTGGATCGCCGCTGCGATCGGAGTGATGCAATCTTTATTCTGGGTGAAAGCTCCCAAGTGGTTGGCGGCAATTCTTTATATAATTATGGGTTGGTTGGCCGTTCCCTATATGCCGGAAATGAAAAATGCTTTAGGCACAACCAGTGTGATGCTCATCCTTATCGGCGGTATCATCTACACTATCGGCGCCGTCGTCTATGCGATGAAGAAACCAAATCCTTCACCTAAGTATTTCGGCTATCACGAGATCTTTCACTTATTGGTCATCGTCGCCGCGGCCTTTCACTTCGTTGTGATCTCGGCACTTGTCCGTCAGTAAATCAATAAATTCACAGTTCAATTCGAATGCGAGGATTTGACGAAGAAGAAATTCTTTGCTGATGCTTCGTTCGGCACGGCTCCTGCGGAAAGCTTTCTAAGAAGTCTTGTTATTTTCTTTTAAAAATATCTCCGCTATAGCAGATAGGCATTTATCATCCAGCAAAGTGGCCTTAGTTTCAAAAAGTTTTGCAATGGCCTCTGGCCCATCTAGAGGATTCGGGTTGTCAGGGTTTTTCAACGTCAAATTACAAAAACAGTCGGCTGTTGAGAGAATTTTCGTCAATGGATGTAGCTTATTTTTATCAATTCTTCGAGGGTATCCAGTACCCACTAAATCTTCATGATGCTCATAAGTCATTTGAATTATATCTGAGGAAATGCCTTTCATAGACTCCAAAATTTCTTTTCCGCGAGTGGGGTGAGATTCAATTAGCTTTCTTTCCTCTGGAGAGAGGTGTATTCTCATTTTTTGAAGAATATCCTTAGGTAGTTCTTTGTACCCAATGTTGTGAAATAGTCCTGCCATAGCAAGCTTAAATAGAGTCTGAGGTGAATGAATATTTAATTTCTTCGCAATCATGACTGAATAAATACTAACACCCAAGCTATGAGCATATAAGTAATCAGTATGTTCACTGAGCTGATCTAAAATATTAATGGAATCCGGATTCTCAGCTATCACTGACACACTTGAACCTAAAAATTCTTTAGCATTATCAAAAAGCTTCTTATCAGCGCCCTTAACAAACGCCTGCTGCACGATTAAAGCTCCTGTGTATTTTACAAACCTCATTTTCTTGGCATCATCAACTTGGTCACTTGCATTTACTACCTTTGATAAATTTACCGTAAAACCAACAATATGTGCGAAGTCCTCTTGACGTACATATAAAAAATGAACTCCTCGATCTTTAAATATTTTAATTTTTTCTGGAGGAATCTTTCCGCCACTATGAGAAATTTTAACATATTTATCTGGAGCCACGCGAATAAAGATTCCATACTCAGTGTTTCTCTCTGTTAAGAAATCTTCAACAGGAAGGCTGCAAAAATCTTTGTCTTTTTCTTTTTCAAAGGTCAATCCTGGCGCTGAGTTCTCTGCCTGAACAAGAGCGGAAATTTTAGATAGCAAATCGGCCGCCTTAAAAGGCTTGGGTATAAAATCTTTTGCGCCAAGATCATGCGCCTTTTGAGTCTCCAAAATTTCAGAAAATCCAGTCATTAATATGAAGGGGGTATTTGGACGAAACTTACGCGACCATTCAAGCAGCTCAATACCGTTACAGATAGGCATTTGAATATCTGATAAAACCAAATCTAGAGCCTCTTGTGCTAGAATTTCTTGCGCAATTTTTCCATTCTCAGCTTCCAGAACCTGGTATTGCTTCGATAAAAATGTTTTAATGGCAGAACGAAAAAAGTCGTCATCTTCAACAATTAATATTTTTCTCATGCAGCACCGGCCTCGCTTAATTGTATTTTGGGAAGTTCAATTACAAAACTTGTATTGTTTAAACTAGTATCGACGAATAGCTTTCCGTTATGACCTTTAACGATTCCATGCGATATACTAAGGCCAATTCCAGTACCCTTACCAACCTCTTTAGTTGTAAAGAATGGTTGAAAGATTTTTTCGGCCATCTCAAGTGGAATACCCCAACCGGAATCTGTGACACGTATTTGGATACATGAATCAAAATCTGATACATGCAATTCAATCCATTTATCAGACGATGATGCTATTGCATCTATTGCGTTTCCAATTAGATTTATAATGACTTGAGTAAGCTCGATGGGGCGACAGTCTATTTTAATAGTTTCAGGGGGTATACTCCAACGAAGGTCTACTTGTTCTTTCTTAAAGCGCTCTTCACATAAAATCATTGCATCTTCAATCGCTTCTTGGACAGAAAAACCAATAAAGGGATCCGACTGACCCGCACGTGAAAAAGTTTTTAATCCTTTAATGATTTTCGCAATCCGGTCCACCGTTAAATCTGACTTATGCAAAAATTCATTAAGATTTTTTAAATCAGGCACATCTGACCCAATCTCATCAATAGCCTGGTTGAGAAAGAGCTTAATGGCGGCCAGAGGGGTATTTATTTCGTGAGCAAGCCCCCCCATCATTTCACCTAAGGCGGACATTTTTGCAGCTTGTTGAGCAATATTCTTTTGTTCGTCCAACTGTTTTGATTGCAAACTTAGTATCTTCGCAAGAGTTCTTTCTATTTCTTTGGATAGGAATAAAAAGGCGCCCAAGGCAAGACAGCATATTGAAGAGATGCCAAATATAAATAAAGAAAGCTGATCGAAAAGATCTAATTTTGAATAATTGGATAGAGAGTAAAACCAAACTAAAGAAATAGTCCCCACGGTAGCTAGGAAAATTAATATCAGCTCTCGTCTAACTCTTAACTTGGCCTGAGTAACTAGATATGAAGTTTCGTTAGGCCGCAGTTCGTTCATAAATAAGACACTCCCCAAATAAATATCGGGAAG
>CAZPYX010000196.1:0-7838 GCA_964590635.1 uncultured Bdellovibrio sp.
ATATCTGTGCCGCGACTGACGAGTTCGTGAAACAACGGTTTGAACTCTTCTGAAATCTTATCGGCTTTCATTTTATTAAAGGCATCACAGCTTTTCAAAACCGGAACCGCCAATTGATCCGGAGTCAGTGTTGAAGTGGCTTCGATTTTCTTTGTAGCCACATTCCAAAGCTCTGCACGCATTAAGAAGTAAGCCATGGATTCACTTTGCTTGCTGGGATTGCTCACACAGTTGATTCCATAACCAGATTTATATTGCTTATAGGTATTGTTGGTCACTGGGTGAACAACGATCAAATATTTCGCGCCTTGTTTACCGGCTTCCCCCAAAACATATTGAGTGAGAATCTGCCAGCGATCGCCTAGGTAGATATCTTTCAAACTGCGCGCTTCATTTTTCATGTCGTTAACAGTCTTCGCATCAAGATTGATCTTTAGAGCATTACGGTACTGCGATCTTAGCTGTGTATCGTATTCAGAAATAAAAGTTTCGTTGATAGACCAAGAAGCCGTATCAACGATCTTTTCTTTTCCTTTAGATTTCGCCACCGAGCTGATCGGAAGCTGATCATCAAATAAAGAAACAATCCCAACAACATCTGGAGGTGGCTTTTGTTCAACAGGTTTTGAAGCGCAGGAAATAAGCGAGAACAGAGATAGAAGTAAGATAAGTCGAGACATGACAATCCTCCGAAGAAAAGCATAAGCACTTTGTCCTTCGGAGGCAAAAATAAAGGCGCGGCCTCGACCGCGCGCTTTAGATATCTAATAACAAGTCATGGCGTTATTTTTATTGATGCATACCGTTTGTGAAATTCCATCAGATCCTAACTGTCCTTTGTCACCTGGATCACCCTCTGGGCCACGATTGTTTCCATTTATTGGACCAAACACAAAGCCACCGCAACTAAGTGAAGCACTGCCGTGGGTTCCGTTTTCTCCGCCCTCGCCTCCCTGACCGCCTTCTCCTCGTTCACCTCCACGGCCCGGCTTTCTTTGGATAGAGTAAGTGAAACCCTCTACATTTTTGATGTTCAACTCTAAAGTTCCAGAGTCTCCACCATTTTTTCCATTTTTACCCGGATAGCCCTTTTTACCTTTGCCGCCGGGGCCACCGCCTGTAGCTGTGCCATTGCAAATTCCGTTTGAACCAAAAGCATCTCCGTTTTTTCCAGGGGCTCCATTTATTCCCATCATCGAAGCATCGGGTTTATCTCCTTTAAGACCCTGGCCACCTCGTTCACCACGCAGAATGATACTTAATGACCCTTCACCTTTTTCTATATCAACCAGAATATGTCCACCGGAACGGCCCTCTTTATTTTGTGCGGCTGTTTGATCCTCTGGAAAAGTTGTGATGACACCGGCCGCTTGCAGATCCGCCACATGCAAACGCACATTATTTCCCAAAGTGTAAAGCGTGCCGCGATCAGTGATGGTCAAACGATCAAAACGAAACTCAAAATCTTTGCTTGCTGACTTCGCGGTTTCTTTCTGGGCAACGCCCAGATCTGCAGCACTCAGAATTCTTCCGTCATAGATATACATGGGCTGATCTACCAGCATGTCGCCATAGCGCTGAACTTCAACCATCGGCGGCGCTTCTTCAGTCTTCTTATTGTCACGAATTTCAACACAGGCGCAAAGCTGGGTCGCCGCCAAGAATATTGTTACAAACCATTTCATGCTCATTGAATTCTCCTTTATTGAATTGCCCAACGGGGAGTCTTCAAAGGGAGCGCCGAAATGAATTCCAAAATGGAGAGACCAGACGTCCGGACTACGGACTTTGGCCTGTGAACAGCTTTTGCATAAGCATACTTTTGCTTTCTTCACAGAATGTGGGGATACAGCAACTCAAGGATGAGAAAATGGAATACAGCAAGATTAACTACTTTGAAAAAGCCGAAACTCCGAAGCACCTCGAGTTTATCATTTCCCAAAACAATTGCATACTTTTCGGAACGGTTCTGGAGTTAAAACACATCGCCGATCGTGACAGTGATGAGGTGAAAGAAGAAGCTTTCTGTACACATTGTGATGTCAAAACTCGGGCGAAAACCCACATTTTGAACTAACAAACGTCAAAATTTTATCAGTGCTTTTCGTCATGAAGTTGACGCAATTAGAAGCCCGTCAACTTCTTAACATCCGAATAGAATGATCCGTTCCAAGCCATGTCGACATTTCCAAAGCTCGACTGTTTATGACCAAAAATTATGTTGCTTTGAAGATCGTCTTGTTCGCTCATCCAAGAGTTTTCCCAAACTCGAGCCGTTTCCAATTTCGCGGCAACTTTTTGAACCTTTTCTTCAGGACCCCAGACTACTGCCGAGTGTCCCAAATAAGATGTGTTCGCCCACTTCAAAGTTTCATGTTGATACTTCACTGGAGTCACCAATACTAGAGGACCGTGAAGTTCATCTTGTTGCATCACTGAGCAATTCGGTAAATCAATCATAATTGTGGGTTTTACGAAGTAACCAGGGTGATCCATAAATTTTTCCGCGGAATTTGCTCCCCAGAAATTTTTCCCATGTTCAGAAATACCGAACTGAGTTCTTTCATTGATCATCGCAATACGTTCTTTGGCAATCATGGGAGTCCAAAAAGATTCTCCGTCTGGGGAACTCAATGGACTTAAAGAGTTCATATAAGACTGCAGAGCCTCCATGAATTCTTTCTGGAAAGATTCCAGAACAAACAGTCGCGACGAATTCCAGCACATCTGCCCTTGCCCCAACAAAAACGACTTCATGATTTCAGGCATGCGAGATTTAAAATCAAAGTCAGACAGAACAATCGAGGCATTCTTTGCCCCTGCACTGATTTGAATTTTCTTAAACTGAGCAAGTGCTGCCTTAGCAACCGCCTCCATGGAAGAGTTACGTCCCACCGCGGTTACCGCACGAATGCTGGGATGTCCTGCGATAATTTGTGCAACGTCGGCGCCGCCTTGAATGATTTGCACCCATCCCGTCGGAGCTTGAATAGCTTGCAAAGCCTCACCTAAAATCTGCGCGGTCACTGGGGAAAGATCTGACACTTTTAAAATCACAACATTTCCTGCTGCCAATGCCGGCGCCATGCGCTCTATCACCAGGCGAAGCGAAAGACTCCACGGAGTGATGATTCCAACGATGCCAACGGCACGAACCTGCCGATGGGGATCTGATGCTTGCATTAAACTTTGCGCGTTGTACTTAAGATGTGAGATCGCAACTTGAAGACTATTTTCTGCTACAAATTTTTTAGGAAGGCCCTGATGAAGAGCTTCCAAGTATGCGTAACGATCTGCATTTGCATCCAAATGATTGGAGAAATCAGTCAATAACTTTGCACGCTCTTCCATTGTTTGGTTCTCGAGAGCCTGAAGAGCCTTCTTAGATCCTTGAATCGCCTTAATAACGTCCATAGCATCAGATTGCGCAACAACGGCCAGCGCAGACCCATCAAAAGGAGATGTTTTTACAAAGGTCTTAGCACTTTCAGCAGCAACAAAAATACCGCCGATAAAATTGAGAAGTTCCAAGGTCACGTCCTACAAAAAAAGAGATGAGCCGTTTGCACCAGCTCATCCAAAATTATTTCTATAACTTATATCTGTGACCAAATTTTGCAACTTACGTCTGCAACTGATCAGTATAAGTTTTGATTTCGGTACTGCATAAGATACGCAGAAAGCATATCCGCTTTAAGTACCTCATCTGCCACACCAATTTCAATCGCTTTTTGTGGACCGAAGGGAAACTGAGCCTCGTCAGGATGCTGCACGACAGTGGCCCCACCGAATTTCTGCACGTCGGTCAAACCATCGACTCCATCAGAGCCGAATCCCCCCAATAAGACTGCAAAAACACCCTTGCTGAATGAAGCCGCCGCCGACTGGAAAAGCACATTACTAGAAGGCAGCTGAGAGGCCACCGGAGTGCCCTTAGCAATTTTCAATATGGGCCCCTGAGGACCGACACTAAGGCGGCCATGATGTTCTGCAGGAATAAAGTACACATGCCCCATACGCAAGAAGTCGCCGTCTTTCGCGACGACTGGAGTCACCTTCGATAATGTCTTTAACTTTCCAATATAAGCGGTCACAAAGTTGGCAACTGTACTGCAAGACACAACAACAGGTGGAGTATCCGCAGCCAAGCCTTTCACAAACTTTTCTAGTGCATCCGCACTTCCCGCATTGCCACCAACGACGACCACTTTCAACTCTGCAGCTCTTTTCCCAGAGGGTCGCGGAGGCAAAGTTGACTTGGTCTCCATTATTGCTGGAGCCTCTTTAATCCTTTTCAATACATTCACCGAGGCTGCTGCGCGCACTTTTTCAACAAGCATGCCTGCAAGATCCTTCAAAACTGCAGGATCAAACTGCGATGGCTTGTGTACGAACTCAACGGCACCTAGCTCAAGGGATTTCAAAGCGGCATCCCCGGTACTTGCCAAAGAAGACACCATCACAACGGGGACAGGATGATGTTTCATGATTTTTTCTAAAAACATCACACCCGACATCTTGGGCATCTCAATGTCCAAAGTCATGACGTCAGGTTTTTTATTTAAGATCAATTCGCGGGCTTGATACGCATCCGCTGCAGCCCCGACGACCTCAAGACCACTTTTAGTAAAGATGTTTGTAAAAAGAGTGCGGACAGTGGCCGAATCATCGACCACGAGCACCTTGATATTTTTCGCAACATTCAGTGGTTTAAAGCCTGAAACGTCAACGGGACGCTCTTCTGAACCACCGTTATCTTTAGATGAATGATGAAGAACATCGAAATTGCCAGTGTTGAGTTTAATTGTGCGAGCATGCTCTCCCGCCAAATTTCTTTCAAGAATTGGGATATTCAATTCACGTAGAATTCTTTCTGCGATTTCAATATTGCGGACTCCAACTCCGTTACCCAGCGAGGAAACGCTGATAACGTTGGCACCGCCATAGATCTTAGCTTGAAGTTTGCCACGGTTTGCACCTAAGCGAACACACTCTTCAACGAGGGCTGGAATTGCATAGGCTCCGTAACGAGTGTTCAGAACTTCGTTGCCCAACCCTTCTGCCAAAAGATAGTGATTCAGGCCGCCAATATGAGTTGTTGGATCATGAATTGCCACAGCGACACAAGATCCCAAAAGGGTTGAAATGATGGTTTCTTCTTTAAAAGCCGCCATCTTACCAGGGAATAAATAATGGGAGTTCACGCTGCCACCAGTCTTTCGATATCTAGGACCATAATACTGCGTTGGTCTTTAACAAAAAAATTACGAATGAAAGGTACCGAACTTAATACAGAATTAGATTCAATATTTTGCAGATCTTTATCAAATACATTAAGTAGCTCATCCGTCTGAGTCACCTGCAAAGAAAAGCGAGTGCCCTCGTAATCACAGATCACATAAAAGAACTGCGATATGTGATGCTTTTCAAATCCATATTCTTGCAAACTAAATACAGGAATCGCATCGCCGCGAAATGGTATGACCCCAAGTAAGCCTTGATGTTTGTCAGGCAAGGGAAATAACGGCAATGCACCGATGATTTCCACGACATACTTGATAGGAACCACAAATTCTTGGGAAGCAACTTTACAATGAAGATAAGGACCTTCACCTTGAATTTCCGCAGTCAAAGCAAAGCGTGTCGCGTATTCTGCAGAATCCTTTTTGGATTCCTGCAGAATATCTGTGTATTTCTTCGCAGAGCGAAGTGCCTGGATCAGATCATCCGAAGAAAAAATATCTATTTTATCCAGGAGGCCCTGGAACCATACAGATAGATTCTCAAATTCATTACTTTTGGCATCAACAATCCAACTTTGACATTGCTCGCGAATTTCAGCGCGAACACGCTTGATGGTTGAGTCATCGACAAGATCGATAAACTTTTCCAGCTCTGCATTCAAGCTGGTCAGATAGTAACCCTTAAGTTCCGCTGTAAAATCATCACCAAAGAAATCGCTCAAGCTGCCTCCACTTGATGAGGAACTGACATCACGGCCATTAGAAGTTCCGGATCAACAATATAGGTGACCTTCTCATCCGCAAGGATAGAGACACCTTTAAAACCCTTTTGCTGGTTAATAATTTTCCCAAAGTTTTTAACAACAAGATCCGTTTGCCCGTCAATCTTATCAACTAACAAGGCAAAAATAGCATCCTTCGTTCGCACGAACACCGCAGATGAATTTTTAATTCTCTGTTCTGTTTCATAAACCGATAACTTCAACATTTCATGATAGTTCAACAAAGGAATCGTCAGACCATTGAACTGACAATAACGCAGATGATTGACGGTCGTAATTTGCAACTTATCGCACGAACTGATGTGCGATACTGACATCAAAGGAACTGCCAATTGAAAGTCATTCCACGTGCACAATAATGCCGACTCCACCATGATATGTTGAGGTACTGGCATTTCAAGACGGAAAGAAGTGCCTTGTCCTAGTGTCGTTTCAATAAAAATCTTGCCACCATAAGCGTCGACGGTGTTTTGGACCACGTCCATACCCACGCCTCGACCTGAAATCGTGGTGATCTTATCCTTCGTAGAAAAACCGGCGTTAAAAATAAAACGATAAATTTGCTCATCACTCAAAGCAGAAGCTTCTTCTTCCGTGGTCAGACCGGTGCTTAATACCCGCTGTAAAATACGTTCACGATTCAAGCCAGCACCATCATCCTTAAAAATCAGCTGTATGATGCCGTTGTTATCGCTGATCTCCAGACTGAGCTGACCAATGGAAGGCTTCCCGGAAACTGTTCTTTCAAATTGATCTTCAATCCCGTGATCAATAGAGTTTCGCGCCAAATGCACGACGCAATCGGAAAGCTCTTTAGCCAGGGATTTATCCAATAATAGATCCATGCCCCGCATTTCAAAGTGAACTTGCTTATTTAGTTCCGTCGCGGCCTGGCGAATCAGAACAGGAATACCTTGGAAACTTTCTTCTGCTCTTTCCTTACGAACACTTTGAATCTGTCCTTGGAACTGATCACAAATCTTTGTGAGATTGTGTGAGAAATCATTTTGGCGGCGCTCAAACAGTTCAGGTTGTGTTCTGAAATTCACCGTTTGGTTCATCATGTTGTAGAAATTCTTTAGGACCAGAAGCTCACCAGAGATCTTAAGCATCTCGTTGAGTTGCTTCATAGAAAGCCACACGCCCTGTTCATCTTCAGAATGCGAAGCTGAACGCTTCACTGGCGGTGTCTTTCTTGGAGTTGGTCTTTGCCCTGAAAATTGGAATCCACCATAACGAGTGATGGTTTCAATCGCCTCGCTCAGCTCTTCAGGATAAACTTCCCGCTTTTCGCGCAAAGCCTCTGCTAGAACCTTTAGTAATCTTGAACTTTGTAAGAACAAGTCCACGCACTCACGTGTGACAGAACGTTGTTCTTGTTTAATGCGGTTCAAAAGGGCTTCAAACTCATGGGACAAAGATCCCAGAAGTTGGCCACCGGGAACGGCTCCAACGCTGCCTTTCAACGTGTGAACTTTTCTGAAGATCAGATTGATTTGATCGATATCATCAGGATTGTCTTCGAGCTTTAGAATTTGCTCTTCAAGATTTTCTAGAATCTCTTTGGATTCTTCAAAAAAGACGGCAGAGACCTGTTCGACTTGTTCAAAGTCGATCGTAAAAATCTCATCGAGCTCAGAGGTTGAGTTGTTGTTTTGCTCGTCAGACATATTCTTGAGGGTCCCGCTTTTCTTAACGTTTTCGGTGGAACAGAAGCTTCAAGAATTTATCGGAATTTCGAGGATTTAAGTGAGGTGCTTAAGGGCCCACGGAGGGCTAGATTTTCGCGAACAAATTCACATTACAGAAAAGG
>CAZPYX010000197.1:0-7824 GCA_964590635.1 uncultured Bdellovibrio sp.
CCGATTTGTATCCCATTTAGGACGTGGAAGTGGTAAATCGTCTGCGTAAAAAAATTGAAGATAAATATCGGACGGGACTGATTGCAAAACACTATGAGATCCCGTGGTGGGCGACGATCTATGATTTGGATCAAATCTACACTGCGGAAGCGGGCAACTTCAAAGATCGGGAAGATTATTACGAAAGTTGTTCAGCAAAAAACTATCTCGCAAGTATTGATGTTCCCACCTATTGCCTCACTGCTGCCGATGATCCCTTTGTGTCGGTAAAGGAATATGAAAGTGTGCAATTTCCCAAAAATGTTCAACTCCATGTGGAAGCGCGCGGGGGACATTTGGGATATTTAACTAGAACTCCAACGCCTTTAGGTTCAACTCGCTGGTTGGACTACTATCTAAGTGAAGCTTTGCAGGCCATGACTGAAACTTTGGGCGTTGCCGGTACTAAGCCTTAAACGACGTAAGACGCATCAGTCGCCATCTTTCCAGCCAAACAGAATAGGACTTCGAAGTGACTCCCGAATCATAAACGGGCAGCTCAATGATATTGAGATTATTTCGTGTGGGGCACTGTTGAATGGCGGCTGCCAAGTACCAACCATGAGGCGGTTTCTTCTCAAAATCAGGACGAAGCTTTTCCCAGGATTGTTTTTTAAGAGCGATCACTTCGCAAAGTGGATCTTGGATCGCTTTAGAATCTTTACTGCGTAAAAGCTCGTTAAAAAAATGCTCGGTGCGAATTCTTGCACTGGATGAGGTTACAAAAGGACTGTCCTTTTTGCGATACCGATTGCCCCAACAAATGTCGATAGGATCTTCGCCCACGAGATGTTGCCAAAGCTTGAAGACATCTCCCAATGGAGAGGCCATTTCAGGATTCACAACTAAAAGAAACGGAGATTGAGCTGTGTTGAATCCCCGGATCAGACTTTGGGCTCGACCGAGGTGTTGTTGGTTTTGCAGAATCTGAATATGTTCTTTTTCCGGAGAGGCCTTTTGCTCATTTTGCAGAACTGATAAACTTGCATGGGCCTTTTTTTCAACTAGAGCAATGACCTCATAGTGCATGGGGAACTTCGAAAAAAAACTGCGCAGATCACGTAGGAACGCAGGAACTAAGGCCGCGTCCTTATTAAGATACATGATCAGAGAACAGTGAGGTGTTGACACGGAAGATTCCATCTTTACCATAAGTAGCTAATGAAATTAGCAGCGAAATCCTCTCAGGTCACGAAATACTCGCAATACGTTTTATGGCTTGTCATTCTTCTGGCAGTCATCGTCACTCGATTTTTTGAAATCACCAACAAGCCGATTCATTTTGATGAAAGCATCAATGGCTGGTTTGTTTTGCAGATGGGCAAGGTGGGTTTTTATAAGTATGACCCAAATAATTATCATGGGCCTTTGTATTTCTATGTGGTGCAGGCCTTTGAGTTTCTGTGGGGGCGCAGTGTAGCGACTTTGCGGGCTGTTCCCGCAACCTTCGGTGTCTTAAGTGTGATGATACTGTCGGTGGGTTTTTTACGTTCTCGCGTGATGCAGTGGACGACGTTGCTGTTGATCATGTTCAGTCCGGCCTTCTTATTTTTTGGTCGTTCGGGAATTCACGAGATGCCTTTTGTATTCTTCCAGATGCTTTTTGCCTTGGGCATTTTACGTTGGGGAGAAGAGCAAGACAATAAAGCCTTGGACCTTTTATTGATCGGCTTGTTTGGCATGATGACGTTGAAAGAAACTTTCGCTTTAACGTTGGCTTCCTTTGTTGTGGGAATTCTTTTCTTGGGACCTCAGGAATGGCGCAGACAACTTTCTTGGCAAAAGCTACGTGGTGCCTGGTCCGTGGGCACGACGGCGTTATTGGCGTTCTTAGTTATCTTTTTTGTGGCGTTCTTTACGGGCTTCTTAAGAAATCCGACGGGGATTGTTGATTTTGTAAAAGCATTCTTGCCCTGGATGAAAACGGGCGTTGGAGAGACAGGGCACAATAAGGAGTTCTTGTACTGGCTCAAAACCTTGTTGGTGGCAGAACCCATCGTGATCCTTGGTGTGGTGATGGCCTTTGTGGGGCTTTTCATGAAAGAGTCCTCGTTGCGTTTAATGAGTGGCTTCTCGCTGGCAAATCTTTTGTTGTACTCGCTGATTCCCTATAAAACAGTGTGGTGCATTCTTTCCATCGTTTGGGGATTCTATTTTGTCCTCGCTTTATTTTTGCAAAAATTCTGGGATGACATGCCAAAATTCAGATGGGGCCTATTAGCAGCTTTGCTTTTACTTGCGCCCCTGCAGCTTCGCAGTGCTTATGAATCCGTCTATCGCGTTCCGATTTCATTTCAGCATCCCTATGTCTATGTGAACTCCACATATGAGCTTAAGAATTTGCAAGCTTTGATCCTTCAGAAGCTGGAGGAAAAGCCTGAGCTTCGCTCTGAAATCATTCAAGTGGGGATGAAAGAACAATGGCCTTGGCCATGGGTTCTGCGCTTCTTGCCTGGTGTACGCTATGATCTGTGTGGTCGTACAATTCAGCCCAATGCGCTGGTGTATTTCTGTGACAATCAGGATCGTCTTACAATTGAAGCCGCGTTGTCGGATCGTTACATGAAAATCGCTATTCCTATGCGACAATCCAAAGAGACTTCTTTGGTCTACTTACGAAAAAATATCTTTGACGGAAGTTATCATGGCGATTACGAACTGATAGGACCCGATGGAGATATCAAATGATTAGTTCGATATTAATGAGCCTGGTTGTCGCTTCTTTCGCGGCTCCTCCAGGAGCCAATTCTACGACCGCAGAGAACACTCATTCATCTGTCGTTCAAAAAGTTGATTTAGAAAAAGATTTGAAATCAACAGGTTTTGTAAATCTGTATGAAAGCGAATCAGTAAAAAAAGCGGGCAAGCTTTCTCCATTGGCGCAGCTTAAAAGTTTTGAAATTCAATTGAAGTGGGGCCAGTGCGCGGATCTTGCTCCGAAAGTATTCACGGCACAAAAAGAAGTGCGCGGTTGGGTGGCGTTGACGTGGTTGCATTGCTTGGGGCAAATGAAACCAGCAAAGCCTGCGGCTGAAGCCAGAGCATTAGCTATTATTGGTAAAAGCAAAGAGCTTTTTGAGGAAGGACCTTGGGTCCAAGAACTTTGGCAAACTTGGGTGAACCGAGAATTGGATCGTCTTGAAGGCGAAGTTAAAAATAAGAATAAAAGTGCGGACTCTGGGATTGAACAAATCTTAGAGCGTTCGGGCAACTTGAGCAAAGATCAACGATCTACAGCTTACCAGTTGCTTGGCGATTTGGCCTTGTCACGCAATGATTATAAAGAAGCACAATTCTTGTACGAAGAAGCGCAAGCGCAGAAGGATTCAAAATATCTTTCTGATAAGCTCGAGTTTTTAGCAAAAACTCAAGGGCAAACTTTAGCGACAAAGGCCGCGCCTCCTGCGGTTGAAGCGGCTGGCGAGGATGGAAAACTAGAAGAGCGCATTCGTTTGGGGTTAAAGCAGGGTGATTTGATTCCTGCTCTTAAAGATTGCGTGTCTTTACTGAATCAATATCCGGGCAGTCGCGCCGCTCGCCGTTTGAAAGACAAGCCTTTGGAAATTTACAACTCCATCAGTGACGCCAACATTGAAGCGAAGGCGCTCAGCGAAATGAAAGAAGCGGATGCCTCTAGACTTCTGGATTGGGCGCAGTCCTTACATCGTCGTTTAGATTATGAAGGAGCTTTGGCTCTTGCGCAGAAGGCTTACGAAAAAAATCCGCAGTCTCCATCGGTGACGAGCAGTCTGTGGGTGGCGGGGAGATCCGCACATTTCCTGGGCAAGTATGATCAGGCTTTGGATTTCTATAATAAATTGATTTCTTTCAACGGCGGCTCAGATGAAGCTGCGGAAGCTTTGTTCCGCTCGAGTTTGATTTACTATCGTAAAAAAGATTTTACTAGTGCCTCGGCTCTATTGGAAAGATTGATGCTGCAATCCCGCGATCGTTATGATTTGAACGGGCAGTATTGGCTGGTGCGTTCTCTTGAACAAACGAATAAAGAGCGCGCGCAAAAAGCCGCCCAGGTGTTGATTGATAAGTATCCTTTTTCTTATTATGGCATGCGCTTGAAGGCGGAAGCCAACGGTGGAAAGTTGACGTGGCCAGAGCAGAAAGGGAAAGCTCCGGTTTTAGCCTCTGATATTTTCCTTGTGGGAGCTCAGAAGAAAACATGGACTCGCTTCAACATCTTGTCAGAAGCAGGATGGACCAGTGAAGCCCATGCGGAAGTTCAAGAGGGTCCTTATATTAAAGATCCGACGTTGAAGGTTCGTTTCGCGCAAAAACTTTCCGAGCGTCATCAGTACTTCACAGCGATCAAAATTTTAAATGATGCTTTGGAAAACGATCCTAGTTTGCGTCGTGAAGAATATTTGAAAGTTGGATATCCCGAAGTTTTCACATCTTTGTATGCTAAAGAATCAACCCGTTATGGCGTCGACTCGGTATTATTGCGAAGCTTAACCCGCCAAGAGAGCGGTTTTAATATGCGTGCTGTGTCGACATCCAATGCTTTGGGGCTGATGCAGATGATTCCTCCGACAGCTCAAGAGGTCGCGAAAAAGCTCGGGCTGCAGGTCAGTTTGCCAGATGATATGTTCCGCCCTGAGGTGAATATTCCCATGGGCTCGTTCTATGTTTCCCAGATGTTAGACCAGTTTCAAGGCAATGTGCCCTTCGCTTTGGCAGCGTATAATGCAGGACCCCATCGCCTGAAAAGCTGGCTGGACGGGCGAGACGAGGTAAAGGCCTTAATCACTCAGCCGTCGAGCGCTCCCATCGATGAGTTGTGGTTTGATGAGTTGCCTTGGAATGAGACTAGCTTCTATGTGAAAGCGATTCTGCGAAATGTTTTGATCTACAGAATGATTGGTAAAGAGTCTTTTACCATGAGCCCAGTCCTTTGGCAGGATTTGCTTGGGAAAAAGGCAAAATAAAGAGGATGTTTTATTGAAAAAGTCCCGTGAGTTTTGTAGCCTGAAATCTGTGTCAAGCGGAGGGACTCATGAGGAGACTTTTAACAATGAGTGTGATCCTGGCTTTGTTGTCAGGATGCGCCCACAAGGATTTGGGCAAAACCACTAACGCGGCTGAAACTGATGTCGAAATGAAGGACATTAGTTCGTTTCGTTTATCAGATCCTGAAGGCCCTAAGGTCGTGGACCAAGAGCTGGAATCTATTCCAACTGAAGTGAATCCTTTGGTAGAAAAATGGATCACCTATTTCCAAGGTCGCGGTCGCGAGCATATGGAAAAATATTTAGCGCGTTCTTCACGCTATGAAAAGCTGATGAAGAAAGTTTTGCGCGATAACGGTCTTCCTGAAGATCTTTTTTATATTGCATTGATTGAGTCTGGTTTCAGCTCAGCAGCAACTTCCCATGCAGCGGCAGTGGGTTACTGGCAATTCATCCGTGGCACAGGTAAACGCTACGGTTTGGAAATCAGTCCGTTCGTCGATGAAAGACGTGATCCAGTATTCGCCACTCAAGCAGCGGCTGAATATTTCAAAGGTCTTTATAGCGTGTTCGGTTCTTGGTACTTGGCAATGGCTTCGTACAATGTTGGCGAGAATCGCGTAAAGCGCGAAGTGATGAATCACTACACTCGTGACTTCTGGGAATTGGCTCGTAAGAACAGACTTCCTAAAGAAACAATCAACTACGTTCCAAAATTTATCGCGGCGAAGTTGATTGCAAAAGATCCAGCTAAATACGGTTTCGAAGATATCGATTATCTTCCACCTATCGAGTTCGATCACATCACAGTGAACAAGCCCGTGAATCTTCGTCAGATGGCTGACAAGATGAGCTTGAACTATGAAGACTTCAAAGCTTTGAATCCGAAATACAAAGGTGAAGTGGCGCCGGTTAAGGGACAAGAATTGGTTCTTCGTATTCCTCCGGGAACGAACGAAGCGGCTATGGTTGCGGCAAATGCGGCTTTCGTAGACCAAGTTCAGTTCGTTGCTGACCAAGGTGATACTCAGTCATACAAAATCCGTCGTGGCGATAATTTGAAAACCATCGCTCGTCGGTACCGTACGTCTGTAGCTTACCTTCGTGATTTGAATGATCTTCCACGTAAGACGCGTCTTAAAGTGGGTATGAGCATTTACGTCCCAGATCGCACTCCGTTGAAAGACAGATCTGATCGCAAATCAAATTCAAATGTAGCGAAGTACGAGTCTTCAAAAAAATCTTCAGCTCCAGCGGTTGTTGATAGTGAAGGCGGACGCTTCCACATTGTTCAATCCGGCGACTCTTTGTTCACGATTGCACAAAAATATTCGACAAGTGTTTCTCAACTACAAAATTTGAATAACATCAAAAGACGTAGCAAACTGAAATTGGGGATGAAGTTGAAACTTCCAATTTCTGGAAACCCGAATAGTTCTTCAGTGCGTGAAGTAGCAAAAAACAAAGTTCATGTGGTTAAAAAAGGTGAGAACCTGACTGACATTGCAACAAAGTACAATGTCACAATCTCGAAGCTTCAAGCTCGAAACAAGATTAGAAATCCATCCTCACTGATTGTGGGGGCAAGGATCATGATCCCTTCAGTGGATAGCAACGAGAACTAAGAAAAAGCCCGAGAGATCGGGCTTTTTTCGTTTTAGGGAGCTGTGTTCTTCGCGGCCAATTTGTTATTTCGATAATTCATCGCATTATGGAACGCCTCTTGCTTGGTGACCTTCTTGGGTAACAGGAGGGAACAAAATGCACCACCAAAGTCTAATTAAAAGAGCAGGCCTGACATTGTTGTCAGCTCTGGTTGCGGTTTCTGCGCATGCAGAGCCCAACGAAATCGTTCAACAAACGCTCACTCGTACAGCTGCAAACGGATTGATTCTTCAATCTAAACTAGCTAAAAACACATATCGTCAAGAACCGTATCAAGACACTTATACGGAGCAAGTACCTTATGAAGCGACGGAGACCTACTATGTCGACGTTCCTTATCAGGATCAAGAAGCCTATACAGATTATGAAAACTACTACTCCAGCGACTACGTTTGCCATGACTACACTGATTATGAGCAAAGATGTCGCACAGTAAGAGAGTGCGATAACACTCCTAATATCGGCATCGAACGTGCTGCCGTTGATGATATCATCAGCCGCCCACGTGACCCTGGAGGCGATCCGGGACCAGCACCATTCCCAGGAAACGGTGGCGGTGGTGGAGGACCGATTCGTCCAGATCCACGCCCAGAACCGCCAAGACCACGTCCACCGGTTTGCCGTGACAGACAAGTTTGCGAAAGCGTTCCTGTGACAAGACAACGTTGTGGATATGAACAAGTTCTTCATCAACGTGCCGTTACTAAATATAGAACAGTTACTAAATACCGTTCTGAGGCACGCACTCGCACGGTCACTCGCTACCGTTCAGAAGAGCGTTGCTGCGTAACTCGTTATCATGATGTGTTCGACCACCAATGGGGTTTGGATGTTCAAATCCAATTCCCACAGGGAACAGAGTTGAACTCTGCGGAACAAGAAACTTTCAAAGTGGAATTGATTGGATCTGAAACTGCTCCAGATGTTCGTGTGACACCAACATCGACTGTGTTCGGTTACAAAGTGGCCAACAAAATTGTAAATCAAGGTGTTGTTACAATCATTCTTCAACAAGTGGCTCGCTATAAATCAGATGATCTTAAAGAGAAATCTTTGCAGAACTTCACAGCGGTGCCGACGCCTGCAGGTCTGATGTACAAATTCTTCGATAATGCGATCTATCCGCGCGTGACAAGCCGTCACCATGTGGAAGTGC
>CAZPYX010000198.1:0-7795 GCA_964590635.1 uncultured Bdellovibrio sp.
TTTTAATTCGTGCAAGCCAAGGATCCTTCGGCGGAATCGCACTTCGCCCCACACTCACACCACTTGCGTATTTTTCATCGGGGATGGGCTTTAGTGTGGTGATGACCAAGTACATTTGCGAAGCCACTGTTTCATATGGATTGGTGGTAAACCCGCCTGGACCTCGAGAAATATACAACCGAAGAATCGCTGAGGCCTGTTTAGCAATCGCCGTGGTTTCAAGAATCACTTTCTTCATGGATGCGATGTCCATTGGCAAAGGAAGAGATATCAGTTCCGCCGACGAAACTAGACGTTGTAAGTGTTCGTCCAAGAGAAAGACCTTCCCATCAACCACTTTAATGGCTTCAAACACGCCATCTCCACGATGAACGATATGATCGTCAATCGGAACAAGCATCAAAGAGGGATTCTCAACGACACCTCCCAACCAAGTGCTATACATGGCGTAATAGGAATCTTGCGCCGGATAAGATCTTTCCAGAAGTTTCTTTTGAATTTGTTCAGGACTTAGTACAGCGATGGGCATGGATAAACTCCTTTAGGATCCTCGAGATTATTCTATTTCCGTCCTTCCATGCAGGAAAGTTTTTTTGCTTTTTAATTTGACCTGACGCAATGGAAATCCCGAAAATAGATAAGTCACATCAGGGAGGATGTTCATGCTTATTCGTATGTTACTCATTTTATCGCTCGTCAATCTTTCAGCTTGTTCATATTTCACAAAACGCCGCAATCCAAATCAAGAAACCAAAGTCATGTTGAAAGACGAACAAGGCAATACGAAGGAAGCACCAGCACAAGCTTCTGTCACCGGCCCGAAGGAATTAACTCCGATCAGTCCGAACGATCAAGAAGCTGAAACCCAAGCTCAAGAAATGAAAAATGCCGTGGCCGAAGCTGCGGAACATATTCAAGCCACCCATGGAAAAGCCGCCCGTGAACCGGGCCCGGTTTCTGCTGAAAAATCATTGGGCTGGTTGCGCAACGGAAACACTCGCTTCATGAAAGGCAGTGTTCGTAAAGATGGTGCTTCTTCTAGAGACCGCGCTCGTTTAGCAAAGGGCCAGCTGCCCCACGCTGTGATCTTGTCATGCAGTGACTCTCGCGTTCCGCCTGAAGTTGTTTTTGACCAAAAATTAGGCGAGGTTTTCGTTATCCGCACGGCTGGTGAAGCCTTGGACAACAATGTCATTGGCAGCATTGAATATGCGGTGTCACATTTAGGTTCAAACCTGGTTGTCGTTATGGGCCATGAATCTTGTGGCGGCGTTCGCGCGACTCTTGAATCTCTTTCTGGAGCGCAAATGGAGAGCCCTGCTTTGACGGGCCTTGTAAATGACCTCAAGCCTCGTCTTTTGAAATATAAAGGTCTTCCTCAGTCACCAGGCCTTGTCGAAGAAGGTTGGACAAATGTTGATGGTGTAGCGCGCGATCTTCTTGTGCGTTCAGAAATCCTTCGTGACGCTGTCACCTCTGGTGAGGTAAAGATTGTCAGAGCGATGTACCATCTTGAATCTGGAAATGTGGAGTTTAAGTAGTTTATGCCAAATGTTCAGTCGCAACGTAAAATTTTAATCACAACGGCCCTGCCATATGCCAATGGTTATATTCACCTTGGTCACTTGGTGGAATATCTTCAAGCGGACTTCTGGACAAGATTTCAGAATATGCGTGGCAATGAATGTGTTTATATTTGCGCTGATGACACCCATGGCACACCAATCATGGTGAAAGCTCGCGAAATGGGCATCACTCCCGAGGCCTTGATTGCACAAAGCTATAAAGAGCACACCAAAGACTTCGCTGATTTCCAAATTGAGTTCTCTCACTATGGTTCTACGAACTCTCCAGAGAACAAAGCTCTTTGCGAATTCTTTTATGAAAAAATGGTTGCGGGTGGTCACACTCGCAAGCAGGGTATCAAACAACTTTACTGCGAACACGATAAGATGTTCTTGCCGGACCGCTTTGTAAAAGGGACTTGCCCTAAATGCGGCTCGAAAGACCAATATGGTGATTCCTGCGACGTGTGTGGCTCCACTTACGCTCCAAGCGACATGAAGGACGTTCACTGTTCTTTGTGTGGAACAGCACCAGTTCTAAAAGACAGCGAAAGCATTTTCTTTAAGTTAAATGATTTCAAAGCCTACTTGGAAGAGTGGATTCCAAAACATTCTTCTTCAGAGATTTCTAAGAAAATGCTTGAGTGGTTCAACGAAGATCTTCATGACTTGGATATTTCCCGCGATGAACCTTATTTTGGTTTTGCTATCCCAGGGACGAATAATAAAAAGTTCTTCTATGTTTGGGTGGATGCTCCGATGGGCTATATGTCTTCCACAGAGCAATGGGCGAAGGCCCGTGGCAAAACCTTGATGGATATCTGGCAAGACCCTACCCGTGAAATTTATCACTTCATTGGAAAAGATATTGCCCGCTTCCATACAATCTTCTGGCCTGCGTTCTTGAAGGCCGCTGATTTGCGTTCGCCAAACCAAGTCTTTGTTCATGGTCACTTGATGGTGAATGGCGAAAAAATGTCGAAGTCCAAAGGGACTTTCATTGCCGCGCGCACTTACTTGAATCATATGAACCCTGAACATTTGCGTTATTACTATGCGACGAAGTTGTCGAGTTCAGTCGATGATATCGATTTGAACCTAGAGGACTTCGTAAATCGTGTGAATTCAGAGCTTGTGGGTAAAATCACAAACTTAGGTTCTCGCGGCGGCCAAATGCTTAAAAAGAAAATGGACGGTAAGATGAGCACTCCGGATGCGGAAGGTGCCAAGCTTATCATTCACGCTCAGGAAAAAGGCGAAGTGATTGCTGGCCACTTTGAAGCTCGTGATTTTGCGAAGGCTATCAATGAGATTCGCTCTTTGGCCGATGAAGCTAATAAATATTTTGATGAAAAAGCTCCGTGGAAAACTTTGGAAGCGGATCCTGAAGGAACAAAACAAGTTATCACGACGACTTTGAATATGTTCCGCTTGCTTGCGATTTACTTAAAGCCAGTTCTTCCGTTCTACACCGAGAAAGTTTCTAAACTTTTGAGCGAAGCGGATTACAAATGGTCAGACATCAAGACCGTACTTACAAACCGCGAGATCAACGACTATGAACACCTTGCGGTTCGTATCGAGGCAGACAAAGTAAAAGCCATGGTGGAAGAAAGCCGCAAGATCAATGAAGAGATTCAAGCTGCGAAGAAGGCTTCTTCCACAGCCGTAGCCGCACCTGCCGCGAAAGCTAGTGGCAAAGGTGCCGCTGCGGAAGATCGCAATGCTGAAAAACCTGCAGAGATTGAATTTGCGGATTTTGAAAAAGTAGATCTTCGCATTGGACAAATTGTTGAAGCTGAGGAAATCAAAGAGGCCGACAAGCTTCTTCGCTTGAAGGTTGATATTGGCAACGGCGAAACTCGTCAGATTATTGCTGGGATCAAATCAGCTTACAAAGCGGAACAACTCTTGGGTCGTAAAGTTTTGGTTTGTGTGAATTTGAAACCTCGCAAGATGAAGTTTGGTATGTCTGAAGGCATGGTGCTTGCTGCTGGCAGTGGTGGATCTGATTTGTTCGTTCTTTCCGCTGACGATGGAGCCCAAGTCGGCCAACGAGTTAAATAATGAATCCTGAAGATAAAAAATCCCTCGACGAAATTCATAAGCTTTTTTTGGAGCTTGAGAAATCCTCGGGGGATTTTTCTTTTGATGCCATCAAGTTAAAACAACTGAAGGCACGCATTCAAGAATTGAGTGCCTCAGAAAACACCGAAGTGGCTCGACTGGCTTCACTGGAAAAGCATCTTGTTCCAGACATGACTTTAAAACACTTTGTCAGCTTCTCTATCCCTTTTGAGCGGGCTCTGCATAAGACTTTGCAAGATGATGAGTTCCTTATTGTGGAAAATGACAAGCTCGCAGCTGGCGATCAAGAAAAAATCCCCCTCGCTTTTGTTCTTGATAATATTCGCTCCGCTTTCAACGTGGGTTCTATTTTTAGAACTGCTGAATGCTTGGGTGCCGAGAAGGTCTATCTTTGCGGCTACACGCCTTTGCCAACTCAATGGAAGGTTGAAAAGACCGCCATGGGGACGCAGGAATACATGGACTGGCAAGAAGGTGGAAAACTTTTTGAATGCCTAGAAAGTCTTAAAGAAGAAGGCTACCAATTGATTGCCTTGGAAACTGCAGCTGGCGCCGTGGATCTTTATGAAGAATTCCCGAGTGAACCCACTGCTTTCATTTTAGGAAATGAGCGTTTTGGTTTAGATCCAGAAATTTTAAAGTTCATTGATGAAGTTCGTATTGTTCCTTTGCGCGGCCGTAAGAACTCCCTCAACGTTGGCGTCACTGCTGCTGTTGCTGGCTTTGAATGGATGAGGCAATGGCGAACGAGAAAATAGAATTCACTCCCATCGGGTACTTTCGTAGCTCGCAGGTTCATCCCTACGAAGCGGGTCGCCAGCCTGATGCAAATCACTCGGACGGTGTTATTGAGCTCTTACCTGGCAATAACTTTGAACAGGCCTTAACTGGTCTTGAAGGCTGCGAACGCATTTGGATCGTCTTTCTGTTTCATCATAATAATCATTGGAATCCGATGGTTTTGCCCCCACGGGGAGTGAATTCCAAAATAGGAGTCTTCGCCACCCGCTCCCCCTATCGCCCGAATCCCATCGGCATCAGCTGTGTGAAGGTAACGAAGATTGAAAAGTTAAAGGTCACCGTGGAAGGCGCTGATATTTTAGATGGCTCGCCCATTCTTGATATCAAGCCTTACGTGGCCTATGCTGACTCTTTCCCCGGCAGCGAACCTGAATGGTTGCAGTCAGCAGAGAAATTTGACATCGCTTTTTCAGATTTGGCCCAACAACAGCTTGAAGAACTCGAAACTCAAGGATTGTCTCAGCTGCGATCTTTTTTACTTCATCAACTTGAGTACGAACCTACAAACACGAAGAAGAAACGTGTTAAAGAAGATGGCGCTGGATATGTCATTGCCTATCGTACTTGGCGCGCTGTTTTTATTTTAAATGATTGTCGATTAGAGATTCAAAAAATCTATTCTGGGTATTCTTTAGAAGACTTGCGGAAGTCAGAAGACCCTTACAATGACAAAGAACTTCATCGTCAGTTCAATAAAAAATATTCCTAAGAAATCTATCACGCTTCTAAATTGTATCGTTAATACTTCTTCGCGCATGCTTGGCTTTTTCGATTTCAACTTTACATGCTGAAGTTAGTTTGTCTGCATTGTCACGAAGACATCGAATGAGTCGCCCCTCTCCGGGTTCTTGGTTGTCACACAGCTTTAGAATATCGTTGTTGCAGGATTTTTTCAGATCCGAAAGGATCTCCTTTATTCGCAGCACCCGCACACGACAACCCGAAGTCAGGTTGTCTTTATTATCAAGAAGGCAGTTCATGATGCGGCCTCCGCCTTGTTCAACATGAGCACAATACTCTTTAAGATCTCCTAAACAGGGATCTGCCAAGCCTTGTGCTATAGAATATTGAACTCCTAAGAAACTCATACAAAGACTTAGGATGAGGACCTTTACCATGAACTCCTCCAATTGAAACATTGAGCGTAATCAGAAACTAAGCGCCCTTTTTACCTTTTTTGTGCTTCATTTTTGCCATTTCATCTTTGCATCCTTGAGACACTTCATCTTTGTGCTCTTTCATGCATTTCATGACACGGCCTTTGCCGGGTTTCACTTCACTACAGAATTTTTCGAAGTCATCATGACAGGCTTCTTTCACCTCTTTCATCGCGGCTTTCATTTTATCGCGATGTGCTTTACATGCTGGAGAAAGTTTATCTTTATTCTCGGACATACACTTCATCATACGACCTTCGCCAGGCTCCACTGAACCACATAACGTCGTCATATCTTGTTCACAGGGATTTTCTGCATGGGCTTGAAAGCCAAAACCAAGACAGATCAAACTGACAATGAGCCATTTAGTCATACTGACCTCCTATTAGAAAAATATTAGTTGGAAAGTCTGACAGAGACAAAGAGCTTGAGGTCCTGTGGCAGAACTGACACTCGAGCAGTCCGCACGTTAGTCGACTAAAATAAATGTTTTGCACCCATGGCAATTGAAAGAAAGAAACAAACAACAACAACGGTCCAAAGATAACTAAGCAAAATACACAGACCATCTTTTTCGACATGTCCTAAGGCACAAAGAACAATCGCGATCCCTGGAACGCTATTGGTGAAAGGAATGGGCAACGGCAGCGCAAGCAGGAATGCGTTAAGAATAAAAATACATAAGTTGATGGAACGAAAGATCGACTGGTCATGGAAGAAAACCCAGCGCTCTTTCACAAGATGGGAAATCTTCCTCCAGATTTTTTCGGCCATCTCTGAAACTCTTAAGACGGTCTTAGTAGAAATCGTCAAATTTTCATACCGCTTTGGAATCCACGGAGGACGATGCAAATAAAGCATAATCGCCACCACCACGATCAAGATTCCACCTGGAGTCGACAAACCAGGAACGGGAATAGGAACAATGTATGGCAGGGAAAGAAAAAGCAACAGGACTGCATGACATTCTTCTCCTAGAATATCTACGACTCGACGAAGAGTGACCCCACCCCGCCCCTCGTTCAAAGATGTGTTCTTCTGCGCTTCTTCCTGCAAAAGATCCATTGCTGCAATAAACTGGCTTTTCAAATAGACCTCTTTCCTTCAAGTTATTCTAAAGATCCCGTCTTGGATTGGAAGATTTTTTCTTCTGACTAGAGGCGTTTGTTCGTTAACATTTGATTAGATTCTCGAACAGGATTCTTCGTTAGCATTAGACTCTTCCCTGCTTCAGTATATGGATAGATCGAGTTTTCGGAAAAATCTTTATGCGTAACGGAGATATTATGAAAATCTATCTTTTCCTGATGTGCTTTCTTTTCGCGACATCTGCCTATTGCCAAACTCAAACCCAAAGTGAATGTGTCGGCACCGTTCAGGCCCGTGCGGCAGTATCCTTAAATTCCACTCAAACCAAAAAACTTTGCGCCAACAATCCAATGGAAGTTGTTAACTGCGCTATCACACTCATGCAAGGGGCTCGATTTTCAACAACACTTGAGAAATCACTGAAGCAATGTCGTCTTGAATGGACGACGACGACCGTCAACGGACAAGGTGTTTTCTAGAAGGATAAGAAAGATTTTTTATCGTACGAAGTTTACGACTGTACAAACAAAAACACCCCGCTTTTCAGTGGGGTGTTTTTTAATCGTTACAGATTTTTATCCGCTCCAACAAAGGAGTTTAAGACAGATTAACCAATAGTAGCGATCAATTGAGCGATCAACAAAGATACGACAGACATAACTTTGATCAAGATCGCAACGCCCGGACCTGAAGTATCTTTGAACGGGTCACCAACAGTGTCACCAACAACCGCCGCTTTGTGAGCGTCAGAACCTTTTGGATGACCTGGCAATCCACCTTTTTCGATGAATTTCTTAGCGTTATCCCATGCTCCACCAGCATTCGCCATGAATAGAGACATAGTCGCACCAACGGCCAATGAACCAGCCAACATACCTGCTAGAGCTTGAGGTCCAAGAAGGAATCCAACTGCTACTGGAGCAAGGATCGCAATCATGCCTGGCAAGATCATTTCGAAAAGAGCTGCTTTCGTCGCGATATCTACGATTTTCGCTGGTTGAGGTTCTGCCTTACCATCACGAAGACCTGGGATTTCAGCAAACTGACGAGCGATTTCTTTTACGATTTTTTGAGCCGCTTTACCAACCGCAGTCA
>CAZPYX010000199.1:0-7757 GCA_964590635.1 uncultured Bdellovibrio sp.
GGGATTATCTAGAAAACTGTGAAAGTCTAAAGACCCTGGAAGACGATTGTTCGGGATTACGAGTAGTTAGCCAAAGACGAATTGACATAAGACTCAAGAAAGAAGCTGAATCGTTTCTATTGCAGATGTCGTCACCTGAAACTGGAATCTGGTTTGCCGGTGACATAAATCCAGATACTCTTGAGATTAAGCCAACTAAATATTCCGGCCCCTACAAAATTAATAAAATTGATGAACTTGGCTTCCAACTGGCAAGAAATGACCAGAATCCTATTTCGCAGTCATTCAAAAACTCTCCAAAAAATATTCGCATCAAAACGATGGCGGCAGATAAGGTTATGGGCGAGTTGGAGAATGGTGCCATTGATGTTGTCATCCGAAGCCATAATCCCTATGAATTTACATCATTAGAAAAAATAGGAGTGGATGTTTTTAGATCTGCACCGGCGACCTTGTTATATTTGCATGGAACTGGCAAGGAGCCTAAGAGGCTAATTTCTCGTGAATACTTGCAAATTCTATGGAGCAAGAATTCAGACGGTGGCATTATTGCAGCCGATAACTTTTTGCCTTTTGATCCAGGGCTTTCCCTGTCTCGTAATGAATTTTTATCTGAATTACCATCTGAATCAGAAACGACGGCGAAGACAATTAAAGTTGGAGTCCCTTGGACATACTTGTCAAAGGGGTTTTATGATCTTCTCAAAGAAGCCGGTGCTCAGGCTGGTGTCGCAATTGAGCTTGTGGACCTTTCTAGAGAAGAGTGGTTCGATGCCCTCGAGAAAAGTCATTCTCCGAAAGGCATTGATTTTGTCTTAGGGGTTTATGCGGCATCTGAGCGGTATCCAGCCGTACAGCTTCGTTATATCACCGGAGAAGTCAGAGGACCAAAAATTGATTTAAAGCAGGCTGAAACACCGGAGCTTTCACCTGAAAAGAAAGACTTATTAAGAGACTATCAGAAGGCACTGCTCAAAGATCAATTCGCCATCCCACTATTTTTAGCTCGTCATCAGATTATGTACAAAAAAATACTGAGTGTTGGAGATCAGCCTCCATCTGATGCCGAAGTAGAGTTGTGGAGAATAACTAAAAAATGATCGAGAACATCTCCTCATCTAAAAATTTGACTGAACTACCGAGCTTTGTTGCTGAAACTAAGTTGTTTCAGCACTTTGCAAACGAAGCCGGGTCATTTCTTATTGAGCGAGAAAGCTATTTGGACAATGAAAAGTATTTTCTAACTCAAGCAGAAAGCCAGGGTCTGGCAGGATTTGGACGAGGACCAACAAAAAGAAATGCCTTAGTAAAGGCTATTGCTGAACTTTATGAAAGACGACTGATGAAGGAATCCTTTATTAGCGAGCTTTCCTTTATCCCGAAAGCACTTCAAACTTCAAATGGATTTGCCGTTCACTTGATACAAGATCAAGCCTCTCAAGCTGCTCAGAACGAGGCAATAGAACGCCATCTTTTACAATATAGCTACCTAAAGGATGGTTGGAACGGGTTTGAGCTGATTAAAAGACAAACTCATGGAGATGAGGAGCTAACCTTAATAGCATCACGCTATTCAATAAATGGTTTGCGAGCTGGAATGGCTTTAGCAAATTCAAAGAGATTTCCGGGCCTTTCATTCGGCTATTTTGTAGATAAGTCGGAAGAAATAGAAAACTCAGCGCGATGGTCTCACGCAATTCATGAATGCGTAGACAAGATTGAACCTTTCTTGAAGTTTGTCCGGTCTCCAAGAGCGCTAAATCCAATGCCTATTGAACAAGGAATTTTAAATTGGATGATGAAACCAATTGAAAAGATTAATTTTGTTCAAGGAGGTATTGTCCAATTATTACCGACTCCGTCTTTAGAAATTAAGACATTCGATCTATCGAAGCGATGGAATTTAGACTTTCCGCTTTTTGGATCTTTCTGTTTTTCAAAAGACCTGCTTCCTTTGCTTGTGGTAGATCGCCTTGAGGCAGAGGATCTAGAAACTATCTCCAAAGAGCTTGCGAAATTTGGTCTTCCTACATTAATACCGGAAAGGAATCCGGTTTTATGAGTGCTAAGCGTTTAATCCTAATTTTGGCCTTGTCGATTGCAACGGGCACGTTTGCTCAATGGATTGCCAGAGATAGAGAGCGCTTACAAATTGAACAACTTACGGCTATTGCTTGCGATATGGTGTCGGCGCGGGCGCAGGCCGGTTCAACTCGGGATGTTCACGACCAGCTATATTCTTTTTGGCATAAGCACAGTCCCAACTTGCATGTCGATGTCCTTGTCAAGCGTGGGGAAAAAGAAGTAGGTGCTCAGTCTTCTATCGAGCAAGCCAATGCCTACACTCAAACTTGTCATGTCCAAAATATGCCTGACTATGAGATCTCATTTCAATTTGAAGAGTACAAAATATTTGAGGCATCACTAATTGAAAAAATCGCGTTGGCTTTTATTGTCTTTCTGACCATTGGAATTTTGGCGACTCTTTTTATACGGACCATCCGGGAACTGTGGTCAGTTCAAGTTGTATCTGAAATAAGAAAAAGCTTGGGATTATCGAACAACTCTTTTTCTAAAGCTAACTTGATGTCTCGGTTTTTGGCGAGAATATTTGTTAATTCGGCGTCGAGCTTAAGACCTGCTATTGAAGACCTCCAAACATCTTTAGTCGAAAAACAATCAGAGCTTACCCAAACCAAAACACTTATTTTAGACCTAGAAGAAGAGCGAATAAAAGCAAATCAGTTTGCGAATTTAGTAACGATGGTTCGGCATGATTTGAAAGGACCTCTTTCGGCTCTCAAAATTACTGCTGGTGGAATTCAAGGACTGAAAGAAGAATCTGACTCTCTAAAGCAGACAATTGTTTCTATTGAGAAAATTATCAGTGACTTAGATCAAAAGAAAAAGACCACCGATGCGGTTTCCCTGAAAGGTCTTACCTTCGAAATTGCTGAAGTAGTTATTCAAGCCGCTGTTGATGAGAAATCCGGTGTCCTTTCAAGCAAAAACGGAATTCAAATTGAGTTCGAATACAATACCGGAACGCTTAGTCCCGTCATGTGCGAACCAAATCATCTTCGCCGTATGATTAATAATTTACTCCAGAACGCAATAGAGGCGAGTCCTAAAGGCGCTCGCGTAAAGGTTGGAGTTAGGCAGGAAAATGGATCAGTTTTAGTCGAAATTGCAGATCAAGGAAACGGAATTGCCCCGGAGTTCCTTCCTCGCTTGTTTGAGCAAGGTGCGACTTTTGGTAAGGCTAATGGAACTGGTCAAGGACTTGCGTTCGTTAAATCAAAGGCTGAAAGCTTTGGAGGCGAAATTCGCGTTGCTGAATCCTCCAATACTGGAACCGTATTTCAGTTAAAAATTCCCTTGGCTGACACTAAGGCAATTTTTCAGGCGTTGCCGTCGGATGCAGCCCTCAAACGTATGGCAATCCTAGATGATGAAATTGAGTTCCAAAAGTTTGCATGGGCAAATACACCTGGAGATCGGGAGTATTTTGGCAATCCCCAAACTCTTTTTGATTGGATTGAGAAAACTCCAAGATCGTCTGAATTCTCGTATCTTATAGATCTTCACTTAAGAGATACTATCAATGGTCTTGACGTCATCAGAACCCTTGGAAGTGGAAAGATCGCCTATCTGGCGACAAGTGACTACTTGAATCCCGATGCCATCGAACTCTCAGGGTCCCTTGGCATTGCTATCCTTCCTAAAACGCTCCTCTTTTCGGCCTGCCGCTAAATCGCAAATCTCTTTCAAAATAGCCGATATCAATCCGCATGACGGATATCCGTCGTCGTCTGACGACGTACCGTCATTTCTAATTCTTTGACGGAAATCCGTCATATCCTCAAAAAATCGAAATATTCCAAAGCTTCTAGTGCCTTATCTTATTTCGGCATAAATCCCCGCATTTCGCAAAAGGGATTCTCCGTCTCGCAATTTCGCGAGTCAACACGACGGAGAATCGAAAATGAAGGCACAGCAAAATACACCATGGTTAGACCAAAACGGAAAAATTCTTTCCGACGAGCAAATTAAGAGCGTCTCAAAAAATTGGACATCTGAAACGTGGGAGTCATTTTTGAATTCCACTGTCGAAAGAGAGCTATCGGCTCACGAAGTCCTTTCCGACAAATACGAAGGTCTCTGTGAGCAGTTAACAGAAACCAACTGGGGTCCCGCACGTCGACTTCCTCAAGGTGTTCAAAAAGAAATAAACAGCTCAGTAAGACGCCTTGAAGAGCGTCCGCGAAAAATTGTGCGCCTTCAATATTGGGAAGATAAATCGGTTCGCGAGATTGCAAAGATTGAAGCTCTTTCATTTGCTCGAATTCAGCAAATCAAAATTATATCTCTGAATCAAATCAAGGACTTCCTAACAAATGCCCTACACACCCCCAGCTACATTATAGGAGGGATTGAGAATTTCAGTCTTCCGGCAAGCCGAGATGAAGAAATCAAAGAGGTTTACCGCGTGGATCTAGAAGGGAGCTACCTCAAATGATCTCATGGAAGGAAAAAATAAAAATGCGTGCTCTAAAAGAAGAGTCCGTGATGTGCCAATCCATCGCCGCAATGCCAGTGGAATTTTACCAGCAAGTGATGGAGATGGGTTTGAAGAAGCTCAATGAACAAGAGCGCAAAATCATCTTTTTGCGCTTCTTAGAAGCATTGCCAATAGCACGGGTGGCCGATGTTCTAGGTTTTACCTGGGAACAAACCGACAGTCTGATTGATGAGGCTGTTAAAAAGTTAAGCGATGAAATGTCTCGCTTACTTGAGGAACGGCAACAGATTTCGAGACCGCAATTTCAGTCGGCCTAAGTGTCGAAAAGAAAGAGTTTAAAATGAAATCAATTAAAAAGTTATTAACAAAATTCTACCTTTTGCTCTCTCGGCCATGGGATTTGGACCTTGAGAAATTTGAACAACTTGAAAGTAAAAAAGTACGGGGGAAAGAATGGCTATGAACGGAGATAAAAATTTGCGAACACGTTTTCTTGTAACGTCAGAAAAAAAAGAGACTGCGATTGGCAATCGCATCGTGGGATCGGCTTACCAATCTGAGGGACAAGACAGGTTTACGATTCATCTGCGCATTTTACCAGGAATTACGTTCTTCTTGGCGAAAAATTGGTCAGGTTTTCCAGAGTACATTATCTTTTCAGGACACGCAAAAAAAGATGATGGAAATTACAGATTCTTTCACCGTGTTGGCTCTGGCTATAAGGCCGCTGAAGAAAATGTGATTGAGTTGAGTCTGCCGGATCTTAATCAGACTTTTTATATTCAGCTAGATCCCGCTGATTACCATTACGACGAGGGAGACACCCAGAAGTTCAGCGACGTCGCCTAATTCTTTCTAACATCAACATGCATTTTTAAAAGGCCGGATATCCGGCCTTTTTTTATTTCTCAGTTCAAAAATAATTTGGAGGTTTTCATGCTGTTCAAAAAACAGCTTCTTCGTGCGTTAACGCTATTGTTCATTTGTGCAATGCCTATCATCGCCACGGCTTCTGTAGAGTCGTCACTAATGACGATTCAGACAAAGCTGGTCGGCACCATTTTGCCCCTAGTTGCGATTCTTGGATTCGTCTTTGCGGGCTTTAGCTATGTGAGCGGAAATGCCAATGCCCGGAATCATTTAGTTCTAGCCATTGTAGGAGCCATCGTCGGCTTCGGCGCAAGTTCCATCGTGTCTTTCCTGCGTGGCTTAATTCAATAAAAAGGAGAACTCTTGATTGAGCAGTCACAAGTTTATAAATGCCTCGAGAAAAAGACGCTTATTCTTGGTTTTGAGTTACCGGATCTTTTTGCATTAAGCCTTCTGCTGTGCGTACTCAACTTCGTCTTTGCCACCTCAGATTTAAAATTCTTTTTCACATTTTGTCCAACGGTCATTTTAGGACTCTTCTTGCGTGTGATGAAAACCGGCAAGGCTGACAATTTCCTTCTGCATTGGGTCCGCTACCATTTAAGTCCCGGCATATTTAAAGCTTTTCCACTAGCCGGAAAAAATGAACTTTTAAAAATGAAAAAAACTGGAGGCTCTCATGCTCGATTCCACTTTGAGCCGTAAACTCGATCTTTGGGGATTTGAGTCCGGTGTGATGGTCTTTCGTGATCAGACACTCGGGACAGCATTAAAGTTTACCCCATTAGACATTGAAGTCTCTACGGATGATCAAATAAATGCTCTTAAGTACAATCTCAAAAACTTTTTAAACGGGCTTCCTGCTGGACTAACTTTTCAAATAGTTCAAGAAGTAGTGTCTGGTAATGACGTTGTTATTCAGTCCCATGAAAACACCCTTGCCCAAGGCTGTAACGACCTTACAGTTGAGTTAACTAAAGAACGTGTTAAACGGTTTCGTGAACTAGATAATGCAGGTCTTCTTCCAAAACGAAATCTATATCTTTTCTTAAGAAAGCCTATGTCTGTAAACAGGCAGCGTAAAGGTTTTGCTGGATTATTAAAAGGCCCGGCGGCTTTAAGTGAAAAAATCTTAGCGCAAGAAATTTCGATATTTGAACGAGCTGTCGAGAATATTGAACTGGGGCTCTTGAACTTGGGCCTTACTGCAAAAAGACTTTCTGATGAAGAAGTGCTAACCGTCGCTTATAACCAGTGGAATCCTGACAGGCCAGTCAAAGTGCAAATGAATTCTGGTCAGGATGTGCGTGACGAAATTGTACTTACGGATTGCGTAGTAGGCTTGGATCACTTTGTTCTTGGAAAATTCTATCACAAAGTCATTTCTTTAAAAATGTTACCGGAGACGAGCTTTTCTGCAATGTCTTCTATGCTTTCAGACTTGCCCTTTGATTCCAGAATGTATCTCACTGCCGAAGTCTTGGATCAGGAAAAAGAAAAGACGAGCCTGCAAACTCAACGAAGGTTGGCCTACGCTTCTGCCGCTGGGAAAAAAGGCGTTTCGGATTTAGATTCACAAGCAAAGCTTCAAGATATCGAGGCCTTGCTTGAGCAGATGATTCAAGGATCAGAGCGAGTCTTTCGATTTTCTTTGCAAATTCTCCTACGTTCGACGTCTGAAGATAAGTTAGAAACGCAGGTGGCCGACACCTTATCCCTTTTACGAACACTTTCTGGGGCTGAGGGCATGGTTGAAACTGTCGCCGCATTTGATATTTTCACCGAGTTCGCCATTCCGCAGGTAAAGCTTAAAGAACGTAGTATAAAGTTGAACACTTCCGTATTCGCGGATTTTCTACCTGTTTACGGGCGTTGGGCTGGCCATGAAATCCCGCATATTCTTTTGCGAAATCGCTCGGAGGGGCTCGTCAAAATCGACGTTTTTTCGTCCGCGCTTGGGAATGCAAATCAACTGATCTCTGGCGGGAGCGGCATTGGGAAGTCATTTTTGACGAATATCCTTTTGGCTCAAAACCTTAAAATAAAGCCTAAAATTTTTATTTTAGATATCGGCGGCTCTTATAAAAGATTCTGCGAAACTCTCGGTGGCCAGTATATACGTCTTGGCATTAATTCAGGCATTTCTATCAACCCTCTGGATACTGAAGGGATTGATTCGAATGATCACGAGGCCATGGATCAGAAGATTAAGCTGATTTCATCTTTGGTTGAAATTATGTCTAAGGAAAATGACAAACCTCTGGGGCGTTTAGAGAAAGCAGAGATTGAAAAAACAGTTCAAACTCTGATGAAAGCGGGCTCCAAAAATCATTTGTCCGATTTACGAAATCTTTTTGTTGATCAC
>CAZPYX010000200.1:0-7710 GCA_964590635.1 uncultured Bdellovibrio sp.
CACTCGGCGTGGTCATTTTCGAAATCCCAATCCCAGGTGCCCATGCGAGCTGCGCCCAAAGACAGATTTAATTTCTCAATGGTTTTTTTCAAAGTGTCTTCATAGGCCTTGCGATCGTTGATATCTGTGGCGACACCAAGCAGAGACAGAACTTTGCCATTTGCATCGCGACTGAAGACGGTCACACGATCGCTCAGCCAATGATACTCGCCGCGTGTATCCTTGAAGCGGTACTCTAGTTCAAGAACTTCTCCGTCTTTTAGCAGAACAGCTTTTTCGACGCTTTTTATCAAATAAGGCACATCTTCCGGATGCATAGTTTTCTCGAGATACTGAGATCCCATGGCCTGAACTTCTTCGATAGTGTAGCCATACATGGCTTGAACACGTTCATTGTACCAAACCATGCTTTGCGAGATGACGTCGTAGATGTAGATGCTACTGGGAATAGCGCGATTGATCTTCTCAAGCAGATTGGTTTGGTCTTCGTAAGTCGAATTAGTCATCGAGATTTAGTTTACTCGAATTTCTCTCTAACGCGAAACGGCTAAATCATAATAAAACCTTAACAATACTCGCTGGAGTGGTGATGCTAGACTTTGATCCATAGAGGTGTTTTTGGCTTCAGGCGGAGTACTCAATGCTATTTAAAACCATCATGCTTGCATCGATGTTCGCATCGATGTTCGCATCGATTTGCGCTCATGCTCAGGTTCCAGTCATTCGAGTCGATGGCTCCAGCACTGTGTTTCCTATCACTGAAGCCATGGCTGAAGATTTTCAAACCATGGTGCGCGGAAAAGTCCGTGTCACGGTGGGTGTTTCTGGAACCGGCGGTGGTTTTAAAAAATTCTGTCGCGGGGAAACGGATGTGCAAGATGCCTCTCGTCCCATCCAGTCCAAAGAGCTTGATGCTTGCCGTGCTAAAAATATCAAATTCATCGAAATTCCCATTGCTTTTGACGCAGCAGCTATCGTTGTAAACGTGAAAAACGACTGGATCCAGCAGGTCACAGTCGCTGAGTTAAAAAAAATGTGGGCGCCGGAATCCCAGGGTAAAATTAAAAAATGGAGCGATATAAATCTCGCATGGCCCCAAGAGCGTTTAAATCTTTATGGACCGGGATCAGACTCTGGAACTTTCGATTACTTCACTGAAGCTGTTGTAGGAAAAGCACACTCCTCCCGTGGCGACTATACGGCGAGCCAAGACCACAACGTGTTGGTCACTGGTGTAGCGCAAGATAAATGGGCTTTGGCTTATGTTCCGCTTTCTTATTACGAAGAAAACAAAAGCAAATTGAAAGTTCTTGGTTTGATCGGCGGAGAGAAATCTCCAAAAAAATCAGAGGCTGTTTTACCAAGTCGTGAAACCGTCGAGAACGGAACTTACTTTCCATTGTCACGGCCCATTTTTATTTATGTCAATGAAGCCTCGTTGGGCAAAGAATGGGTTGCTCAATTCGTGAAATATTATTTAAAGCAAGCTCCGAAAATTGTTCCGGATGTAAAGTACGTTCCATTGCCGGCAAAGGCTTATGAAATGGGCCTGACGCGTGTGCAGAAGAAAAAGTTGGGGACGGTCTTTGGCGGTCATTCAGAAATTGGCTTAAAGCTCGATGAACTGTTGAATCGAGAAGGTTCATTATGATATTAAGCCTGCAAATGTTGGTACGGACTGCGTGAGTAAAAAAAATCAGCTTCGCAAATTATCTGAATTCACTTCGGCAGATCATCCTGTGCGCCGCATGCGCCGTATGAAAGAACGACTGATTGAAACTGTTTTGTTTCTAGCGGCGGCTTCTTCTGTTTTAGTCACTATCGGCATCGTTGCGATTTTAGTTATTGAAAGTATTCCTTTCTTTGAACATGTGACTTTGAAAGAATTCTTAACTGACACCGAATGGACTCCTTTATTTGAAAATGCCCATTATGGAATTCTGCCGTTGTTAAACGGAACTTTCCTGACGACGATGATCGCCTTGCTTGTCGCGATTCCGCTGGGAACCATCGCTGCGGCATTCTTAAGCGAATATGTTCGTCCCGGTGCTCGTGAGGTCTTAAAACCAATTTTGGAAATGCTGGCGGCTGTACCAACGGTGGTTTACGGTTACTTCGCGTTGCTCTTTGTCACTCCGATGTTGCAAAAGGTGATTCCGTCCTTGGGTGGTTTTAACGTTCTCAGTGCGGGACTTGTGATGGGCGTGATGATCATTCCTTACGTCAGCAGTCTTAGTGAAGATGCGATGCGATCTGTGCCTAGCCATTTGCGTGAGGCTTCTTTCGCAGTGGGTGCATCGCGCATGCAGACAGCTTTTCGCGTGGTGATTCCAGCGGCGTTTTCGGGAATCACTTCTGCTTATGTTCTAGGAATTTCTCGCGCCTTTGGTGAGACCATGGTCGTTGCCATTGCGGCGGGTATGCAGCCGAATTTGACTTTGAATCCGACAGAGCCCGCTGCAACAATTACCGCTTTTATCGTGCAAGTCAGTTTAGGGGATTTGCCTCACGGCTCCATTGGTTTTAGATCTATCTATGTGGCGGGCTTGAGTCTTTTGATCCTGACGTTGTGCTTTAATATCATCGGTCTGTGGCTTCGTAAAAAGTTTCAGGAGAAGGAATAGATGGAATCTCGCGAAGAGCTTCTAGCAAATATCAAAGGTCGTCAGAGATGGGATTTCATCTTTGCTCTTGCGGGCTTGATGTCATTGATGTTTGCCTTGTTGACCTTACTGGCTTTGATTGTCGATCTGGCAGTGACCGGTGTGCCTCGCATTGATTGGGCCTTCTTCATAAACTTTCCTTCGCGTTTTCCACAAAAAGCGGGGATCCTGTCAGCTTGGGTAGGATCATTCTGTATCATGCTGACAACTGCGTTCTGTGCGATTCCGTTGGGCATCGCTGCAGGTGTTTATTTAGAAGAGTATGCAAAGAAGAACTGGGTTTCACAACTTATCGAATTGAATATTATTAATTTGGCCGGAATTCCATCGATCACCTACGGATTGATGGCTTTGGGACTTTTTGTTTATCAGTTGAAATTGGGCCAAAGTATTTTAACGGCGGGTTTAACTCTGGGACTTTTGGTTTTGCCTATTATCATTGTGACAACCCGTGAAGCCATTCGTTCGATTCCAAATATCATTCGTGAAGCCAGTTATGCCATGGGTGCGAGTAAATGGCAGACAATTCGGCATCATATTCTGCCTTACTCAACCGGTGGGATTTTGACGGGCGTGATTATTTCTTTATCTCGCGCCATCGGAGAGACCGCTCCCTTGATTACGATTGGGGCCTTGACCTTTATCGCATTTTTGCCGACGGCTCCGATCACGGGGCATGTTCCTTTTATTAGTTTTCAGTGGCTCATGGATCCATTCACTGTGATGCCAATTCAAATGTTTAACTGGCTATCGCGCCCGCAAGCAGAGTTCCATGTGAACGCTGCAGCGACGGGTGTGGTGCTTTTGTGTATGACATTGATTATGAATGGCGGAGCAATTTACTTACGTTCTCGTTTCCGTAAAAAGATTAAGTGGTAGTCTATGGAATTGAAAGTTCGTGCCGAAGTTAAAAATTTAAAATTCTCTTACGGAGAAAAGCGCGTATTGAATGGCGTGACTTTGCCCATTCACGAAGACCGTGTGACGGCGCTGATTGGTCCTTCAGGCTGCGGTAAAACAACCTTACTTCGTTGTTTCAATCGCATGCATGATCTTTATGCCAATGCCAACTATGATGGTGAAATTCTTCTTCACCCAGGTGGCATCAATATTTTGGGTAAAGAAATTGACCCTATGGAAGTGCGCATGCGTATCGGAATGGTTTTCCAAAAACCAAATCCGTTTCCGAAAAGCATTTACGAAAACGTTGCCTACGGTTTGAAAGTTCGCGGCGTAAAAAAGAAAAGCTTCATCGAAGAACGCGTGGAAAAATCTTTGCAACAAGCAGGTCTTTGGAACGAAGTAAAAGATCGTTTGCATACGCCAGCGACAGCAATGTCAGGCGGGCAGCAGCAACGTTTGTGTATCGCTAGAGCTTTGGCAACAGAACCAGAAATTTTACTTTTAGATGAGCCAACATCAGCTCTAGATCCCATCTCCACACGTCACATCGAAGAACTCATCCAAGAACTTCGTAAAGACGTAACCATCGCCATCGTCACACACAGCCTGCATCAAGCTGCCCGTGTCTCAGACTACACAGCCTTCATGTACCTCGGCGACCTCATCGAATTCGGAGCCAGCGACCAAGTCTTCACCAACCCCCGCGACCCCAAAACCGAAAACTACATCACCGGCCGCTTCGGCTAAACCCCTGAGGGTACGCCGTACCTTTTTGCCACGCGCGGTGTCTAAATAGTTTCTACGTTGCGGTTAAATTGGCTTATCAGCTCTTTCCATACGCACAACTCGTGCACAGCCTTGGCAAATCTCTGTGATGGGCCAATTGAGTTCAGCCTTTTGCACAGTCACTTCGGCGTGACAGTGGGGACATGTAGTTGTGCCACTTAGAACTTGGCCTTCCGATTTATATCCTCTGCGCGCAAAGAAGATTCCCAAACAGAAAAAGAGTGGGACTAAGACAAAGTGGAAGACGGGGATCAGGATCGAGAGAATCGCAAGTCCCCAAAAAAGAGCAAGCTTCCTAAGAGCCACTTGAGTTCTTTGGGCTTGATTGAAAGTTTCAATATAGACGAAACCGTCACTGCGGCGTTCGTCACTGACATTTGCTTGAATGAGTATTTTTTCGCCGTTCATAGGGGGAGTGTCCTCCTGTGCTTAACATATGTCAAATCTAAGGGACGCAATACATCATGGTCTGTGTTGCTAAGGTTCGTTATAGCTGCTCGGCAAGGACATTTAGAATTCTTTCGCAAGCTTTGCCATCACCAAAGGGATTTTTTGCTTGGGACATTCTTGCGTAGACTTCCGGGGAATCCAAAACTTCCTCTGCGGTTTTTAGGAATGCAAATTCCTCTAGTGGAATTAGTTTTGAAGTGCCAGCGGTGATGGCTTCAGGGCGTTCGGTTTTTTCGCGCGCGACCAGGATAGGTTTTCCTAAGGAGGGTGCTTCTTCTTGCACCCCCCCAGAGTCGGTGATGATCATGTGTGCGCGGTCCATGAGATAGACGAAGGGCACGTAATCGACAGGTTCGCACAACCAAATTTTACTTTGGCCTGATGATGGGTAGTGATCTTTGTCGATCCATTGGGCGGCAGAGCCAAAAACTTTTTCTGCAGAGGCGCGAACTTGTGGGTTCATGTGAAGAGGAATCAAAAGTTCGACGTCGTCTCGTTTAGAAAGGGCGACAAGGCCTTTCATGACTTCTTCTATGGGCTTTCCGAAAGATTCGCGGCGGTGGACGGTGACGAGGATCATTTTTTTATGAGCGGAAAGAAATGCGTATTTATCTGCGAAGTTCTGGCGAATCTTGCTGCCATCAAGACGGCTTTTAACTTCGAATAAAGCATCAATGCCTGTGTTCCCTGTGACGAAAATATTCCGATGATCGTAACTTTCATTGAGAAGATTTTGTTTAGATATTTCTGTGGGCGCAAAGTGAAACTTCGCGACCAGTCCCGTGGCTTTGCGATTGAACTCTTCGGGGAATGGTGAATAGATATCTCCCGAGCGCAGCCCGGCCTCGACATGAATTACAGGAACCTTATGATAGAAGGCGATCAGGCTTGCTTTGAAGCAGCTGGTGGTATCGCCTTGCACGACCACTCCATCTACTTTGTTATCTGACAGATATTGGTCCAAGCCTTTCATTACACCGATGGAAATATCCACCAAACTTTGTCCAGGTTTCATGAGATCGAGATCGAAATCGGGCTTGATTTCAAAAAAGTTTAAGAGAGGTTTAAGCATTTCACGGTGTTGCCCCGTCGAGCCCACAATGATTCGAAAACGCGAATCAGTTTTTGCGCGCAGAATGAAAGGCGCCAATTTTATCGCTTCAGGTCGTGTTCCAAATATGACAAGAATTGTTTTCATGGCAGGAACTTAGATTCTGCAATTAAGCTTTGGCAACGGGTATATGTTTACAATAGTTTAACTCCTCATCGGTGATGGCCTCCTTTAACGTCTGTTCTGCACAAAAGAGGGGACATGCAGACAGGTTATATTTTCAGATTTTTTATTTTCTGTGCATGGATGATTTCCATAACGTCAACTTGTCGGGCTGTTGAAGAAGTGGGAACTTCGACTTCGGAAATTTCGAGTTCGTCTAAATATAAAAGTTATGAAGAACTTTATTCTGAAAGTAGCTATTACGAAGAATACAATCTGGTGACGGACACTAGGCTTCGCTATTATCAGCCGTTGTATGAGGGGCAGTCTTTGCATGAGTGGCAACCTTCAAAAGAGTGGGGACGCTTTGGCTTAGATGCTTATGCGGGTGCGAGTCTTCAGTATCAATCTCCCGGCGCTAAACAAAAATATTTCGACAATGCAATCACTCCGTATGTTGGACTTCAAGGGAATCTGTTCAAGCGCATCTTCTTACAAGTGCAGGCTGGTGTCAGAACAGTGATTGATAAAGACCAACAAAGCAATTCAACACAATGGGACCCGCGAGTCATTTTAAGTGCCAGTGATTTATGGCAGTGGCCAGTTCCACAGGTATTCACAGAGGCCTATGGTGAAGTAGCCTATGTTCCAAGGCTCGATGCAACTCCGGTTTCTACGGGATGGATTAAACAGGGTTATCGCTTTAAGCCGGCAGTGAATGTGAACTTAGATCCCTATGCAGAGTTTTATTCGCGAGAAAGTCGAGATCCTGATCTGGGGCCGACCATGACAGAGGGACGGTTAGGACTTCGCACTCAGTGGTTGAAGGGAAGTTGGAATGTTGCCGCTTTAATCTATCACCCCGTGAATCGTAAAGAGGCGCATGGTGATATAGAGGGGTTGCTAGTTGTGGGGGGAGTTTTCTAATGGAAATAAGTTTTGGTGTTGAAGAACTCTTCGTCGTCTTTACTTATTTGGTGGTGATCGCCACTTCCATTTTTACATTAGATGACTTGTTTATTGATGTGGTTGCGTTTTTTAAAAAATTAAAACCCAGACTGATTAATCAAACAGTTCTAGGGCGTATGAAAAGAACCTCTCAAAAACAAATTGCGATTATGATTGCGAACTGGAAAGAGGCCGAAGTTATCGGCCCCATGATTCGCGGAAATATTCGCGGTCTGGATTATCAAAATTATACATTTTTTCTTGGAGTTTATCCAAACGACACGGCTACCTGGGAAGAGGCTAGTAGACTTGAAAAGCTTTATCCTGACAGAGTGGTCGTTGTCGTAAACTCTTTGCCAGGGCCCACTTCCAAGGGGCAGATGCTAAATGAAATTGCGCGGCAGGTGATTGCTTCTGAAGAAGTCAGCAAAAAGAAACATGATTTGTTTTTGATGCAAGACTCTGAAGATGTTTTGCATCGGCATTCTTTGACTGTGATGAACTTCTATAGCCATGAGGCGCACTTTATTCAGATCCCGGTGTTTTCTTTCGATGTTCCGAAATTGTCTTTAGTAGGTGGCGTCTATATTGACGAGTTCAGCGAGGCTCACACCAAAGATCTTTTGGTGCGACAGCAGCTGAATGCGGCGATCCCTTCGGCAGGAGTTGGGACTTGCATGTCTCGGGACCTGGTTGTGGGTATGATGCTGCAGCAAGAAGGTCGTTTCTTAAAAGAGGACACGTTGA
>CAZPYX010000201.1:0-7706 GCA_964590635.1 uncultured Bdellovibrio sp.
CTCCACAATGGGGGCATTGGTAGTGTTTTATAGAGAGCTGAGACATATAAAGTGAGGTCTCAGCAAGATTTGAATCACGCTGGCGATATCTTTAAGACCAAAAGATCAAGAAGGTGGTCCGAGTTACGCGTTGAACTCTTTATCCTAGCACCACGCTAGTGGTGCAGTTTTAGTAGCTTGATAAGTATTGGACGAAGAAAATTATCTAAAAGCCCCACAGCCAGGGTCCAAACTAAAAGAATGGTTCCAGCGGTGTTGTTGTGATGCATGTACAGCCAGACAACTCCGGCTAACATTGGCAGGAACGGTCCAAGTTGGGCGATGCAAAACATAAACATCACAGCGGTCAGAGTTCCTGCGAAGGGGATATTCGCCATCCACAAACCAAAGCCCCCTAGAATGGATTGAGTCAAGGCTGTGACGATGATTCCAAGAGCCACGGCTTTGATGGATTGACCAGCAAGAATCACAGAGCTTTCTCCGCGATCGCCGGCGATGCGACGAGCGAACAAGATTAAGGCATGGGCCATTTTTTCTCCGCTGGCGTAGAAGATTCCCACCAACACTACCGTCAAAAGCAAATGCACAAAAAGAAGTCCTGTATTTTGAACGGTGGCAATAATTTCGGAAACGATACTGCGTGCGTAGGGCTGCAGTCGCGCTGCCAAGATGCCTTGAGAATCACGGGAAAGGGCATTCCATTCCGCAGCCGCCTTATCGCCAATCAGCGGTAGTTTGGCAACCCAATCGGGGGCCTCTGGCAATCGCAGCGTGTGTATATTGCGAACCCAAGTAATCATGTCATCGGCATGGGATAAAAGCGCATAGGCTGCCATGGTGATTGGCAGTATCACAATCAAAGCCATCACTACAACCATCGCAGTCACTGCGAGCTTGCGGCTGTTCCCTATAGATGTTGATAGACAGTATTGGATTCAAGTACTGCCTCAACAAATCTTGCTCGTTATGATTTCTAGGTCGATGGTTCTTATGAGTATGAATTTGTTCTTTTCTGTTTGGGGGCTTGGGAGCGCGCGGCTGTTGGCAGCTTCCAGTGCGAAGTGATCGAACAGTAAATATTTGTTCGAAGTTTTAGAAATTAGATTCTGAATTTCAAAGCCTAGCTTCTGCATTGAAGCTGGGCTTTTTATTTTTCCTCTTGGTCAAATTACGTTTTTGATGGCTGCGGAACGGGGGCAGTCTTTCAGACTTGCCTTGATCAGATTTAAATTTGCCGGAGGCATTGTTAAATTTTTGGGTGTACGTCCAAATTTCAAAGGGGAATAATAACCTCATGATTTGCAGAGTCATCGTATTTCGAACAATTAATTCGAACATTCGGGGGAGGTCGTAGCTTCACAGAATTCGTATTCTTTGAGAGTGAAAAGTGAAGAGTGATTTTTTGCGAACATTGTTAAGCTTTCTTGTTTACGCTGATTTATTACATAGAAAATCGTGGTTCGTAAATTCCAAGCTTGATAACGATATTCCCTGAAAGTTTATGACTGCAAGGCGCTCCCGAAAAAAGTTTGATATTGGTATTTCCCCTTGGTGCAGGTGTTAGGACTTGCGCAAAGGTTTTTGCAGATACCCTCAATGGCCTCAGAATGCCCCATGGATTTTGTTGTGCGTGGGATTCAGATATGCCTACTGAAACTGTATTCATGGTTATTGATGGATATCATGCAGGAGATTGGAAAATACAATGGGAAAAAATCAGAGTAAATCGGGAGCGCTGCCCCTGGGATCCGGCCCACTTTCAGTCGACCGGATCAGAGAATAAAAACTAGTGACGGATAACTTCTGGTGAAGCTTCTTTTGCAAGGTCATTCAAGCAATCCACGAAGAACTTGCAGATGATAAACAAGTGAATTTGTTCATTGGCATCCAAAGCAGGTTCAAGATCTGGAGACATGAACAATTCTTCAAGCATGTAGTTCAAGATTTCAGGTTGGCCATCGCCGGATTCTTTTTCCTGAAGATCAACGATCATATCGTCACTCATGTTCAAATATTTTTCGAATTCAGCTTCGCTGCTTTCAAAGCGGCGTACAACTTCGTCTTCTGTCATGGCACGAATTGCTTTGTATTTGTCTTCAAAAGCTTTGTTTAAAATCAAAGCCATCATGAAGCCAAGGTCTTGAGCGCCTTCGCTCATGTCTTCAATGAACTCCATAAAGAAGCCACCAAGATCTGGTTGAACTTCAAAGAGATGCTCTGAAGCCTTTTCTAATTCGGTTTCTTCCGCGATACCGCAAATTTTATCGATAGAGTCTTGCACGATTTGAAAAGGGATTTTTTCCATGATCTTCCTCAACTTTATGTTTAGTATTGGCAGAGAATACAGGGGAGTGGGTTGTGATGCAATTTATTAAGATCGTAACATTCTGTTTTATTTCAGTTGTGATGACAGGCGTCTTCGCCGCTCCGGTGCTTAAGAACGAGACTCAGTTGGATTTCTATTCTCAGAGTGTGCAGCCGATTTTTAACAATCGCTGTCTCTCTTGTCACAGCTGTTTCAATGCTCCCTGCCAGCTGAATTTGCAAAACTATGATGGATTTGCGAGAGGCGCGACGAAGCTCAATGTTTACAATGGATCTCGTTTGAAAGCCGTTGAACCCTCGCGTATGTGGGTCGATGCGAAAACAACGGAAGAATGGAGAAAGAAGTCTTTTTTCGAAGTTCACACTTCGAATGAAGTAGATAAGGATCTTTTCTTTAGCATGATCAATCTGCGTTCGACGCGTCCCAACTTGGATGTGAACAAGCCTGTTGCTGAAACTCAGGTGTGTGCCGCCAATATGAATGAGTTCAAGGCTTTAGAGAAAACAACTCCAGAGCTCGGTATGCCCTATGGTCTTCCTCCTTTAGCGCCTGAGGAGTTGGCTGTACTAAATTCTTGGGTGCAAAAAGGAACGCCGGGCCCAACGCCAGAGTCGATCAAACAGTTCCATGCGATCTCTGGCGAAAGTTTGAAGCAAGTTCGTGAGTGGGAAGCTTTCTTGAACCACACAGATCTTCGCCAAAAACTTGTAAGCCGGTACTTGTATGAACATCTTTTTTTGGCGCATATTTATTTTCCGAATAACAATCGCGAATTCTACAGATTGGTGCGTTCAAATACGACCTGTGAAAAAGGCGTCGTTGAGATCCCAACACGCAGACCGAATGATGATCCTGGGGCTAAAGAGATCTTTTACTGTCTTCTCAAGTTTCCCGGAACAGTGGTGATGAAGACGCATCTTCCCTATGAATGGACTGCGGCAAAATTAAAACGCTATCGAGATTTGTTCTTTAGTTCGGACTGGACCGTGACGACCTTGCCAACTTATCAGTCCAGTGTGGCAGAAAATCCCTTCGTGGCGTTTAAGGACATTCCAGTTAAGGCGCGATATCAGTTTCTATTGGACGATGCCCAGTATGAGGTGGCGACCTTTATCAAGGGACCTGTTTGTAATGGCAGTCAGGCTGTGAATTCAATCCAAGAACAGTTCTATACCTTTTTCTTAAGTCCTGAATCTGACAATATGGAGCTTTCGTCAGCCTACGAAACCAAGGCAAATAAGTTACTGATTCTTCCGGGCATGTGGGGCAGTGACATTGAGCTAATGGATACTCCGGGTTTTTTAAAAAAGTTGGTTGATTACCGTGAAAGCTATCGCAAGTTGCGCGTTGAAGAACTAAAGAAAATTCGTCCCAAGGGCTATACTTTAAAAGACATTTGGGATGGTGGAGGAAGCAATCCTAACGCTGTTTTGACAGTCTTCCGTCATGATCAAAATGCAGTGGTTATGAAGGGTGCCATCGGTGATCTTTCCAAGACCGCTTTTGTTTTGGATTATCCCTTATTAGAGCGTCTGGTTTATAATTTGGTAGTGAATTTTGACGTTTTTGGAAATGTCAGTCATCAACTTTTGACTCGCGTTTATATGGACATGATTCGCATGGAAGCAGAAGAGTTGTTTTTGATGTTCCTTCCGCCAGAACAGCGCGTGGCCTATCGTCGCTCTTGGTATAAAGGTTTGTTGGCCTCGGCAAAGATGAGTTACATCTTTCCAACGGTGGGTTCCGGGGAACCTACGGGCATTCGCTATACCGATGCGACTAAGACTAAAAAACAATTTGTGGAGAAAATATTGTTTTATCGCATGAATGAAAAAGTGCGTGGTCCTTTGGACACTCTTAATTGGAAAAAGATCGAAGTGCCGGAAGCCTTGGCGGGCAAATTCAAAACCACAGGGTTTGATCTTGAGTTGCGTCGTATTGCTTCCGTTCCAGCAGAGGATAAAACGCCCTTTGCACAGTTCTTTCCGGACGTGGCCTATGTGATGGTGAAAGATGAAAGTAAAAAGACGAAAGTGTATTCTTTGATTCACAATAAAGAACATGAAAACATCTCGTGGATCACCGGGGAGTCCATGCGTATGGAACCGCAAGAAGATACTCTGACCTTCAGGGAAGGCTATTGGGCTTCGTATCCGAATATGATTTTCACAGTGAGTGCCAAGGACCTAAAGAAATTTGTAGATGGCATTTACGGAATTAAGTCAGAAAAAGATTATCAATCAGTAGTGGACATTTTTGGCGTGCGCAGACAAAATCCCAAATTCTGGGAGCATTACGACGAGCTTAATAGAATCTATAAAGACAGCAACTCCGTGAATTTTGGATATCTGGATTTGACTCGTTACGACCTTTAAGAGTTGTAAGCTGCGGTTGGGATATATCAGGCCGGTGGTGCCGTTTTTAAAATGTAAATCCATTCTGCTCATCCCACTGCACGGTGAATACAGAGCAGTTAGGAACTGAAAGAGGCTCAGACATTCCTGGTCGAAGAGTGTGCAGAAAGCGTCGTAACATCAATCCGTGTGTGCAAAGGCCTGCGGCTTTAAAATCATAATCACGACAAAATGTTTCAAAAGCTTTAGTGAACCGCTCTAAGGCCGCAAATCCCGTCTCACCATCTTTAAACGAAAAATCAAAATTGGCAGGGTCGATGGATTGCCAGCGACTCCAGTTGGCTTCACCATGTTGACTTAGGATTTGATCGTGATTTAAGCCTTCGATTTCGCCAAGCTTAACTTCGCGAAATCCCTCGGAGGTGTGAAGAGGCCTCGCCAAATTATGATTGGCAATTTGTGTGGTTTCTTTGGCTCGGCTTAAATCGCTGCTCATAAAAATCTCCACCGGATTTTTGGCGAAAAAATCCTGAAGGGTCCGAGCTTGGCGACGACCTTCCTCATTCAAAGGAATGTCCGTGTGACCTTGCAAGCGTCGAGCATTATTCCAATCAGTTTGTCCGTGGCGAAAGAGATGAATGATTTTTGGCATAGTGGGCCTATTGAAGCACTTGCTTCTGTCCTGAGGAAGGTAAAAGATTTGAATATGGGAAAAATTCTTGAAGCTCTTCGTCAGTCATTTGAATCACTCCTCAGTCTGCGCATGTTCTTGTTGGTTATTATACCTCCAACCCTCGCAGTCCTGTTGATCTTCTCTCTTTTTTTCGCAAGTTGGCAGGGCTGGAGTTCAGGACTTGAAAGTTTTTTGCATGCCTTTGGTCCCATGAGATGGATCGAAAACATGACTGGTTTTCATGAGATCGCAGGTATCCTTGCGGTGATTTTTTTGATATTGCTGTTTGTTCCACTCGCATATTTGGCGGCGGTTATTTTTACTTCGGTGTTTGTGATGCCCATAGCGTTGAAGTGGGTGGCGAAAGCTGATTTTAATAACCTTGAGAAAAAGCGTGGTGGATCTTTGATTGGCAGTTTGTGGAATACTCTGATTGCCACGGCCGTGTTCATCCTTGCTTTCTTTGTGACTTTGCCGCTGTGGTTTTTGCCCGGATTTCAGGTTTTAGTTCCGTTACTTTTAACGTCTTGGTTGAATAAAAAGATCTTCCTGTATGACGTTCTTCAGGATTTTGCGAGCAAGGAAGAGCGCTGCCAGATTGAAAAGGAAGAATCGCATCGTCTTTATGGAATGGGTATGCTTCTAGGTCTTTGTTCCTATATTCCTTTGGCCATCTTCATTGTTCCGGTGTTTTCTGCCCTCAGTTACACCTATTACGGTTTAAACGAACTGAATCGACGAAGAGCCGCTAAATCTTAGTTTTTTTCACTTTGCTGGGGTGGATTTTCCAATTTAAATGAGGTATGAACTCTTTGTGAGCAAATGCAACCATGAGCGTAAAAATATTGATATCGACTCTTTAAACGAGAGAGTTCGTAAAGCAGGGATGAAACTCACCCAGCAACGCATGCAAATGCTGAAGATCCTTCTTCATCATCCAGAACCTATTTCCGCAGATGAAATCTTTAAGAAAATCGATGAAAAATCTGAAGCCATGGATTTGGTCACAATCTATCGTATTTTAAAAAAATTCGAAGAGGCGGAACTGGTATCTCGTTCCGAATTCGGTGATGGTGTGGCGCGCTTTGAACTGACTTTAGAGTCAGGACATCACCATCACCATGTGATCTGCCGTCAGTGTCAGCGTGTTGAGCCGTTGCATATTTGCGATCTTGCTGAACACATTAAATTGGTAGAAGGAATGGGATACAAACAGGTTTCCCATCGTCTGGATTTTTTCGGTCTTTGCTCTAAATGTCAGTAATTCAATCCGTAATTCTATTCTAAAATTTCTTGCAGACGAGGAATGCGAATCACGAATGTCGTGTTCTTTGCTTCAGAATCTAAAAATAATTCGCCTTGATGGCTTTTCATAATTCCTGAGGAAATACTTAAACCCAGTCCAGTGCCTTTGCCGACTTCTTTAGTGGTAAAGAAGGGCATCATGATTTTTTCTATGGATTCTTTCGAGATCCCTTTGCCAGAATCGATGACTTTGATGTCGATGAAGTCGTCTTGAGCATCTACGTGCACACGGATCCAGCGGTCTGGAAGTTCTTGAACAGCATCAAAAGAATTATTGAGAAGATTCAGAAGAACTTGTTCGATTTGCACCAGACGGCACTCAATTTCAAGCTCTTCGTCTACTTCATCAACTGTGATATCAACGCCATGATTATAGAATCGCGTGCGACAGAATTCCAAGGTCTCATTAATGATCTCTTTCACGCTCACAATGTCAAAAGGATCACTCGAACCTTCGCGCGAGAATGAGCGCAAAGATTTTACGATCTTAGCAATTTTGTCGGCTGTGCGACTGATGCTTTCCGCGGCCTGTTTGATTTTTTCCGGATCTGCTTTGTCATTGTCAACCATTTGAGTCAGCTGAAATGCTCGGGCTTGAATGACGGTCAGGGGATTGTTGATTTCGTGGGCGATACCGCCAGACATTTCCCCTAGGGCCGCCATTTTGGTATTGGCAATCAGCTTTGCGCGGGCGGCTTCAATTTGTTGCTCTGTTTGAACTTCTTCTGTCGAGTCCCAACAAACTCCGTACATTTTCGGATCTTTTCTTGAGCTCAGAAAGCGGCCATAGCAACGGATGTGGTGAATCTCGCCATTGTCCCAAGTGACACGATAGGTGACATAGATGTCTTGTTTGTGTTTGATAGCCTCTGCGAAACGCTGTTTGGCGACGATCGCATCGTCTTTAACAATTCTTCGGCGCAGTTCTTGTAAAGCATTGAGGTTTGGTCCCGGAGTGGAGCCGTGAATCTGGAACATGCGCGCATCCCACTCGGCGTGGTCATTTTCGAAATTCCAATCCCAGGTTCCCATGCGAGCTTCGCCCAAA
>CAZPYX010000202.1:0-4403 GCA_964590635.1 uncultured Bdellovibrio sp.
CCCTCCATTGAACCCAATTGGATCTTTATTCGTCCATCTACCAACCACTGGACTGCAATCTCTGGCACCAAAACGTACCAATCCAGTATCAGCGTCGTACAAGCCACCCGCAACCGGCATAGCAGGAAGCTATCCCGGAGCGAAGCCCGAAGGGTTGAAGGCAGGAGCCTGAAACAACCCAAAAGGAATTATTCTGTTTTTTGATTTTGAAGAAAATTAAAACTTAGTGAATCTGCTGTACCAATAACAGCAACAAAAAAACCAACACTTAATGCAACTTTAGAAATCCCGTTGCGCTCAAACCCAAGATAAAATGCAGCAATCGCATTTACTAAAATGTGAACCACAACACTTGCTTTAAGAATAATGCTAGAACGCGGAATACGAAATATATAACCGTTAATTGCACCAAGAAGAGCGACTGCCATACCTACTACAAACAAAGGAAGCCAAGTCAGATCTTGAGTCCACAACTCAATTGCAAAACCCAAGATCGACATGATCAGAATAACTGAAAACTTTTTTGAAGAATAAGAACTTAAGGACATCCCGTTGAGTTTCCTTTGCTATTACCAATAGTCTGCGATGGAAGTCTAAATTTAGGCAAGGGAGAAATCGCAGAGTCTATGTGGAATATGTCTTCAAAATTACCGGAGCCATCAAAGTTAAGTAAACCCTCATGCATTAAGTCTTGAGCTGTTAGATACCCAGTTACTAGTAAAGTGCCACCTACTGCAATGGCCGCTATTGAAGCCGGATTTGCTTGCATAAATCCAGCAGTGACAGCCAAACTAAGTCCTACACCCAGTCCCTTAAACAAGTTTTTACCAAATTGTTTCCAAGAGTACAAACCCGTCGGATCAATCAAATTAATTGGATCATTGTTCACATAAGCATACAAATTCCCCTGCCCCCCGCTGAATCCAATTGGATCTTTATTCATCCATCTACCTACCACTGGACTGTAATCACGGGCACCGAAGCGGACCAATCCTGTGTCAGCATCATAAAGTCCTCCGGCAAACCCGAACGGAATGATGGCACTTGTTGTTCCATCAAGAGAAATACCAAATTCATCAAAGTTAAATGATTCAACAACTGCACCCGTCGCTGAATCGACGACCATCTTTGGAGTTCCTACTTGATCGGAAATAATTCTAAATTGCTTCCCATTATAATTTACGTAGTCTGGCGTATTGCCTTTTGAAGCGTAAACGAACGACTTCACGATCTTACCGGACCCATCCATCTCAGCAGCAATCTGAAGCTGACTTTGATAAATGAAAGCTTGCACAACCTTGCCATTGATCTTTTTACCGATGCGACGGTTCTGCCCGTCAATCACGTATTCGATTACTCCTCCATCTGGAAGAACGACTTTACGAAGATTTCCAAAAACGTCGTATGTGTATGAAGTAGTTTTTACTTCTTTCGTATCCGGATTGATGTCCGCGCGAGCTTGAAGATCGCCGTTGTCGTTGTATTCAAATTTTGAATTTCCATACGAGAGCAAACGATCTTGATCGTCATAAACTCCAGTAAATGCTTTAGCACCACTCTTGAATCCAACACGATTGCCATTGGCATCATAGGAATATATTCTTGTATCGGCACCTTTAGTAGACTTCGTCAGTCTTCCTTGAGCATCATATTCGTAAGTTGAAACGACTTTCGTAGTGGCCGTCACGTCTTGCGAACTCGTGATACGACCAATCTTATCGCGATTATAACTCATGCCGAAGATTGGCTTTTTATCTATCATAAAACCAGAAGAGATTGGTTCGCCGTAGCTATTGAATCCAATTCCTTCCGAGACTATTCCTAACGATGTAGCAGAAACTGCGCCGACATCATTTCTAGTCATTTTAAGATCGCCGACTCCGACGATCAGACCATCTAGATCATACTCAATTTTATTAGCAACTCCCCGAGAGTCAGCGCCTTTCGAACCAATCGAAGAAATTCTGCCCATTTTATCATAAGAAAACTCAGTAAAGCTTTTAATTTCACCAGTTGTAGAAATTAAAGTTGGTAGCATCCATAAATACTCATAAGAAACAACTGTACCATCTGGTGAATTCACCGATTTAACTAAATTGGTTTTTTGTTCTTTACGGTCTAAATATTTGATTCCATAGCTACCATTTGGAGTTGAGACATTTACCAATCTTGAGCTATTCACTTCGTATTCAAATCCAACCTGAGCTCCATCAGGACGTATCACTTTACTTAAGTTTTTATCGAGATCATATTCATATATCGTCGAACCAGAAAATCGAGCCCTTAATATTGGAGGAAGGTATTCTCCAACAAGGCCATTCACTAAATTTGAGAAGTAATGTGCTGGCTTACCTGGAGGAGTTAATGAGGATAGGTTGCCATCTATGTCGTAAGAGAAGTTTATTGCCTTCCCATCGGCAAGAATCTGCTTAGTAGGTCTATTCGCTTTGTCATACTCAAAGGACATTTTACGGTTTAATGGATCCGTTGAAGAAGATAGATTCCCCAACTTGTCATAAGAAAAGGTCTGTACACGATCGCCACTTTGAATCATCAAAGCTTTACCAAAAGCAGAATATTGTATGACTGTTGGTGATAAGCGGCCAATAGAAATTGAAGTTGGATTATGGGCCTCATCTACTGAAACCAATGTGGATCTCTTCAAAGGCGTAGAGTTTGAGTAGACTCGTGTCAACTTATCAAATCTTTGAGAAAATACCAAATTGGGATCATTCTGCAACATCACTGAAGTTTCAACAAAAGATGCACCATCGCCTTTCACATTTCTCTTCGAAAAAGAACGCTCAAGCTGAATTGAATCTCCTACAGAGAATTTCGACCATACTGGGGCCTGCAAATCTCCAAACTCGGGCAGATTCTCGATACGCGTGCTGAAAGCACCAGAATAAATATCAACATATCCTGATTCCTGCTGTTTATCGGAGATGTTCTTTGTTGTAACTTGAGAGGAACTGCCGAAGTCACTTTGATGTGTAATCACCGATCCAGAAGAATTCGCCTTGACTCCAACTGTGGTGCTCTTGTTCGTAGACGTAACTGCCTTCACAGACAAAAGATCTTGCTTGGGATCAAAACTACCTACTAAAGTAATAAAGCTTCCACCTGCTCCTTCATCTTTGAGCAGATTTCCATTTTCATCGTAAGTGATTAAAGTTTTTGAACCACTCGGCTTCTGAAATGAAATCATTCTTCCATTAGCATCGTTTGAAAGAGAATATGCCTCTCCGTTTGGATTCACGACCTTACTGAGAAGACCTCTATCGTCTAAACTTAGGAGCGTCGACTGACCTCCAGGTGTCGATATATATGAACTTGAAAAGGAATAAGTTCTTCCATACAAATCCTTCACAGAAGACACTCTTCCATTTTTATATTCAAACTGCCACTCTACTGATTTTCTATTTTCAAGTTTGGTAAAGTTATGCATTCCAACCGCATTACAAGAAAAATTATCGTGATTCGATCCAATGACAAAAAAGTAGCCATTAACATTGTTAATCACTGTTCTAGGTCTAAAAATTTCACCATTTCCGAAATAGACCACATTATTTTTAACATCATAATAGTGATGAATTGAAATATTCCATCCACCGAACGGTGCTGCACTCTTAGGATAATCAGAACCATTCTTAAATCGGTCACTTGAATAGCTCAAATAAAACGGAGCACCAACAACAGGAATTACTTCAGAAATAGATTGCCGTTCCAGATTAATGACAGAGTGCCCAGGTATATTTGAACTGCCAACTCCTGGTTTGCATTGACCGATATTTCCTGAACTAATTGGGTATGGCGTCGCAGGTCCAGGTTGTCCTGGGTTTGGATCAATACTTGTGGGATTTCCAAACATCACTTCAACTGGACTGTCGTATGAACTATATGAAACATTGATCCATCGGCGCACACTTGCGGGGACAGATACAGGTGCACTCCAGGTGTTTCCTGAACGTATTTTTGCATTCACTGAATAAGGGCAAGAATTGAAGTATTCAAATACTAGCGAGGACATTCCGGGCTGGTCTGCACTCGTAACTTTCAGATTTCTATTGCCGGCAATAATGCACGAAGCCCGATCTCCAGTTTGACGAATTGGTGCTGTTGGAATGCAGGTATTTATTGAATTGCTGCAGTCCTGATCTTTCGAACCCTGATAGTATTCCTCGTCAAAAACTATGATCCCTAGATTTGCCGCCTGACTCAAGTTTGAAAAAAGAAAACAAGAAAGCACCAAATGACCAAGCAATAGCGTCTTTTTCATGAAACGTCCCTAGATAAACTGATTGTTATTTGCGCCGTTATAACAAATACCTTGAAAATCTGCGAGAACTCCCTCCCCCCAACATAAATATTTTATGTTTAATACAAACCAACTAAACGGGCCC
>CAZPYX010000202.1:4413-7706 GCA_964590635.1 uncultured Bdellovibrio sp.
ACAATTGAAGTAGCTGGAAGTCACAGTGCTGGGGGCCTGGATGGACGTAAGCTGGAGTAGCTCAATTGCATGGGAGACAAGAAAAAATGGTTGGCGATCTACCGTCGCTCTCCGAGCTATGGCAGTGAGATGTCTCGGACTCCTGTCCTCAACCCTTCGGGCTGCGCGCTGGAGATAGCATCCATGCTATGCCGGTGTAGTACGGGTGAACGGATCAGCTTTCGGCATCCGTTCAAACGAGGATTTTTTGCGATAGATTTTGAATTCTTTGGTTCTAGTATTGAATTCAGGGATTTGAGGTGGTTAGCTCTTTCTTTATCGATAACTCCGCCGAGTGGTCAAAAGCCATCAGATGCAAGGCGGAGCGGTTCTTTTGAAGTGAGGCGTAGTCACCACTACGTCGTAACGAAGAAAGGTTGAAACAACGTAGTCAGATGGTGGCTTTTCACCACTCAATATCCTAAAGACGATTTCGTCGTAGGATATAGGTTGTCACCCTTACGGGGAAACCGACAACCGTTGGCTTCTTCGCACACGATGTATTTTACTAACCATGTGGTCCCCACCACATCCGCCGTCCATTGATCGGCATTCTTCGCGACTGTCACCAAGCCCCAGCCCTTAAGGCCTTCACCCAGGGTGTCGCACGTCGAATGCTCTTTTTCTCTTTCGTACATGCAGTACATTACTTGAACTTCAACACCGCAGCGATTGTGCAAGATTTTAAATGAGTCAGAAATTTTATCTGTCGCGTACTGCTTGAAGTCAATGCAATCACGGTTCGTGAAAGGTTTTGCAGCACTTTGAGTTTGGTTTGCGGCGGCATCCTTTGCTTTCACTGGTGTATAAGCCTTCTTTTTTGCAGCAACAGACTTCCAGCAAGAGATTGCCTCATTAAGATTATCATGTCCCAACTCCATCGCTTCTTGTGCGAATGGGTTATCCCTATAACTTGGATCTGACGGAATACCGTCTATTTTTTCAAGGGTTCTGATATCGTTATATTTAGATACTTCCGACCAATCATCACTGGTGAGCTTTATTAAGTCCTGAACTTTCTCAAAATCATGTGATGAGTATTTTGCTGTCAGCTTTAATTGCATATCACTAGAAAAAATACTTTGCACATAACCGAGAAGTGACGAAGGCTGCGGATACTTCATACCGACTCCAATTCCGTAAGATGTGTAGGTTTGATTGCAAGTTTTAGGAATACTTTCAAGTGAAGTACTCCTTTGCGATCCAGATTGAGATCCACCACTAGAGTCGGATTTTCCTTGGTTGTTCCAACCTAATTCAGGATGATTTTCATTTTTAATTTTCTTATCAGTTATTGTCCCATCAGCTGCGATTTCGAGTTCAAATGCACCTTCAGCTGTTGTCGTGTGTGACGCATAAATAGGCCATCCACTTTCATACTTGATAATAAACATGTCGTCGTCATTGCCATAGGTCACATTACCTTCGAACATTCCGCGGATCATTTCACCTTCATAGCCGAACTGATGTGTTGGGAATTTGAGAACTCCATATCCTTCTGCGAAGCCCAATTTACATTGACCACTCCATGTCGGAGCATTGGTAGAGTCAATTTCATAGGTTAGAAAAACCTTACAACCATTAGTCGTTGAAGTTTTGTACTGCGCCTCTGGATGAGCTTGAGCCAATACTGCGAAAGCCAAAGTCAGAAAAAATGTAAGAGCGTATTTCATGGCAATTCCTTGTAATGATAGGGATTTCTATCGCAAGTTCTTTGCCAGCGGTTCTTGCCGTTACATACTCCAAGGTGCGCCTCACCAGACGTCCTTGTCTAAAGAGGAAGGCCATCGACGAAATTTGTCGGTCGGTCTCATCTTGAGATACGAAGATTGCAGCTGCATTTTTGGAAATCAAAGACCACTGAGATCTAAACCAATGGCAAAATCCGCTACCTTTTCATGAGCCTAATCAACCGAATTTCCCACAATTAATAACCCCAGAAACAACCCCCACAAGATTGTCGCTTTTGGATGAGCTACACACCACGAACCAATTGAAATGTAGTATTCTATTTAACCTCCTAGAGATTAAATGGCTTAAGAACGAAAATGAGCATCAATATGGGGAAACGCTTGTTGGCGATATGGATATCCTCAAGGCCTTGAGAATATCCATATGTAGTTCGGGTGAACGGATCAGCTTTCAGCATCCGTTCAGACCTTTCAGGATTGTTTACGATGGTTTGAATTTCTTAGATTCATATCTCTTTTGAGACTGATCAAAAGGCTACAGATGCAAGGCGGAGGGGTTCTTTTGAAACGAGGCATACTTACTGGTATGTCGCAGTGAAGAAAGGTTCACGACAACGCAGTCAGATGTGGCATTTTCAGCAGTCGAATCTTGATTTCGATTTCTAGAAATCATAGATTCTACAAGTGCCTGGAGGCATGCTCATCCGGTTTCGGATGGGCTTTTTTTTCGCCGACCAGGCACAGTGTTGAAGTGACGGTAGTCACTAAAACTGGAGTAACTGGCTTTTATTAAGGACGATGCCGTGGCCACTACTACCTACAATGCTCTTTCGATTGTCTCTCCAAATGGTTCTAAAATCGCCTCCGGCCAGAAAACTATTGAAGTCCGATCTTGGAAGCCACCAGAAGGTTTTTCTGGCGATCTGCTTATTGTAGAGAACTATCATTACTTACGTGAAGACGGCCCGACAGATCCTCAAGGAAAGCCCGTTGCCTTAGTTAAGATCAAAAATGTCAGACCCTTTCTAGCAGGTGATATGCTGGCTGCGTGTGCGACCAAATGGGTTCCGGGATATTATTCTTGGGAATTGACGGATGTAAGACCTATTAAATCGAATGAAACAGTCCTCGCTGCACGTGATATCTATAAAGTCCAGCTACAAAAGACTCTATCTTATCGAGTGCGTACCGCTGAAGTTCGAGATATCGACGAGCTTTCAAAGCTTCGAGCATTAATGCAGCAAGAAGTGAATGAAGTTCCTGTGGAGCAAATCACTAACGAATATATTAATTCAGTCAAAGAGTATCTTAAGAACTATTTGGGTATTTCCTATGCAAGTGCTGTTGCTGAAATCGATGGAAAAGTCATAGCCGCTGCCGGATTGGTTTTTTATGAAAAACCACCTGCATTACCTTCGGGACATGGGCTTGTTGCTTATCTCACGAATGTCTACACTCTCCCAAAATATAGAAAAATGGGAATTGGCAAAAGATTGATTGAGCTGTTGTGCTCGTTTTCACTGAATTGACCCCGGCATTTTCAGGGAACTGCCCCCCCGGAGC
>CAZPYX010000203.1:0-7650 GCA_964590635.1 uncultured Bdellovibrio sp.
CTCACCCTATAAATACAAAACCCACAATTCGTTAGAATTGTGGGTAATAGTAAGGCCTCTCGGCCACCTTTTTTATTTTATAGAATCTGTAACATCCTATTAAAGTTCTTTTCCATTTGATCTTGTTCTCGCCGCTTATCACTGTCGATTTTTTCGTCTGTATCTCCGGCCCAAGCCTCAATATACTCTTTCGATAAAATCTTCTTAGTCGTGGTATCTATAAACTTACCTAGGAATGAAATAACTTTATTCAAGTTCTCTTTAATTTTCGGACTGAGTTTTTTAGTCATCTCATTCTTTTCAAGAAGACCTTGCACCAATTTTTGATCTTCTGAAATCATCGATTCAACCGTAAGATTTGAATTCCCAAAGTGAGAAGTCAGCTCAACTGATTTCGTTTTATCCGAAGTGATTCCATCCACAAAGGCAACATAGTCTTTGACGAAATCCTTAGCTCCGCGCAAAAAGAATCCGTTATTTGAATCCATGTAGTAACTTCTGACATCGGCATTGGCTGAACCAATCAAGACATCATCGCCCAAAACAGTTGCTTTCGTGTGAAGAGACAAGCCTTTGGCTTCATGATTTTTCAAATATTCGAAATATTCGAATTTCGCAGAGCGATTGTCACTGAAAGAGCCATAGATATCATGACGATTTTTATAGATCTTAAAGAATGCCGCCATTTGGTACTTAGCGGCCACATTGATATAGTTTAAATCCGTGGTTTCAGGTGAGTTCGTCAAGAAGGTAACCTTCACATAACGGCAATCCCAAGATCCATCCATCATCTTGGCAAAACCTTTCAGCATGACTGCTGGAGGTAAGAAGTAAGCTGAATGAAGAATGATGCGCTTTTCTTTTCCTTCTTTCAAAGAACTCACACATGCATTTTCAAGTCCTTTGTACCAGATATATTGAATGTTCTTACCATACTTCATTTCTTGTCCGCTCACAGCACCATAGGTGCGCGTGCGATCTTCGACATTCTTGCGTTTATCGTAGGGAACATTTTCAACGTAGGTTAAGAACAAGCTCGAAAGATCTTTACTGGAAATCTCGTCCGAGTAGGTGCTACCTTTCTTCCAAGTCTGAGTGTAGGCTTTTCTTGAAAGGTACTGATTATTATATGACTGAACTCCGTCATACATTTTGTTCGCTACATTTTTAAGACGAGCACCCAGATCTAAATACTGAGGATGGCGTGGCAGTTCTTCGGCAATGCAACGGGCAAGACTGTAACGATCCGCCTCCGTTTTATAACTTTTAACGGCGCATTTTTCGAGCGTCGCCTTTGCTGCCACAGAGTTTTCAACAAAGTCATTCGGGAAAGCGGCGCGAACTTCGTCTGCGGAAATAGTCATCTCTTTGAAGTTGTACAAATTGTCGAATGATTTAACGACAGCGTCCCCACCACCCGTCAACGTTGCCGCCACGTCTGTATCCATAAAGATATATTTATCCGTCAAAGTATTCGGCTTCATGTGATAAGAGTTTTCGATATTTCGACCACCCAACTGCACAAAGCGATTTCCCACGATCAAAAGTTTATGATGTGTGAAGTCCGTTGAATGCTCCCAATCCTGCAAAGACTTTTCGCCTTTTTGTGACAATGGGATCTTGCCGGTGATTTCATTTAATGCCGGGTTTAATTTATCTCCATAAAATTGAAACGCCAGTCCCACCTTAAGTGCTGCAACCAGGTCGTGTTTGACCTTGGCATTGTAGACTAATTTTAAAAAATCCAAGAATTGCTTTTGGTCTTCTGAAGAGGTGCCGGCGCCTTTGCTTAAAGCTGCAAGATCAATAAGTTGACCTTTGATTGCAGCTGTCGATAAGGCGTCTAGATTTTTGCCGTAAATACCGCTCAACATGAGACGCGCAAATGAATCTGGTGCTTGCCCCTCAATCTTCGCCCACTTCGCATCGGAACATGTTGTCGCTTTAACCTTTGTAGCTCCTGTTGGAGGACAAGGTTGAGTCATGAACTGAATATCTCGGATCATCAACGGCGTCGGACGACCGTAAAGACGAACTTGGATGTTACCGTTACTTTCTTGCTGTAGATACGTGAAGTAATCCAAAAGGCCATAGTTCGTGATGAGATCCGCCATCAACTTAACTTTCACGCCTCTTTTTGATGCCTTTAGAAGCTCATCAGAAAAAAGTGATGATGATTGATCTTGAGAATAGATAAAGTAAGTTAAACGAATGGTCTCACCCGGTTGAGCGGAACGAATTGCTTCCAGTTTGCTGTCGAAAGACGCATCATTATCGGTCATAACTCTGACTTTCGATGCCTTTAAAGGACCCGATGAAGAAGCATCAAGAATGTCTTGCTGACTGAGCGGCTCGCTTTTAAAAAAAGAAAATGCGGGTGCGCGATCAAAAGCTCCATGCTTTTCCGTTGTAGCGCATGACAGAAGACAAACAAACCCCATGCCGACCACGAGCAATCGTTTCACAAAGACTCCTTAATATATATCGCAGAAATATCGCCGCCAACTTTTGCCAACCTGGCGATTTCTTCAAAATGAACTGTCACCTGTCATATTATCAAAGGAATGTGAGGTTTCTTAAATAAAGGATCCTTTATTGATGATACTAGACTTAACTCCTGGACAACCCAGTTTTAAGTCTTGGTCCTAAGCTAAACCCACGCTAACATTTAAATATGAAGAAACGACTGTTCTTTGCATTGAATGCCAGCGATCCCCTTGAGAAAACGTTTCTGCCTATCTACAAAAAGCTTCGAATCATCGCCGACAAAAAAGAAATGGTCATGAAATGGGTTCCGCTTGAGAACTTCCATGCCACGGTTACTTTCATTGGTCCGATGGATGAAGAAGCTGTTCCCAAGCTTGCCGATACTTTAGAAACGGTGTGCGCTCGTTTTGCTCCCTTCGATCTGAAAGTTGAAGATGTCGGAGCTTTCTCAAATGAACAAGACGCCCGCGTTCTCTGGTTGGGTGTTCAAAACAAAAGATATCTGAATGAGTTTAAAGCCGCGCTAGAAGCAGAACTCACTGAGAACGATCTACTGCCACAGCCTGAGCAGCGCGATTATACCCCCCACATTACCTTTGCCCGTCTTCGCAATCCTAAGAGTGTCAAAGACATGCTTTCTCCGTTCAAGCGAAAAAGCTTTGGCAAAATCCATGTGAGTGAAATCGTTTTGTATGAATCGGAAGTTCGGGGAGTTTACACAGTTTACAAACCCTTAGTTCGCTGCAAACTGACTGGGGTTCTGCCGAGTGATGAAGATGTTACTTCCACCGAGAACTCTATCGAAACAAATAATTAGAATAAAAAAAGGAAGTCTTCCTTTTTTTATTCTTCATAGATTTTATTATTAATTCTAGCGTCTCATTCCATTGCCAAAGAGATCGATCAAGATCTTGTTTTCCTTAAGACTGAAAACAAGTCTTCCCCAGTGACCGCCCTCGATACGTGGCCAGAAGAAAACACGAGTTGTGCAAGTTTGGCCGGGATTTAAAACCTGTGGGCAATTAGATTGAGCATCATACATAGCCCCACCAATACTGATCCCTTTTACTTCTGTGGCTTCAGTTCCACTTGCTGTCAAAGTAAAGTCAGCATACATACGGAAACCCACAGTCACCGCACCAAAGTTATAGCTGTGATATTGATCCACAGGTTTCGCTTCAACGGCAAACGTCCCCATGCTTTGAGCCAAAGACATCACTGGAGCACAAACCAACAACAGAGCTAGCAAAAGTTTTTTCATAGAATTTCCCCCTGCAGTAAAGTCTGGGTGATGCTTAACAATGTTGCAAGGTTAATGCAATGCGCACTCAGAGGGGCGTTCCACTTTTTAGAAAATCACACTGCATTGTCTATGATAATATTTAACTCTATTTTAATGCCTCGTTGACTCCTTTTAAACAGGCCACTTCTACTTTTGCGGGATCAATGAATAACAGGACATTGTGTGGATTGTGGCCAGTATTCACTAGGTTTATGCAATGATTTATCAGGTCATTGATCTTATTGGCCCAAGCGACTTTGCAACCGGGACTGTCTGGATTTGGTCCAAATCCCAAATCATCACAAACCCGCCAGTTATTGCTGCGTAAATCATCGGCGCGCAGTTTGATCTGATTTTGATAATTCAATTTTTGTAAATCAAGGTTGCAAAGTTGTTTAGCGTAAGGACGAAGTTGGGCGTCAGTCCAATCGGCCACAGTGCGAAGCTTTGGAATATAAACTCCATCAATCGTTGCTTTGTTGCAGACAAGCATTATCTCGGGACCGCCACTCGGGGCTGCCATAGCGACTTGAAAATAAGATAACGTAACTAGAAAAGAAAGAAGAGAGACTCCGAGAGATTTCATTGGTGTCCTTTCTTGAGGCGAGCCTCAATGTGTTTTCAATAATTTTCTAATCACTAAAAATATTTGAAAAGGAAATATCGGAACAAAATGTTCAGATGCATTGGAGCAGCTGTTTAATTGCAACGCTTTAGCTTATCATTCAGTTAAATGGAATGAGGCCGTGGAGATTCACATATGTGAATCCCACGGGGCAATAGGTCCAGGAGAAATCCGAAACCAAGAAAATCTCAAACTTAGACAGAATTTTTCTCATACTTTTTTTGCCAGCTTCCGATAAGTTATACATGAAATTCCTGCACGTAACTGTCTCTATATTCATTTTTTTGTTTACAGTTTCTGGCAATGCCTCACCCAATTTTCTAACTTATCAGGGCCGTATCGTCAAAAGCGACGGCACTCCGCTAGAATATGCCAGCGTTTCTTTTATTTTTCAGATTGTCGATCCTTCAGGTCAGTGCGTGGTTTACCAAGAACAAGTGAATGGCATCAATATGGTGAACTCGGGCGGTGTCTTCGACGTGCCTATCGGTGGTGGTAGCGTTAAGTACCCACTCACTGGATCTTTCAAAATTCTGGATGCCTTTAATAACGCTACAAACTTTACCTGTGGCGACTGTTCCGGCGGCACATGCAGCGATGGCACTAGTACCTACAATGGTGTTGCCGGAGATCATAGAATTTTACGAGTTCAGTTTTACGATGGCTCAGGGTGGAAGACTATCTCACCTGATTCGGTGATTCGTTCTGTGCCTTATGCGGGATATGCGTTGGCTGCACAAAAGCTTGGAACCAATGTCGCTTCTGATTTTCTTCTGAAATCCATCATCCCTATTTGTAACAGTGGAACTTTTTTGAATTGGACTGGAACCGTCTTCACCTGTGGCGGGGTCTCTGGTGCTAGCGGCGGAAATGTCACCGATGTTCAATCTACAAATTCTTATCTGACCGTAGTGAATGGTTCTTCCATCGCCTCCCTCACTTTGAATGTTGGTACTGCTGCCAACACAGTGGCGGCCGGCAATGACCCCCGCTTCAGCGATGCCAGAGTTCCTACTGGAAATGCTGGCGGAGATTTAGGTGGAACTTATCCAAATCCGACCTTGGCAAAAATTAAAGGCGTGGATATCTCCATCGCTGCTCTGTTGACCGGTCAGTTTTTAAAATATGACGGCACCAACTGGGTCAATACGACTTTGTCTTCGGCAAATCTTTCTGATAGCGGAAGTTTGATAAAGGCTTCGCAAATGCCCGCGAATTGTTCTGCTGGACAGACTTTAACGTTCTCCTCGGAGCCGGCTTCATAAACAATTCATCATACATTTTGAATGCCGTTGGTGGGGCCGCTGGTACCTCTCAGTTTGTTGTAACAGGAGCTGGAAACGTGGGTATCGGTACTGGAAGCCCCGTTTCAAGTTTGAATATCGCAGGAAATGGCTCAGGCATTGGAACTGTAACGACGGCGGCTCGAAGCGATGGCAACGGTACTTTTATATGGGGTCAAACATCCCGCGGCACTCTTGCATCCCCCTCCGCATCGAATAGCACGGATGGAGCGTTCTTACTTGCTGGATATCTTCACAACGGGACGTCGTTTAATCCCGTGGGAAATATCGGTCTTGTCGGTGACGGCAGTCAAACAGGTTCCAGCTCGCCAGGCGCCATTGTCCTAGCTACAACAACTTCAGGTAGCACCGCTGTTTCAGAGAAGATGCGTATTACCAATGCCGGCAGTGTTGGTATTGGTACTAACTCTCCTTATGGCATTATGGATTTGGAAAAAGCCCATAGTGACGTCTTTCTGAATCTTCGCAACACCAGCTCTTCCGCGGTCAGACCCGTGGGATTGCAACTAGAAAACTTCCCTGGCAGCACGGCCAACACGGGACCGACATCATTTAATTTCATTCGCCATAGAGGCAGTTCGGCTTCCCCCACAGCAATTCAAAGCGGCGATGTCATCGGTCAGTTTGGCGCCTATGGAGATTATGGTGGTGGCAGTCTGGGTCAGGGCGCGCAAATGTTTTTCCAAGCGGACGGCGCATTCACTGGATCCAGTTTTCCGACGTCAATGCATTTTGCAACAACACCTTCAGGCAGTACAGCAGGACAAGAACGTATGACCATTCTAGCGAATGGAAATGTGGGGGTTGGCAACACAGCTCCAGGACAAAAACTTTCGGTGGCGGGAACTATTGAATCCACTTCGGGTGGCATGAGATATCCTGATTCTACGACACAAACAACAGCCTATCCTGGAGCTGCAAAAAGAGCTTTGGTTACTGTCAATGCTACAAATACACAAACCTCGACCGCCGCTATTACGTTTGGAACAGTCGCTTACGATACAGGTACCTTCTGGAATGGATTTACACCAACAAGACTCACCGTCCCCGCAGGAGTCACTTTAGTGAGAGTTTGCGGAGATGCTTATGGATACTTCACTGGCGGAGGAAGTGGACAAATTGGCTCGGGAATAATTAAAAATGGCGCTTTTGCCCCGGGCCTGCCTCACAACCTCACTGAAGGCCACAACAACACCGTTCCTTATATTGTGAGCGTATGCTCGGCACCGATAGTTGTAACTACCGGTGACTATTTTGAATACACCTTCGGTCCCAATGGCGTTGGCACTGTCTCCATGCCTGTTGATGTGAGAACATGGTTCTCTATCGAAGAAGTTCGCTAAAATAAAAAAAGGGAGCTTCACAGCTCCCTTTTTCAATTCTAATTTTAAAACAAAACTAGATGCCTTGTTTGTGACGTTCTTCATCATCAACGTGAGTTTGGATGCCGCCTTTTAGATTTGGACGGTATGCCAAGTGATTGATGTCGTAGATGAAGTTTCCACCGTTCACTGCAGGAGTTTGCCATTCAGGTCCCAAGCGGATTGCATCCACTGGGCAGGCTTCTTCACAGTAACCGCAGAATACGCAGCGTAGGATATCAATTTCGTAAGCGATTGGGAACTTTTCCACTGAAGGATCGTTATGTTCCGCCGCTACAATTTTGATACATTCCGCAGGACAGTTCGTCGCGCACAACATACAAGCCGTGCAACGAAGTGAACCATCTTTCTTCACTGTCAAAACGTGGTTCCCTTTGAATCTTGGAGAGTATTCATACTTCTCTTCAGGATAGTTCAGGGTCATCATTTTTTTGCGATTCAAAAGGTTGCCGATCAAATGCTTTCCAGTAATCGCAAGACCACCTAGAACACCTGGCAAGTACCATTTGGCCTTTTCAGAGTTGTTTTGCATTACGCTCATAGGCTACCTCTCTTAAATACAAACTCATT
>CAZPYX010000204.1:0-7611 GCA_964590635.1 uncultured Bdellovibrio sp.
GACTCCTAATCCTGACGCTTGCAAAGTTACATTTTGATTAGTCCCACCTGCTGCTATGGTCACGGCGCCTGATGAACCGGAAGAAATATTACTTCCACCAGCAGAGGCAGAGACTGCTATCCAATTGACCCCGTCATTAAACTCCAAAGTGTTCGTGGTCGTATTAAAACGCAAAAGACCTGCCGCAGCCAAAGGTTGATCCGAGGTTGCTCCAGAAGGAAGACGGATGGCATCTTTATTTGCTCCCATGTCCAAGGTCACTATCGGGGAAACCGTACCAATACCAACATTTCCATTTCTCTTAAGAATGAATCGAACACCTGCCCCTGTTGTCGAATCCGTCAGGCTTGGCATAGTCGCAAAAGCCATATCTCCAGAAACATTCGCTAGGGCCCATGGATTGGAGCTCGAATAATCTAAGATGGCCAACGCATTATTTCGAGCTCCATCGATAACTACTCCCGCTCCATAGTTATTAGCCGACCACGTTACCGGACTGGTCTTAACATGAAAACCGCCAATGGGATTTGTCGTTCCAACCCCAACATTCCCTGCCGTTGTAATCGACATTGCCGGAGTTGGAGTCGTATAGAAATCTAAACGCGCAGTTGCGCCCGCACCTGGGTCTCCTCCATTTGAAATTGCAGCTTGTGAGCTGTTGTCGCTGTTAAAGAGACGAAGGGCACTTGCTGATCTCAATCCTACATCTCCGGCAATATCAAGTTTATATGCAGGGCTCATTGTCCCCATTCCGATGTTACCGCCATTTGAAATATACAATCTTGAGACTGATGTCGTTGATCCGTTTGGGGTTGTGAATAAACTAAGATCAGATCCTCGGTTTGTTGTCGTCGCATTTTCTGTAGCTGTCATATCGATGCCAGATGCTGATGCCCAAGAACTGCCGTCCCAGCTATTGCCCGATACTTTTCCTATTCCCGCACCACTGGTCGTAGATGTTGGCGCAGCCACAGTTCCGCCTGCTCCACGAAGAACCAAATGCGGAGAGTTTCCGCCATAGCGATCAAGTGCAATGGCAGTCACGACATTAAGAGGATGTGTCGGAGCCGTCGTACCGACTCCCACATTTCCTGTCGTACTGATTGTCATCGCCGTAGAACCATTAGTTATCAGGGATACCTTTTTATTATCGTTAGTACCTAAACTTGCATCAATTCCGAAGCTGTTGCCACCATTCACGAAAGCACCTGAACTGGAAAGATTGGAGCAAGCAACAGCCCCTGTTGCATCAAAGGAAATAATCTGTCCCAAACCACAATTCAAAGACGCCAAAGAAGTTCCTGTGGCGCCAGAGACGATCACACCATTCGCAACAAATGAAGTGACACCAGTTCCCCCTTTAGACACCGGGACCGTGGAACTAAAGGTGGATGGATTCACACTAACAACTCCTGCACCTACGGAAAGCCCTGCACCGACTTGCACAACCCCCTTAGAAGAGGCTGTTGCATCATTCACCGAAATAGACGGCGTGGAGTTTCCGTTACTCACAACGATAGGTGCATTTCCAGTAACATTAGTGACAGTCCCCACAGTACCTGTGATATCTGAAGTCGAAAGATTCGCGGCAATCCACTTGGCTCCATCATAGCGTAGTACCTGTCCCGACGATGGCGTCGCATTGGCCACGTCAACGCCTTGGATTTTTGCCACGCTAGGATTGGGATAAGATCCGCTTAAGTCTCCAGCTGCGGCTCCCTTCGGAATTCGAGAATCCGTAAAGCGCGCATCGTTGCCTGCCGCTACAGTGTTGGCGACTTGCCCCACATTCACTGTTAACGCAGGGGAAACATTGTCACCACCGACACTCAAATAAGAATTTATCGATGTTATGTTTGTGACCGTGCCTCCGCTTGAGCCTCCCACTCCGGAACAACCAAAAGTATTGCTACAAGCACCCCAAGTTAGTAAGCTGCCGCCACCTCAACAACTAACATTATTGTTGATCTCTGACTTTAAAACAAAAGCAGCGACGGGATTGCTTCCTAATCTTTCAGCCGAATAGGAATAAGCCGAAAACGGTACAGAGCGAATTTCACTGTCAGGAGTTATAAGGTTCCAACCACTCTGATCACGGAATTGAACTCTTAAGAGCCGTATAGAGTTAGAACTGGGTGTAAATAAAGTGCCACCATCGCAATTCAATGGATCTGAGTTGTTGAAGGCGTCTGATAAGGTAAAGCCAGCGCCCGATGGAAAACTACGCGCTCCACTTCCGATTGGCACATCGAACGTTCCACCAGAACTTGTCATATCAATATGATCGACCTGTTCACGAAAAAGAATGCATTGTCCATTCGGAGAAGTGATTTCAAACTGAAAGCTCACGTTATTATATTCAAGTGGTATGTTGTTTTTAGAAAGAATGCGGCCCTGATAGGTGAACTGATTAGGTGTGCCCCACACTGAGACACCACACACGCAGACCGAAAAAAATAACAAGCAACGTACGAGATTTTTCATATTTGATATATCGGTCTGCAGCGATCGAACCTTAATTCGATTCGGATTTGATCGCTCCATTCTGATATTGGAGCGCAGAGAAAGAACACTAAAGACTCAGTCTGGTCGCAATCAAACCACTTACAATTTAGTTAGCTCTAAGAGATTGCATTAATTCAAGCGAGGCGCTCAGACATTAGTTGAAAATGGTGCGCAAGTCCCCGGAGTAGACGAACCACCTTTGGGTAATCCCCGGGCTTTGATTGAAATTGAGTTCAATGAGGTGGCCGAGCCCAAGGCTCTATTGCCCGCAGACCTGCTGCGATTCATTAAGCTATATGGATCTTATTTGAGGTCCGCCGAGGTTATCGGTACTTCTGAGGCTTTCATTCGCGAAAACTGTTTTAAACAAAGTCCTCCTGATTTTAGTAAAAATCAGGAGGACTTTGGGATCAGGAACCCAGTGCAAACCTATTCGTTTTAAGGATAAGATCCATTAGGTTTTATTCAGAATCAGACTCCCCCCAGGCATTCAGATACGCTAACAATAGCAGAGCGGATTTTTGATGAATGATTTCAAAAAGACTTAACGATTCATTCGAGTAGACAGAATTCAAATTTACAGATAATTTTTTGAAATGATTATTACCCCCGCTAACGACTCCGATCTAAAAGAAATAGAGTTCCTCCGCCTTGAATCTGGATGCTTTTGATCATCCCCGGAGATTAGATCTTTTTGGGGAATTTAGAACCTATCGGAAAAACGTATTCTGAATGAATGAATGGATGCTGCTGGCTGATCCATTCACCCGATCTACATCTCGTTTAGTTCACGCAGTGAAGTTAAGGGGACCGTCAACTTTTTTGATTTTTTGATCTTTTGATGTTTTGAAAGTCAGTGGGGTTGTTGCCATTTGTGCGGTCTGCTTGTATTAACTATATTGATAATTGTTGGTGTCATTGCTAAGTTCTTTGATATGAATACAACAGTTCAAATTCAACTGATTTCGGGTTCTGAAGCTGTACCTATTGTTGATCCTTTTTATGAACAAGAAGGCAAGAGTCACCGCGCTCGTAATTCTGATTTGTTCTTTGCTGCGTTCATTGATAGTACCATCGTTGGTGTTTGTCGTTTTTGCGTAGAAGAAAATACCCCAATGTTGCGAAGTATGATTGTTCAGACCTCATTGCAGTCAAAAAAAATCGGCTCCAAAATTCTTGAACATTTTGCTGAGTACCTTGAGAAAAATAATTTTAGACCTACTTATTGTATTCCCTATGATCACTTAGAAAAATTTTATGGGCATATTGGATTTAAAGTAATCAAAGAAGAAGATGCTCCCGTTTTCTTGCAAGAACGAATTCAAGGCTATCGTGAGAGAAATCCCGAAGCCTTTATGATCATGCGTCGGGACTAAAGTTAAGCGCCTGCAGCCTGATCCAATCACCCGAACTGCATCTGTCATAGCTCGGAGAGCGATGGTAGATCGCAAACCTATTTTTTCCCTGGTGTCCATCATCATTAGGACAGTGCGTTTATGGGCGTTTTGAGATTTAAAAACATTACCTTTGGCCTTGGTATACCTCTTGAACTCTTTAACGAGCATTACGAATGCAAATTAAAAGAGGAATCAAGTCATGATAAATAGAGAACACCTCCGTAAAGTGACAAAGTCTTTGGCAAGTGTTGCCCTCTTTGGTTTCCTCAGCATATCGATGTATCATTCTGAGACGGTGGCCGCCCAGTTGTGCTCACAGGTTTTTGCTAAACCTGGTGGTCAGCTTCTTCATGAAAGAGACCCTGAACTGCATACGAATCCATTTATTGAAGACATCACAAAACAACACAAACGAAGTACGGGCGTCTCATTAACCAGACCCGCTGAAAAAATAGACCGCTGGCTCGAATATTTGACTCAGGTTGCAGCAAAGGCCGACAAAAGCCCTCACGCGCAAGTTGCTGTTAAAAATGCGCTCCACGGCCAATTCGTTATGAAAATCGCGGATATTCCAGAAAGCTATTACGCTCTCCAAGTGAAAATGGCGCGCGAGCGTGGATATGGTGATCTCATTGTTCATGAACATCATAAGGCCGAGTTGGCCGAGATCGTCATTGCAGACCAGGCAATGTCGCTCGATACCTGGGTTGAGTTTATGTTTTCAAAAGATACTTCCGTGTATCCGATGTGGCTTAAATACTGGATGTTTACAGGGATGACCAAACTTTCAAAGTATGATGCTAAAAATGGTTCTTTCGGCAATCGCACAAAAAAGACCGTGACTCCGTACCCAGAGTTAAATCGTGAAGCCCTGGCCTATGTGGCCGAGAGTGTTCTGAAGCAATTCAACAAACAATCTCTGGAAGACATCCGGGATCCTGATTTTTTGAGTCTTTTAACGGGCCTGAACTTTGGTAAACTCTACGGGCGCACTTTGTTCAATCTCGGAGTGGGTAAAGATGGTCAATTTAAATCCAATGAAGGCAGATGGGTTGTTTACCCTCAGGGCTCCGATGCGACACCTCTGGTAAAATCTCTGAAAGGTCGCAATACAGGATGGTGTACGGCCGGAGAAGCAACGGCGAAGTCTCAGCTGAAATCGGGAGCCTTTCATATTTACTATAGCCGCGACGCTCAAGGTGAGGCGACCATTCCCCGCGTGGCGATTCGCTTAGAGGGTGAGAGCGTGGCCGAAGTCCGAGGCGTTGCGCACGAACAAAATTTAGACCCACAAATTATTCAAACTTCCATCGTTAGCAATAAACTAAAAGATTTCGGAGACGGCGGTAAGTCTTTCGAGAAAAAAGACTACAACATGAAACTCATCACGAACGCAGATAGAAAAAACAAATCAGGCGAAGCTCTTTCTATCGAAGAATTAAGGGTCTTGTATGAAGTAGATGGACCCGTGATCGGTTTTGCAAATAAGAGGGATCCAAGACTTCGGCAAATTCAGGACACCCGAAATCCAAAGGTCGATATCGCCCGTGCACTGAATGTACGTGAGGATCAAGTATCGACAAATGCAAAAGAAGCCATGGCAGGAAACGTCGAATTCCATTACGGAGACTTACTTATCGCCGGAAACGCGTCAGAGGCCCAAGCATGGGGACGCGAACAGGTCCCTATGGGGACTCAACTCCCTAAAGTTGTTTCTGGAAAATTCAGCATCCAAGGGATGTCGTTGAGTTCAAATGTAAAGCTCCCTGAGCGCGTTCTTGGAGATGCTATGATTAGCGGTGAATTCGAATCAGGCCATGGCTTAGTACTGCCTCAATTCGTCGAAGGAAAACTCGTTGTTTCCTGGTTGAAAACTAGAGACGGACTTATTCTTCCGCAATTTGTGGGAAAAGATACCAGTATCCACATCGAGAAATAGCCCCTGGTGAAGGCGGCGTTATGATACTACAACGGACTAGCTTGTGCGTGCAGGTTTACAAACTAAACCACTTGTGAACTAGCCAACGTAATTATCGAAACCCGCTGACTTCAAAAAAATCAGCGGTTTTTTATTGCCTTGAATACCAAAGCCAACATCTTTCAAAAAATTTGAAACCCGTTTCACACGCTAACTTCCTAATTCGCCGCAATATAAATGAAAAATATTGAGCTAAAGGTTCCACGCATCGCGGATTTTAGGCGACACGCCGTTCGCGCATTTCATTGAGCTATTTTAATGAATTCCAAATGCACCGGAAAATCTGCGGAAAGCTTCCGCAGTTGTTTAATTCGATATGAAGAAGAAAAAGCCCCTCTAAATTGTCAAAATCATTGCTGAACGCGAAGTCCTGTCCATTCCATTTTCCTTCGCAAGCGTTCGTGACCACCCCCTCCCTACGAGAGAAGGTGGTCACGAAACAGGAAAATGGAATGGACAGGATAAGAAAAATTAATGGAAAATTATAAATAAAATGGAGTATGAGGGAGGAAACAAAATGAGAGGAGGATAAGGCAAAAAAACAATCAATCAAAAACAATGGAGGTGCATATATGGGTAAGGAAAAAAGTATTTGATGCGAGTTGTAGGAATACAAAACTACGAACTTGAAATGATCGAGGTGAATTTAAAAAGAACTGAATACGAAACCAAAGTTGTGCAACTGGTAAAAGCCTTGCTCGAAATTGACCGTGCTATGAAACAGCAGCAGGATCAAGCGAGTGACCAAAGCACAGCTTCAGAAATGAAGGAGGCTAGCTAATGAAAAGAATCGGAATCTACATCCGTGTGTCCACAGAAGAACAAGCCAGAATCCAAGATGGCTCACTTGTCTCTCAAAAAAATCGTTTAATAGAGTACATTGAATTTCAAAATAAAAGAGAAACCAACTGGGGAACCCTGGTTGATATTTACTGTGATGAAGGAAAGTCCGCGAAGAATATGAAGGGCCGCCCTGAGTTTTTACTACTGCTCACTGACATCAAGCTTGGGCGAATTGATCTCATCATGGCGACCGAACTTTCACGTCTGAATCGCAATATCAAAGATTTCTGCGAAGTCTGGGATCTACTTAAAAGTCACAAAGCAAGCTTCGTCACGTTACGTGAGCAGTTCGACACAACTACTGCCAGTGGCGAGATGATGGTCTTTAATCTTATCAACTATGCCCAGTACGAGCGCATGCAAACGTCTGAACGAATTGCCGCCAATTGGCTTTCGCGTTCTAAGCGTGGACTTTTTAACGGTGGGACAATTCCTTTGGGTTATGATCGCAATCCCAAAAACAAAGGCGAACTTGTCATCAATCAAGATGAAGCCAGTGCCGTTCAAAAAATCTTTGCGACCTTTCTTGAAAAAGAATCACTCCGCAAAACCCAAGTGGCGTTGATCGAACAAGGGATCTTCAATAAGAAGTTCACAAACAAGCATGGCATCGACAGAGGTGGAAAAATCTTTACCGTCGACACCTCCCTTTTAACGAACAAAACGTATTTGGGCCTTAAAGACGTAAAACACAAAGATGGCACTACAGAGACGATAAAGGCCGTATGGCCTGCTAGAACAAGAGATCCTGACGACCTCTAAACGCATCAGCAACTTGGTGCAAAGGATCGCAGATATTCCAGCAGAAGTTCCAGCCGATGCTTTCTATGAACAAATCAAACAGATGACTCAAAAGTTGAATGATTTGAAACTTGCCAAAGAAAATCT
>CAZPYX010000205.1:0-7594 GCA_964590635.1 uncultured Bdellovibrio sp.
ACGACTTTTCGCTTCATTCTTCGTATCATGCCCTTGATCTTGACGAATAACGTGAACATCCACCGCACTGGTTTTCTGAACCAATTGATCCAATAAAGATCCACGATTCCACAGAAAGCTCCACCAATTTCTCTCGGGGCGTCCCATGATGATCTGCGTGACATTGCGCTCGTGAGCTAAACGTTGCAGAGCTTCTGCCACATTCGAATCTTTAACCGAAACAACCTCAGCACCCAACTCTCTGGCCAAATTCAAATTCTTAGCCAACATCGTTTGATCTTGAGGACTCAATTGCATGCTGGCATCAACATAAAGAGCAATCCAAGGTGCTTCTAAATTGTAAGCCATACGCCGAGTAGCACGGATCAAACGCGCAGAGTAAGGACTGTGACTGACCGCCACTAACAAGCGCTCTTGAGTATTCCAAGGACCCTCAACTCGTTGCACGACCATGCTGTCTTGCAAATCTTGATCAACCCGCTCTGCCGTATAACGCAAAGATAATTCTCGAAGAGCCAAAAGATGCGTCTCTTTAAAAAAGTTCTCTTCAGCGCGAGCCGCGCGATCCCCTTGATAGACTTTGCCCTCTTTAAGACGCTTGATTAAGTTCTGAGCTGAGATATCAATTAATTCAATCTGCTGAGCCCGATCAATCACGGAGTCAGGAACACGCTCTAGAACTCGCACCCCAGTAATTTGCTGAACTAGGTCAGCACGACTTTCGATATGCTGAACATTGATAGTCGTATAGACATTGATTCCCGCATCCAACAACTCAATCACATCTTGATAGCGCTTGGGATGCCTTGAGTTCGGCGCATTCGTATGGGCTAATTCATCAACCAACACTATGGCAGGTTTGCGCGCAAGGATGGCATCAATGTCCATCTCTTGAACTTGTGCTCCTCGATACATAGTCTCTTTACGGGGGATCACTTCCATCCCTAAAAGCAACTCTTCAGTCTCTCGGCGCGAGTGTGTTTCAACCACCCCAACCACAAGATCACTTCCTTGACGAAGTTTTTCTTGAGCCGCCTTCAACATCGCAAATGTTTTACCAACCCCGCGGCACATTCCAAAAAAAACACGAAGATGCCCTTTCTCAAGTGCATCTTCCTGTTTTTGGATCCCCTCTAAGAGTCTATCTGGATTGGGTCGGTAATCTTCATTCATAATGTTTTATCCAAAGTGCTGTCTAAAGAAAGATTCAACTTCAAAACATTCACACGAGGCTCACCTAAGAAGCCCCATTGTCGCCCTTCAGTATAATCCCGAATCAGTTTAAGAACCAAGTCTCTTTGCTCCATATTTAGCTTTCGCTCTTCAACAATACGGGGCACCTGATCCAAAGCTGCGCCTTCGCTGATATGTGGGTCCAAGCCGCTTCCACTCGCATATAACAGTTCTCGAGTCAGTCCTTGCGTCTTGCGCTCAGCAACAGCTTTCAACAGAGCTTCATTTCCGATGGACTGATTGCTGGCCGCAGAATTCATCCCATTAAAATCCGCCGCCGAAGGGCGTACCCAAAAATAGCTTTTCTTTTGAAACTTCTGAGCCAGCAATTCGGATCCCACCAAATTTTTCTCTTTATAAACTAAAGAACCACCCGCTTGATGAGGAAAAATTGCTTGGCCTATTCCGGTGATCAAGAGTGGGTATGCAACTCCAGTTAATACGCTTAAAACTATGAAAATTCGAATTCCGATAAATAGATTCTTCATGACACAACTCCAATCGCCACAATAATCAAGTCGATCAGTTTAATTCCCAAGAATGGAGCTACCAATCCGCCGACTCCATAGTTCAAAATATTGCGTTTCAAAATTGCATTTGCTCCGAGCGGTTTATACTCAACCCCACGAAGCGCCAGTGGCACCAGCAAGATAATAATCAAGGCATTGAATATAACCGCACTCAACACCGCACTTTGAGCAGAGTGAAGACCCATAATATTCAATTTCGACAAAGGCCCATTACTTCCATGGGTCGCATACAAAGTCGCAAACATCGCAGGAATGATCGCAAAATATTTCGCAACGTCATTGGACACGCTGAAGGTTGTTAAAGCTCCGCGAGTCATAAGAAGTTGTTTTCCCGTCTCAACAATCTCAATAAGTTTTGTAGGATTCGAATCCAGATCCACCATATTACCGGCTTCACGGGCCGCTTGAGTTCCTGTATTCATCGCCACACCCACGTCGGCTTGAGCTAACGCTGGAGCATCATTCGTTCCATCTCCAGTCATTGCCACGAGCTGACCACGCCCCTGTTCCTCACGAATACGCGCCAATTTCATTTCAGGAGTCGCCTGTGCGATATAGTCATCCACGCCCGCTTCCGCAGCAATGGCAGCCGCAGTCAAAGGGTTGTCCCCTGTTACCATGACCGTGCGAATTCCCATCTTACGAAGCTCTGCAAAGCGCTCTTTAATTCCGCCCTTCACAATGTCTTTCAAGTAAATCACACCTAAAACTTGATTGCCTTCACAGACAACCAACGGAGTTCCACCTTTTCTTGCAACATTCTCCACCGACTCGCGCACGGCCTGAGGATAAGTTCCACCCAAAGCAATAATGTATTTTTCAATGGCGTCGCCGGCACCTTTTCTTAAAACACGCAATCCGCCATGATCCTTCAAGTTTACACCGCTCATACGAGTTTGCGCTGTAAATTGAACGAATTCAGCCAAGTGCGGCTCTAACTTTTCCGCTCTTAAAGAAAATTTTTGTTTTGCTAAGATTACGATCGAACGCCCCTCTGGAGTTTCATCACTTAAAGAAGCCAACTGAGAAGCCTCCGCCAAAGCTTGCTCACTCACATTAGGTGCAGGATAAAAGGCACTGGCCATGCGATTTCCCAAAGTGATCGTTCCAGTTTTATCCAACATCAAAACGTCAATATCACCGGCTGCCTCAACGGCGCGACCACTCTTAGCGATCACGTTTTTACGAACCAAACGATCCATTCCGCTGATTCCGATGGCGCTTAATAAGCCACCGATAGTAGTCGGAATCAAACAGACCAGAAGTGCTATCAACACAGGAACCGTTACGATTTGTGATAAATCTTGATTTGCTGCTTTCGCAGAAAACTCCGCGAAATATTTTAAAGTAATAACACCCAACAAAAACACCAAAGTAAGAGCCACTAAAAGAATACCCAAGGCAATTTCATTCGGAGTTTTTTGACGTTTCGAACCTTCCACCAAAGAGATCATACGATCCAAAAAGCTCTGTCCTGGATCGGCGGTGATACGAACGATAATTTTATCGCTAATCACTCGAGTTCCCCCAGTCACCGCACTTCTATCACCACCGCTTTCACGAATCACCGGAGCAGACTCACCAGTGATGGCAGACTCATCGACCGTCGCAATACCCTCAATAACCTCACCGTCTCCTGGGATGACATCACCCATTTCACAAATAACGGTGTCGCCTTTTCTAAGATCCAAAGCATTCACACTTGTCTCTTTAGAGTTTTTCAAAAGGCGCGCCATGCTGCTAGAACGAGTTTTTCTTAAACTCTCTGCCTGTGCTTTACCTCTGCCCTCAGCTAAAGCTTCAGAAAAGTTAGCGAATAAAACTGTGAACCACAACCAAAGGGCAATTTGCAATTCAAACGAAAATCTTGCGCCCTTAGCGATCAAACTTGCCGTGATCAAAGTCACGACCACAGCACCCAGCCAAGTTACAAACATGACCGGATTTCCCCACTGAACTTTGGGATTTAATTTTATAAAACTAGCTTTAATTGCATCACTTAAAAGTTTTTTATCTAAAAACGATGTTTTCATAATTCACCTTAACTTTTCACGACTAGCAAAAGATGCTCAAGAATAGGTCCCAATGAAAGTGCTGGAAAGAACGTCAATGCACCCACGATCAAAATAACTGCGCCCAATAAACCAGCAAACAAAGCCGAATCCGTCTGGAACGTCCCCACCGAAGGCGGTGAAATTTTCTTCTGCACAAAGCTTCCAGCAATCGCCATCACCGGAATGATGATAAAGAAACGACCGATCAACATCGCCAAGCCAATCATCACATTATAATAAGGCGTGTTCACAGATAAACTGCCAAAGGCACTTCCGTTATTTCCCGCTCCTGAAGAATAAGCATACAGAATCTCAGACAAGCCATGGGGCCCCTGATGTCCCAAGCCAGCAAGTCCATCAGGCAAGACAACGGAAAGAGCACTTCCAACCAGCACCGTCGCACAAGGCGCCAAGATACCAATGATCACCCAGGTGATTTCTCTAGCCTCAATTTTCTTTCCCAAATATTCAGGAGTTCGTCCCACCATCAAACCGCAAAGGAAGACCGCAAGCACCACATACAACAACATGCCATACATTCCTGCCCCCACACCTCCAAAGATCACTTCACCCAACATAATATTGAGCATAGCAATCCCACCAGAAAGCGGTGACATACTTGAAAGCATTCCATTCACAGAGCCATTCGAAGCCGAGGTGGTCAACACAGACCACATCACCGTGTTGGTCATACCAAAACGTGTTTCTTTACCTTCCATGGTTCCCATGCTGTACTCGGACCATAAAGACAGAGCTAACATCACAACCATCAAGGCCATCATAGTTCCAAAAAGAACCATCCCCTGACGACGAGAGCCCACCAAAAGACCAAACAAGTAAGTGCACGCTGCTGCCAACAAAATCAAACTGACCATTTCTAAGAAATCCGCCAAAGGCGTCGGATTTTCAAACGGATGAGCACTGTTCACACCGAAGAAACCACCGCCATTAGAGCCCAATTGTTTAATTGCAATTTGCGAAGCCGCAGGCCCTTGAGGAATAATTTGCTCAACACCTTCCACTGTTTTTGCATGATCGTAAGAAGAAAAGTTTTGCACCACCCCTTGTCCGACAAGAACGACTGCCAAGACAATTGAAAACGGCAAAAGCACATGAACCGTACTGCGAGTTAAGTCGACCCAGAAGTTTCCAAGATTGTCGGTTTGTTTACGCGAAAATCCGCGCGCCATTGCAAGCATCACCGCAAAACCCGTCGCTGCACTCACAAAATTTTGCACACCTAATCCCAACATCTGAGTCAGATAGCTCATGGTATTTTCACCAGAGTACGCTTGCCAGTTGGTGTTGGTCATAAAGCTCACCGCTGTATTAAAAGCCAAATGCCAGGAAACATTTCCGAACTTCTCAGGATTCAAAGGAAGCCCTGCTTGAAGCATTTGAAGAGCCATCAAAAAGATCAAACCAATGCCGTTAAAAATTAACAGCGCCTTGGTATACTCTTTCCAATTCATCTCATAATTTTCATCCACTCCCGAGCACACATAGGTCACTTTCTCGAGAGGTCGAAAAATTCGAATCAACCAATTGCGTTGGCCAGTAAAAACTTTAAACATGTAAGACCCCAGCAAAGGAGTCATCGCTGTAACGATTCCCAGAACTGCGAAGATCTGAAGAAGATCAATTGAAGTAAGTGCCATAAAACATCCCTTTTGTGATCTCAGCCTACTGCTGGCAGCCTCAACTCGGAGTAAAAACAATCTCAGCCCACATAAAGAAAAAGTAAAAATCCCGAATTAAGCCACGTAAATGCTTAAGTTCATTGCATAAGTTCATTTATGCAAGTCAAAGAATCAAAACTATTTGTTTAATAATGTAATTGCACAAAAAGCCGCTGTGCTCCTTCAAGGAAGGGCAAGAACTTGTAAAAATAAGGCCTAAACTTAGACAGAAGGGCTGCCCGTGAAAATCTTCCTATTTGCTCCCGTGTTAAGACATGGTTCCTTTAATAAGAAGCTGATCCGCATTGCTCATCAAATCGTCAGCGAATTTCCTGACGTACAGGCAGAACTCCACGAATTTAATGAATTCCCCATGCCAGTCTATGATGGAGACCTCGAAACAAGCCAAGGCATCCCAGAGGGAGTACTGAAGCTAGCTAAAAAAATCTCTGAGGCGGACGCCATCATCATTTCCAGTCCAGAATACAACGGCAGCATGCCCGGCCCTTTTAAAAATGCGGTCGACTGGCTCTCTCGTTTGACCCCAGTCCCCCTCGAAGGAAAGCAAATCTGCCTCATCGGCGCTTCCCAAGGATACTTCGCTGGAATCAAAGGAAACTTCCACAGCCGAGTCCCTCTGCACGTATTAAAATCCTATGTCTATCCAGATTATTTCGGAGTCGCCTACGCCCAACGCGCCTTCGACGAAAAAGATCAACTCAAAGATCCAAAGCAAAAAGACCTTCTTCAAAATCTACTTCTAAATTTCATCCACTATGCATCCCGCTCAGAAACTCCCTTCGACAGACTCAACGAGTTCTTCGAAGAACAAAAGAATCAACATCAACACCCTCAATGACTCTCACTTTTCGTTTCTAATTCTAATAATGTTCCTGAAAGTGAACGCCTTCAGAAATATATCTTTAAAAATAAAAAAGGCACCAGAGCTCCCTCTGATGCCTTCTCTCAAATCACTTTAAATTTATAAAAGAAGAAACCATCCTTCAAAAATAAAGAAACACCAGAACATTCTCTGGTGCTTCTTTTTACTCTCTCAAAATTTATAATCTTTAGCCTGAATTTCTATTCGCTAAAGGAACTTGTTGAGGAGCCGGAACGGCCACATTCGCAGCCGGAATCCGCTTCAATTCTTTAACTGTTTCCGCTTCAGCAACTTGCTCTTTAGCTTGCTGCGATTGATGTCCACTAAAGTTCAACATCACAACTCCTAAAATAATAAGACTCGTTGCCATAACTTTTTGAAGAGGAAGAGGCTCATTGAACATCAACAAACCAACCACAGCCATAATTGCTGTTCCCACGCCTGCCCAAATTGCATAGACAATACTTACAGGCAGAGTTTTCAAAGCCACTGTGAGACATACAAAGCAGATTCCAGAACATACTATCATCAGTATGGATGGAACCACCTTTGTAAATCCCTCAGCGTACTTCATGCTGATCGTACCCAATATTTCAAAGATAATGGCTGCCGCCAAATACACGTATGCCATAAGACACCCCTAAGCATCAGACCTTTCTTCATATTCAATTTTTTATCCCCGTGTCTCGGATGATGTACCGAGAGATCTTTTTTGAACTCAGTCGTAAAAAAGACTTAAAAAAGCGAACAGGAAAAGATTCCCGTGTTTGATGTTGATAGAATACCATAGAGCCCAAGCAAAAGTCTCTAGCCACTAGCCTAAAATATTATTCAATAGAGATTACATATATTTAGATGCGAGACACAAATCCAAATTTCAAGCATTTTTGAACCAAAACAATCATATTTTTATTTATTTAAAGACTCAAAATAAGACACCGACGACTAAGGCCCATACTGAACTGGTGCTAATTGGGTAGCTACTTTGCTTGGGAGTTAATTCGGTAAATTTCAAACTTCCTTAGCCCATCAGCCACTTATAGTGCGCAGCTAACCCAAGTGATTTACAGCTCATCCCAAGATCTACCTTGATGAGATAGTCATCCGACTTGGAGTTCTCCTACCACGCATTTCAGCTTTATAAACTATTTATTATTTATATCAAAGATAATAAAAAACCCGATCTGTTTCCAGACCGGGTTCAAGTAAAAAAGA
>CAZPYX010000206.1:0-7510 GCA_964590635.1 uncultured Bdellovibrio sp.
GCTCCGGGGGGGCAGTTCCCTGAAAATGCCGGGGTCAATTCAGTGAAAACGAGCAATTAGAGTAAGTGCTAAATTTTGAGCGACAGGCTCTGTTGGCAACAAGTGCTGGATCAATGACCTCATAACTTGAGTGAAGTCATTTTTAGAGCCTTGTCGTAACTCTTTCGCCATCTCACGTGGATGGGGCTTGTAGCCCCAATCGTAACATGAACTAAGGTTAGAAATAAGACCCGCAACAACGTCTTTAGTCTCCCAGCTCAAATCATGATGTTCAAGCTGCGTAAGATGCCAAAGGACGAGGATATAATCTTGAACTGAATCTTGATAGGGACCGAGATCTTTTCCCCTTAAAAAATCCCTTTTCTCCTCATCTTCGCAATCAAGAAACTCCTGATACAAAGTAGCTGGGTCAATCTGAGTAAGGCTAAGCAGGTGAGTAATTTCATCAGCGTAGCCTCTTGCATACTCTGATAACGGCGAATTGAACTGATAAACAATAGTTCCCATAAGATCCCTCAGACGAGGGACCTAGATCAGTTGATGGTCGAAGACAAGAAATAGCACACGATAGCACTGGATCGACCGCAAGAATGCGCCCTGTCACCAGCTATATGCAGGCATTGACGTCAAGAATGCAGCGCTTCATATAACTGAGACACTGACAAAGCCTGGAACCGCAAAACATTTTTTCCTCTTAAGAACTCACAAAATGCCAAAAGATCACTGTCTTTTGTTACAAAGTAATCTGCGTAGGAAGCCGTGGCAGCTATGGCAATATCATACCACTGTCCCTTCGATATTCTGCAAATGTCCGTTAGCTCGGAATTCTGTGCAGCACGTGATGACGATAGAGCATTACAAAGGTTCTTGAATACAATCATGTTCACTATTGTCTTAATTAGAACATATCCACGATGTCTCTGCTGAATTTGTCTAAGTCGCCACTTAGTCAAAGGAGAGTATATACTTCCGAGTACCGCAGCTGGTATCTCATAATCTTGTATAAAGTTTCTCAGGCCCCGGAACTCCATGATCATCCCCTCTATTTCATCTTGATCCACATCAATATTCTCCTCAATACCGCGACGATATTGCTGATCCGATTTATAAAAATTGACCTTATCATCTCGTTCTCTTTTCATCATATCGGCGATTGGAGCAGTGAATTCCTCTTGAGTGATTTCTCCTTTAAACAGTTTGCGAATTTCGTCGAGATAATCCTGTGGCAATATATGAAGGAAATGCTTGTCACCTTGAGATCGCGCTTCGAGAGGAATTAACTCCCTAGATCCAATAAAAACATGAAATCCTTTTGGCCCCATTTCGTCCCAAATATCACTCAGACATTTAAGCCTAGCTGCTACTTTATCTTTTAGCTTTCCATCTAAGATTTCAGAAATGGAGAGCAATGAAATACAAAAGATGCCTTTATTCTTCTTAACAAATTTCAACACATTGATTCGCAGTTCATCATCAAAGGGCAAATCGATAATGACATTAGTGTCGAATAAAATCACAAGACCTCCTTCAAAGGAAAAAGGCTATCATAAACACGAATCAGTACGAATATATTAACGACAAGATACTGCGTTAAACGACCGTCCAGTAACCTTCTTAAAGTCAGCTATCAAGCCCTTACGCTGCTCTTCAAGGTCGACAACCCTCGCTCCCGCGCGATTTAGAACAGACATATCGACGGTTCCGGAAACCTTACCGATTTTTCGTTGTCGTTCGATTTTAGCTTTGGCTTCCGCGATATTTTCATCGACCTCACAAATTTGCGCAGCAATGCCCTCAGGCGAGCTCAAATACTTATCTTCAGCTTCTTGCTTAGCCCTGTTCATCTTCGCAGCCTCAGCCCGCGTAGACACCTTAGAAGCCGTCGCATCAAACGCAGCACGTGCCAGACATTCTTTGGAAGTCTTCGTGCGATCAGGACACTTTTCCATCACAAATTTCTCGAACGACATCTGAATCGGGTCCCACGCATCCAACATCTTCAGCGCCGACTACGCCCTGCTCTTTATCACGAATGACTTGTCCAATCTTCTTCCCATAGAACTTGAAAAAGTCCATCGCACCTTGAGCAGTCAAAGCAGAGTCTTTTGTATCGATGAGATATTGAACGGACTTAGAACATCCACTTTCAGACGCCTTCTTAAACAACTCGTAAGTCTGCATGACGGCGCCGTTCTGAAGAAGTATCAATGCGATCTCATCCTTACAAGGATGCGCGATGAACGCCTTATCTAAAAAGTATTCACTGCTATATTCAGCAAACACACCCGACTCCCCACCAAAAAGCCCACGAGCCTTTTTAAATGGATCTTTCAATCCCGCAAAAGCTTCACGCACCCACTCAACATTGCCTTGCTCTACGCCCTTCTGAAGCTTTTCAACGCGTTGATCATTCGTCAGTTCCGCATGAGACGTTAATGCAAATCCCAAAACCAATGGAAAAATCCAATGCTTCATCTTCGACCCTTTCTGAATGGTAATTCATCAAGGCCATTATTCGATTGTTGCGCGAGTTAAATAACAGAAATCTCAAACTGGATACGTAAATCCCCAGTCAGGTACCAAAAGGGAGATTAAAGACCAGCCAGGTCCCCATTTAGGGACTAAGCTTGGCAGTTCCGAAATGCTCCACTACTGCACTAGAAGCAATCCTCAAGTCGACACCAAATCGAACCTTCATTAGTCGAGAAAGTAAGAATTGTGCCTTCCATACATCTTGGGTATTCACTTGATGGGTAACTTTATATTCATGAAAAATTTCATTTCGAATACTTCTCAGCGCTACAATATCATCGTGATCTTTTTGCTCTAGAACGCCTGCCCTTTCCACTAAAAATTTAACTTGGTCTGCGACGTGCGTAGGCGCTATAGAATTTCTTTGCGCTACAACTTTTACGGAAGCCTCAATACAAGACCATAATTGCTGAAATGCCGCCTGGACCTCGTGTTCTCTGTGTCGGGATGCCGCCGAAAATGCTGTGCTCAATATAAATAGAGTATTATCATCTTCACTATCCAATAATATCTGGAATACATCTTTAAAGATTTTCAGTTGCTTACCCGAAATAGCTGGTTCTACCCTCTCTTTGAGGTTAAAGATTTTTGCCAAATCGCTATACTCAATATTTCTCGCTTTAAAGATTTCATTTCGCGTAATCATCGATCTAGAAGAAAGCTGATATTCAGAGGTTATTAACATAACTCCTAGGGCCGAACTTATAAAATTTAAGATCGAAGAGTGAAAGAAACTGTATAAATCTACGTTCTTCAGATCTTCCATGTCGTCTGCAAATTGCACATGAGGACAGGGCAGTAAAAACTCGATCAACCCCTTTTTATATAGATAAATATTCACGCCATCTCCAAACTCAACCGCATAAACTTTTTGTCCATTACGAGTTGCATTTGTCTCTTTTGGCGCCAGCAATGGCTCTAAAATATAGAATGAATTGGAAACGATGCCATAACAAAAGGCGGCACTTTTCGACCGATCCCATTTAGCAGGGTCATCCCACGAGACTTCCCTTCCACGGTAAATTCTAGAATCTAAACCACCTTTAGACATATATCTCCCTTCGCCAACCGAAGAGATATATCGGCAGAACTTCAAATAACTAAACTATTTAATGTTTTAATAGGCCATTTTAATGTTATTAACCCAATAACTTCAAACTAATGAGAGATAATCCTATCGCTTCCAATCTAACACTCTTCTGTTTGTCGGTTTTAAACCCGCCCCTTTCGTTCAATACGATGCAAAGTCACGCGCACATCACCAGAAAAGATCTCACGCAAGATAACTTCAGACGGCGCCTCAAACGGATCGTTTTCCCCGTACAATAAATAATGAACGGAGACTTCGAGCACCTGCGACACTTTCTTTAGTTGATCGGGATTGATCGAACGACGTCCGATCGTCCAATTATGCAGAGTCTGCTTGGGAATACCCGTGCGACGAGATAACTCGGCAAGAGTCAGCCCCTTTGATTTACAAAGTGATGTGAGAGTTTTGTTTAGTTTCATCCAAACCCCATTCTTCAAGAAAAAGAGAGGTTCTTTGACAACAATCCCTAAACAGGGATCGAAGTCCCCAAAGCATGACGAAAACAGAGGCTTAAAGCCCTGTCGCGTCCGCGTTTAGGGACGATTCAAAAAAAGTTGGATGAATAAGCCCCAGCCTTCCGGGTTAAATTAGTTACACCTGGTTACACCTAAATTTGTACCTTAGTTGCACCAAGCGCTGTGTTTCATTGTGTTGTTTTGTGTTGCACGAATTTTCAGACGTTATTAAACGCACGAAGAGACTCGTTAATAATTTCGGTAACTTAGATTGTTCGGGAATAAAAAGAGAAGAAAATTGGGGTGACCGACGGAAACTCTGTAACCCCTTGTTTTCATTATCACTAAAGCTTGCTTGTCATCATCTGTCATCATACTTATGGTCTTCGGCCAAAATTTACTGCTATCACGTTTTCGCCGACTTCTTCCTGTGGCACCTCGTACCCTAGGGCCTCCGTTGCACCCCTTACTTCAACTCCGGCCAAGCGTACATACTCGTCCGTCGTCTCCATTTTCTTATGCCCCACTATGGCCATCACCTTCACCAAAGCCACACCCTGCGCCAACATGTTTGTGATAAATGTTGCCCTCAAGTCGTGAAACTTTACTTCGGTAATTCCTAATAGAGCGCAAAATTTCTTAAGAACCTTTGCCTGATCCCCATGGGTCCAATCTTCCAATCTGGGAAGGACGAACTCTGAATTTACCTTTAACATCGCTCGGTGATCTAAAAGGAATACCTCTAAGTCTCGGCTAATTGGAACAACTCGCCAGTCACCGGTTTTCAATGCATGGGTCCCATCTTTGTTGGTCCACTGCTTGCTTACCGAAATGAGCTTTGCTTCAAAATCAATGTCCGACCATTTTAGAGCATACATTTCTCCAGATCTCATCCCCGTCTTAACTGCAAAAGTCCACACTGGATAAAAGGGATGCCTGACCTCTTTGGCATTTCGAAGCAAAATCTCAACCTCTTTAGCCGTTAAAACTTTCTTGATAGTCTCGCCCGTCTTTACCAAAACACCACTGGCAGGGTTTCTATCCAAATGCCCCTCATCCACCGCTGACTGAAAAATTCTTCTTAGCATCTTTACAATGTTCTTTTGAGAAATTAATCCAAGCTTCACTTTCGATTTTTCAACCAATCCATAGACATCTTTCGATGTTATTTCTCGGATTGGCCGATACTCCCAATCTTTTGGGATCCACTTCTTCAGATAGCCATCATAATTGGCAACGGTTGAGTTTTTATAATTGAGCTTCGCTCTTTCCAAAAACTCTGCATGCCATAGCCCCCACGTAATCGAATTTTGATTCTTCGAGATGGATCTTAGTTCGCTTTTAAAACGAAACTCAATTTCCTTAGCTTCTCTCTCAGATTTTATTCCTCGTTTGCGCTTAGCTATCAGCTTTTTACTCTGATCCCGCTCGGCCACGTAAACTTCATAAAACTTTTTATTATCTTTTTCATATGACGTAATCATCTCTTAATCCCTTCTGGAATTAAGAGCACTTTCAAATCAACTATATGAAACCTCAGTCGGCTACCAATTTTATAGAACTGAACTTGTCGTCTACACACCTTAATGCGTAGTGCATTTTCAGATATCCCTAAATAAATTGCCGCCTGAGTTGAAGATAACCACTCACAGCCTATTCGATTTTGAAAGAGCTCCGCTGACATTGCATCTGCGGTAGCTCCCACGTTGTTTGAAATATTAGACATAATCAAGCTTTGACGCTGTCAGTGCTGGTTTTAAGCTGAATTTCGCCACGAATGAGTTTGCCAATGAATTGGTCGAGAGTGAGTTTTCCGTGGTTTTTTTGATATTCTTCGTGGGCAATACTCAAGCGGTCCTTTTCGGAAAGGGACTGCTCTTGGAGTTTGGCTAGGTGCTCTGGCTGCATTAGCGACAATGCCAAAGCGATGATTTCGTTGTCGCGGATCTTACGTCCGTAGGTTTTCTTGTTCGCTTTTTCGTTCAGCTTTTGCAAAGCTGCTGCGGTTGACGGATCCAATTTCTTAAGCCCGGACTTCTTCGTCACCTCTTTTGGGTCTTTCTTCTTAGGTTCCTTGACTGGTTTAGCAGAATCGTCTTGTTCGAATTCTAGGATTTTACTCTCAGCACTTTTCAAATCTTCCTCCTTAAGGAATTAATTAGTGCTGATGGTCAGAGCAAATTTCTGCCCGTGTTTATGGTTAGCTAAAGTGAAATATGGAGAAATCCTGTCCGCAGATTGTCGGTCTAATATTTTGTGATTTTTTTAGAGGCAAGAAACTTTTGATTTAACTTGGGCAAGGCCCTTTCTTGAAGAAAATAGATATTTTTCGCCGAGGTACTCGATCTCGACTGTGTCGCTACTTTTACCGTATTTTGAAGTATAGGTGAATTCAGCATTCCCTTGATTGTCAGTCATCGCCTCACCGCTGGCAAAGTCTGCAATCCTCCATTTAAAGGTTGCGCCCTTTACGGGTAACACCACGATGTTATTTGAAGAATGCTGGCATTGAAATGTGACATGATAGGATGAATTTAAAGATTTGGTTGTCGAGGAAAAGGATCTCGCCACCCGAATTACTGCTGTTCCAGCCCTAGCTCTGGCAAAGCTTCCAAATATCGAAAATATTAAGATGACAGTCAGCCCGTGTGTCTTCCCCATAAATCAATCTCTAGCATAATGCGCTTCTCAATCCAACGGCTGTTTCTAAATAACAAAGTAGCCAGTCTGGACTCCAATCATCCTTCTTCTTGAAGCTTTCGGATGGCGGCTTTTATTGGTTCGTCGTTTGATTTGTGATTTATTACCAAGACGACCGAGCCTGGGAGATATTCCCATGTCTCGCCTTCTGGAATTTCATTTTCTAAAAGTATAAGAAAATGGTTGTCTGAAAGCTTGGCTGCTTTTACCGGACGCCAAACGTCTATTCCTTCGTTTAATAATCTCACGTAAATCTGCTCGACCATCACAACACGTCCGAAGGACAAAATTCTTTTAAGTCGCCACCTAGCTGGGTTGCCTGCCACTGGTTGTTGCTGTCTTTGGAAATTTTAAATTGTAACCGCTGAATAGTGAAACCACCCTTTTCGCACTGAATATACCAACTTCCATCTGGATATTGGCAAACTAGCAAAAGATGACTTTGGGGTTTTAAATCGAACACATCAGTAGAGTTCCAAGCTTCATTATAGTTTGCAATCCGTCCCATGCTATCCCTGCAAACTGAAACAACATTGTTAGGAACTTCTTTAAGTTCAATTTTATTTAAATCTCTTAACTTCACTCGATCAGCATATTCTTTGGCTTGAATTTTCTCAGCCCTCAATGACCTATGCATTTCATCCCGAAAGAAATTAAGATAAAGCGGTAAAAAAAGGAAAACGATCCATGCGGCTACTAAGCAAATTAAAAATTTAAACCACCGCCCAAATCT
>CAZPYX010000207.1:0-7424 GCA_964590635.1 uncultured Bdellovibrio sp.
GGAAATTTGGACATCCGATCAAACCAATCCGGTGATTTTGCTTTATCATGGCCTTTAGCCACCGCACCCTTCCTGAAGCGCTCGCGGTGTTGGTCCATTTCTTCTTTGATCTTTTTACCCATCGCACGACGAAGCATATCGGCTTCGCCCAGAGAGTAACCGGCGATGCGAGAGGCGATACCCATTACCTGCTCTTGGTAGACCATAATTCCATAGGTCTCTGACAAAACTTCCTTGGTATCCTCAAGAAGATACTCAACCGGAGATTTTCCATGCTTACGATCCGTAAACTCTGGAATGTTCGCCATCGGACCTGGACGGTACAACGAAGTGATCGCGGTGATGTCGGCAAAGCTTGATGGACGAATTTTACGAGTGGCATCAGTGATGCCCTCACCCTCGAACTGGAACACCCCGGCGGTATCTCCGCGGGACATCATTTCAAAAGTAGCAACATCGTTCATAGGGATCATTTTTGTCGTGATAACCTTGCCACGATTTTTTTTGATCAACTTCAAGGCGATGTTGATGTGAGTCAGCGTCTTCAAACCCAAGAAGTCGAATTTAATCAATCCGATCTTCTCAGCATGTTTCATATCGTACTGAACAACTTGCTCGCCATCGGCACCTTTATACAAAGGCGCATGTTTAACAAGCTGACCATCACCGATAATAACGCCGGCAGCATGGATACCGGCATTTCGAACCATCCCCTCGACCCTTTGGGCAAGATCGATCAATGTCGCCACTGTCGGGTTCATCTCCATCATTTCTGTCAAACGAGGTTCCATCTCTAGAGACTCTTTTAAAGAAACGCCGAGCTTATCGGGAATCAATTTCGTAACGGCATCCACTTCCGCGAACAACATTCCTAAAACACGTCCGACGTCTTTCAGAGCGGCACGGGTTTGCAATTTACCGTAGGTGATAATTTGTGAAACTGATTCTTGTCCGTATTTTTGCGTTACATAGCGAATCACTTCCTGACGACGATCTTGACAGAAGTCGATATCGAAATCGGGCATGGAGATACGTTCTGGATTCAAGAAACGCTCGAACAGAAGGAAATTTGGAATTGGATCTAGATCCGTAATTCTTAATGAGTAAGCGACCAGGGAGCCAGCTCCCGATCCCCGTCCAGGTCCCACAGGAATGTCGTTATCCTTCGCCCAACCAATGAAGTCTTGGACGATCAAGAAGTAGCCGTTAAAGCCCATGCGATCAATAATGCCCAATTCAAAACTCAAGCGATCAAAATACTCGGGCTTTTTTTCTTCTGGGACAGTTTCACCACGCAAAGCAGCTTCTTCAAACCGAACAAGCAAACCTTCTTTGGCTTTTCTAGCAATAGCATCAGTCAGGGTTTCGCCATTTTCCGTTGGGAATGTCGGAAGATGGTAAATAGGCTTACCCTGATCATCTTTGATTTTAAATTTGACGTCACAGCGATCCGCGATGACCAAAGTGTTCGCAATGGCCTCCGGAATATCCGCGAAGAGTTCTTGCATTTGCTCTGGCTTTTTTAGATAGAACTCGTCAGTGCCCAATCTAAAGCGAGATTCATCACTCAAAGTTTTATTCGTACCGATACAGATCAATACCTCTTGAGCAACTTGATCATCTTGAGTCATGTAATGAACATCATTACTTGCTACAACGGGCACACCTAAAGTTTTAGAGGCTTCCAATAAGAAGGGATTGATACGATCCCACTCAGGAACGCCGGTGCGACAAATTTCAAGATACAATCGATCATCAAAAATTTCTTTAAGTTGATGGATCTTCGCTAAAGCTGCTTCAGGACCTTCACGCAAGAAAGCATCTGCAACTTCACCACGCAAGCCGCCGGTGAGACAGATCAGATTTGAACTGTACTCTTTAAGAACTTCGTAATCGATACGCGGCTTCCAATAGAAACCTTCCTGATAACCGATGGTCGAAAGCTTACAAAGATTTTGGTAACCAATATTATTCTGAGCAAGAAGAACCAACCGACGTGGTCCCGCCGCAACTTGATCACGATCTTGTTTTTTCTCGTGACGGGATCCTGGTGCAAGATAAGCATCAAGACCAATCAGTGGTTTGACGCCCGCATCTTTACAAGCAAAGTAAAATTCAACAGCGCCAAACATGTTACCGTTGTCAGTCAATGCAACCGCAGGCATTTGCATGGCTGCAGCTTTTTTCGCAATGGCTTTTACACGGCAAGCCGCTTCCAAAAGAGAGTATTCAGAGTGAACGTGAAGATGTACAAAAGACATGATATATTCATATCTTAGAGGCCCATTTTATTCAATTTAGGAGCCCCGCGTTGCCTGCAAAACTGCACTTAAAGCAGCTGTATCTTCACTCCCGACGGAATCTGAGCTTTCTCTAGATTCAGTCTATCGTTTACGACTGGAATAATGATCACTTTATCGCCCAATCCGCCATTGACAACGAAGTGAACTTGCACTCCCGAGATGCTATTTGGATCAGTAGCGCCATCAATATTCCACATCTGAGCCACTCCATCGAGGAACGAAATTTTATTACTATCTACCACTGTGGGATCCGCTTCTAAAGCGGCGCTCATAATGCTCGGGCCATATCCATCGGCAACCTGCATATCGACTTGAATACGTTGATAGAAGGCTGTGCTGGATGCATACTTTATCAACATCGTATTGATATAACCTGAAGCCGGAGGAATAAAATCAAGATCCCTGGTGCTATCACCACTGATCACTCCAACAAAGCGATATCCCAGTTTTGAGTTTGGAATATCCAACGCAAAAGGATGACGAACAACTTCTGACTCTGTAAAATCGTTGAACGAAATTATTAAATTTCCCGTCGGCACATCATACAAGCGATAACCCGCCACCGAACCACAACATCCATCTAAAGACGTCACCATCAAAGGACCCAAATCACTAAATCCATAATCCGTGGCCATTTCGCTTTTACTATAAAGAACGTTGCCGAACTCATTTCCCGTACGCACCGTCCATTTCAAATTTCCAGAGATCCCATCTAGATTGATGTATTCTTTTCGATCCAGCTGCGAGTCGACCAAATACAACGCCTGTACATCGCCGTAACTTCGGACCACATCGTAATTTTGAATGGTTTTCTCTGCGACCTTTTGTCCATTTGCGTTCGTATAGTATTTAAAACTAGAGGTGCCAGAGGTTTGATAAAAAATGGTCTCTGTGGCCAAAGCTGTCAGAGATAATAACAAAGCTAGGACTAAAAGAGTTTTTTGATTGAAAATCACAAAGTTCTCCTTCTTTGAGCCTTCTGTATATTAGAGAAGCCCGACGGAGGATATCCTGAGTGACGAAAAACAAATTTTAAAATTTTTGCGAAACGGGAAAAATTAAATTTCTACGAATTTTCTTTGCTCGTAATCGAATTCTAACATGCGTCCGTGTTCAAGCTCAAAAAACCAACCATAAATTTTCAAGTTTTTAGCTTTTAGACGTTCCTGGATAAAAGGAAAACTCATCAAGTTCTCCATGGAAATCAAAACGGCCTTCTTTGCGCAAGAATCGAGCTGTTCTTTGAGGGAGGCATTTGGCAATTCTCTCAGCACTTCAATTTTTGCTTCATTAGCAATCTTCATCCAAGAAGAAATAAAGCTGTCTGAATTGTTGTAGGCACCGGTTAGTAGGGCATTAATACCGCCACAATGTTCATGTCCTAGAACAATAATGCTTTCAACTTTAAGACTGTTCACGGCAAATTCAATCGCTGAACTGACCCCATGAAATCCCCCGCCCGTTTCATAGGGAGGAACCAGGTTGGCCACGTTTCTCATGACAAAAATATCGCCGGGTTTTGCTTGAGTCAAAAGTGCGGGATCTACGCGGGAATCACTGCACCCAATAATCAAAGTTTTTGGAGCCTGTCCGTCAGCATTGAGGTGTTCATAAAGTTCTGTGTCTTTAACAAAGTATTTGGTTCTAAATTTATGAAAACCGTCCACCAATTTCTTTACCTCATCAGACACAAGACCCCCTCATAAATTTTATAATTCAAAAAGGGGGTCTTTGTTGACCAATTTTACAAAAATGATGAGGCGTGTTGATTACTCACGATGCAAGCTTGCATTTGTCGACACCAAGGCCGGAAGTAAAATCAAACTTAGCACCAGGGAGGCAATAAGACCTCCTAGAATCATAACTGCAAATGGTTTTGCAGTTTCAGATCCCATTCCCTGCGAAAAAGCTGCGGGAATAAGTCCGATAATGGCAACACTATTTGAAAGAACAATACTCTTTCCCTTTTCCTTCAAAGCTGTCCAAATATTATGAGTTCTTTCCAGTTCAGATATCAACATCATGCCGGTCAAGAAGGTGATGCCAATAAGTACTATGCCTCCCGCAGCAGCAGAAATACTAAAATTCAACCCAAAAAGACGAACAAATAACAAGCCCCCGCTGGCGGCAAAAGGAATTTCCCACATTAAAAAGGCAACCTTCATCCAATTTTTAAACCAAGAGTAAAGCAAAACCACCATGGCCAATAAACACAAAGGAACCACAAACATCAGTTGACGTGAAGCCCGCTCGGCATTCTCAAAGGATCCCGACCATTCAATATGATATTTATCGGGCATCTTAATTTTTTCGCGAATTCTTTGATTGGCTTCATTCACAAAACTGACCACATCGCGATTCCTTACCGAACATTTCACAGCGATACGACGAGCCCCACCCTCGCGGTAGATTCGCCCCACTCCTTCCGTCAGTGCAGGCACAGCCACTTCACCCAAAGGAATGCGCGCTCCATCCGGAGTCAAAACTGGCAACGATGCAAGAACATTCATCGTTGGCGGATTTGAAATTTCTGGCTTCACTACGATGTCAATGGATCGGCCTTGTTCATCAACCATCTTGGAGGCTGTTCGGCCCATTAAGGCCGTCTCTAGAACATCCTCGGCATCCATAACACGCAAGCCATACCGAGCTAACAAATCACGATTCATCTTAAAGCGAAGCTCTGGTTGTCCTAACAGGGCCTCGGAAGCCACATCTGCCGCACCAGGAACTGCTTTCACCACATCAACGATCTCATCACCGATACGTTGAAGCTCATTAATTTGAGCGCCAAAAACTTTAACCACCAACTCGCCCTTAACCCCACTGATTGCCTCATCGACATTGTCTTTGATCGGTTGCGAGAAATTAAAGTCCACGCCATTAAAATCTTTCATTTTTTCCTGAGCGATCTCGACAAAGCCATCAATGGTTTTTGCAGACTTCCACTCATCCTGGGGCACCATCGAAACAAAGATCTCGATATTATCAAAACCATTGACGTCAGTCCCATCATCCGGCCTTCCGATCTGTGAAACTACGTCCACAACCTCAGGAATCTCTTTCAACTTTTGTCTGATCTTTTTTGAAATCTCCGTGGAGGCTTCCAATGAAATTGTTGATGGAGCCGTTGCTCGAATATACATCGAGCCCTCATTAAGACTTGGCAAAAACTCTCGGCCCAATCCCCACATCAGCAAAGACAGAAACACGATAAAGATAATTCCAACTTTTAAATTCAGATATGAGATCTGGCCCAGTCTTTTTGCCCACTGCGTGCACTTCGCGGTGATCATATCTAAGAAATGATCAGTGCGCGTCGCACCCTGAAAACCCACAGGCAAGTTTTTCCACGCTAAAGGAATAAATAAGAAGGTTCCAATCTGCCCACCAATCAAAGCGGTGATCAAGGTCACACCAAGAGGCCTGAAGATTCGTCCTTCGACTCGCTGTAAACTTAAAATCGGAATAAAGGCAATCACCAACAACAAAGCACACATCAAGGCCGGAGCTAAAACCGAAGCAAAAGATTTCGTTACATCATCTTCGCTTTTATATTTTGAGACCGACAGTTTATGAATAACTGCTTCTGCGGAAAATATAGCAGTTTCAATGATGATACCAAAGTCCACGGCCCCCAACGAGATCAAGTTAGGCGTATACCCCAGAAAGCGCAGTCCAACGAAGACCATCAATAATGAAAACGGAATTATCAGAGCCACAGCCACGGTCATGGGCCAATAAGCCCGACCAAACCCAAACCATAGCAAAAGACACACTAAGAGAATTCCGAAAATAATATTATGAAAAACGGTGTGACTGCTTCTTAATATCAAGTTCGTTCGATCATAATAGGGGCGAATTTGAATGCTCTTTGGCAAAATGGAGTTATTCAGCTTTTCTATTTTTTCGCGAATCTGTTTGCACGTCTCCAGACTGTCTGCCCCATGACGAAGCATTATAATTCCCTCGACCGCATCATCTTCTTGGTTATAACCAATGACCCCCAGGCGCGGACGATGACTGACTTGAACACGGCCTATATCCCGCACGCGAATTGGAATTCCTTTTTGTGTCGCAATGACCGCGGACTCTAAGCTCTGTGATGTTTCATACATCCCAATAGAGCGGACAATATAACCTTCTTCACCATGGGTGATGATAGTCCCGCCGGCATTCGCATGATTTTGCCCCATGGCCTGTGCCACATTGGAAATACTAAGCCCCAAAGCCTTCATGCGTGTGATATCCAGGCGCACCTCGATGGTCTTGATTGGTCCACCGAAACTTACGACATCCGCGACTCCAGGAATACTTTTAAACTCTCGCTTTAAGGTCCAATCCTCTGTCAGTCTTTGCTCGTCCAACGGAGCAGATCCCGTCAACGTGTAGCGATAAATTTCTCCAACGGGCGTGCTATCCGACGACAAGGTCGGCTTTACACCATCGGGCAGATCCGCTTCACTCAGATGTTGAGAGACATCCAGACGCGCATCTTTACTTTTTACATCATCGTCGAAGGTCAGAGTGATAACACTCAATCCGAAAATGGAAATAGATCTTTGATTGATCAATCCGGGAAGTCCATTGGTTGCGACTTCTAAAGGCTGGGTCACTTGACGTTCAACCTCTTCAGCTGCTTTTCCCGGGTAAAGGGTGATGACCTGAACCTGGACATTGGTGAACTCTGGGAATGCTTCGATCTCACTATGCACAGCAATCCATACGGCATAGGAGATGAAGAACACAAAAAGAAACCAAAAAAGCACGGGCTGATTTCTTTGAATCTGCAGCCACTTATCGAGAATTTTTCGCATGACATGTCCCTACAGTTTTGAGTCTCCTAAAAGACTTCTCAGCAAAAAGATGGCTCCCTTAGAAGCAATCATATCCCCAGCTTTCAAAGCTCCCTCTTGGACCGGACGAAGTAAGCTGTAACTTTCATTTTCAGAAACAACATAGACCTGTACTAATTTTTTCTTAGAACCCTGATCTTCAATAACGAATCTTTTATCCTGATGAAAAACCACGGCTGTAGACGAGGCCTTCAACATCTTTTGATCATGGCCAATATCAATGTCCCCAAAAACAAGGGACCACAACGCGATATAACTTTGAAAA
>CAZPYX010000208.1:0-7296 GCA_964590635.1 uncultured Bdellovibrio sp.
GATTGATTAAAACAGGAAGATCACGGTAGGATTTCACCCATTTTGCAAATTGATGACCGATGATTGTTTCGCTTGTTGGGCGAATGATCAATGGCTCTTCAAGCTCTCCGTCTGGAACAAGCTTTCCGTTGCCATCACCTTTCAAACGATGATGAGTGACGACGGCACATTCTTTAGCAAAACCTTCCACGTGTTCTGCTTCTTTTTCCAAGAAGCTCAAAGGAATCAAAAGTGGGAAGTAAGCGTTCACGTGTCCTGTATCTTTGAACATGCGATCCAAAACAGCTTGCATGTTTTCCCAAACAGCATAGCCCCAAGGTTTGATCACCATGCAACCACGAACCGGAGAATTTTCGGCCATATCGGCTGCAGTGATGACCTGTTGATACCACTCTGGGTAATTTTCAGAACGTGTCGGCTTAATTGCTGTTGCTGTATTCGCTGTTTCTGCCATGTGGTTTCTTTCTATTAGTTATCTTTTGTATCAATTCCGTAAGCTTTAATTTTACGGTGCAGGTAGCTGCGCTCTAAACCGATAACCTCGGCCGTGCGACTGATGTTGCCACTATTTTCTGCGATCTTCTTAAGAAGATATTCTTTTTCAAACTGTGCGCGAGCTTCTCTGAATGTCGAGAGGTCCTGCAAATCCATGGATTTGCCATCACCTTGCTCTACCAAACCAGCAAAACGCACGTCATGAAGATCGACGAATTCACCTGGAGTTAGAATATACACGCGCTCGATGAAATTTTTAAGCTCGCGCACATTCCCTGGCCATTGGTATGACATCATATGGGTCATGGCCTGCTCAGAGAACGCCTTTTTAGGATAACCGCTTTCGCGTGCCACATGGTCTGCGAAGTAAGAGCTCAAAACAGGCACATCTTCAGTGTGTTCCTTCAAAGATGGCACTCGGAAAGGGATCACATTCAAACGATAATAAAGGTCTTCTCTAAAGCGGCCTTCTTTAACTTCTTTATCTAAATCCTTGCTCGATGCTGCGATCACGCGCACATCGTTTTCAACAGCTTCAGAGCTGCCAACACGAGTGTATTTTTTGTCGTCAAGGTAAGCTAAGAGTTTAGCTTGAGATTCTTTATTCATCTCTGCGATTTCCGCGATGAACAACGTTCCCCCTGCTGCAAGATCCAATTTTCCTTTTTTAGTGCGTTCTACTCCAGGCATAGCGCCCTTTTCGATACCGAAGATTTCCGCTGCCAACAAATCTTCAGGCACACCACCGCAATTGATATCAACGAAAGGACGGCTGGCGCGAGGGCTCATGTAGTGAATATTTTCTGCAACTAATTTTTTACCTGCACCGGCTTCACCTTGAATCAAAACCCAAGAGTTTGTCGGAGCCACGCGAGCTATAATTTGTTTTGTTGCGATGATGGCTGGAGCCTCACCGATCAAAGCGATGGATTTTCTAAGTTTATTCAAAAGAAGAGCTTTCTCTTCTTTTTGTTGTTGGTAGCTCATGATGTTTGAAATCACGATCAAGATTTTATCCATGGATAATGGCTTCTCGATAAAGTCCCAAGCACCCAGCTTAGTTGCTTTGACTGCGGTCTCAATAGTTCCATGGCCAGAGATCATCACGAACTCGACATGGGGGAATTCTTTACGAGCCATGGTGAGAACTTCAATACCGTCATACTTTCCCGGCATCCAAATGTCTTGAAACACGATATCCGGTTGAACATCGCGAATCGCTTGCAGACCTGACTCACCATCATGAGCTAAGAAAACTTGATAACCTTCGTCTCGTAAAGAAGCCGAAAGCACATCACGGATGGGAGCTTCGTCATCGATAATCAAAATTTTTGTAGATAGAGCCGTCATTTGCGGACCTTCTTTCTTATACAGACTGCTGATTTACTCTTCAGATGGCTTCCATGCGCCAACTTCGTTCACTGGCATTTCGATCACCATTTTGACCCCTTTAGGTTCATTCGCAGTGGCGCGGATGAAACCGTTATGGTCCTCGATGATCCTTTTCACAATGGCTAATCCTAATCCAGTTCCGCTCTCTTTTGTAGAGTAGTAAGGCTCAAAAATACGATTTCGATCCGCCGCAGGGATGCCTTCGCCATTATCGGCCACGGTCAAGCGCACTGTTTTGATGTCGCGGTCATAGCGAGTGATAATTTGCACAGTGGGATGTGACTCTTTCGCAACAGCAGACACCGCATTATCGACCAAATTGACCAAAACACGTTTGATCTGATCAGGGTCAAACTTAAAGTCTGGCAGCTCAAGGTCTGGGGTAAAATCAAACCGAACCTGTGGATGGGCCTGGCGATAAAGCCCCAAGGACTCTTCCACCACAGAGTTCAAATTTGCAACCACAGGACGAGCCTGCGGTAAACGGGCGAAATTCGAAAACTCATTCACAAGATTTTTTAAACCATCCACTTGTTTTACGATCATGGTCGTACATTCATTGAATGCAGGATCAGTGATCGAAGCGCCAAACTTTCTTTGCAGGCGTTCCGCGGAAAGTTTGATCGGAGTCAGAGGATTCTTAATTTCATGGGCAATACGGCGGGCCACTTCTGTCCAAGCTGCCGCTCTTTGCGCATTCTGCAAAGGCGTCATGTCGTCGAAGACTAGGATCTTACCGACCTCTTGGCCTTTTTCATCTTTTAGAATAGACAAACTCATCTGCAGAGGAATCGCTTCGCCGTGCACGTTGATACGCAATTCTTTTTGAATGCTCTCAACTTTATTGTCCTGCATGTTTTTCAGAAGTTCTGCAAAAGTCCGGAAGTATTCCAAGGTCAAAAGATCACGCACTGAAAAGCCAATATGCTTTTCTGGATCGACTCGCAACAATTGAGCCGCACGACGATTGATCGTCGACACATTCCCCGATTGATCCACGGAAATAACACCCGTATTGACGTTCTTCAGAACCGTGTCGGTATAGCGGGCATGTTCATCCAACTTTTCCAAAGTCGTTTCCAAAGTCACGGTCATCTGATTAAAACTTGCGATCAGATCGTTGATCTCTTCAGAGCCGGATTTAATATCCAAGGTCGTATAGTCTCCACCGGCCACACGCCTTGTCGCCCGTCCCAACTGAACAATGGGAACTGACAACTGCTTTGCCAAATAGAAACCGAACCAAGTCGCCGCCAATAAAATCACAAAGGTCATCAAAACCAAGATGATCAAATAAATGGATTTAAGAGGATATTCTAAAGGATTGATGTCTCGGAATTCATCATAGGCCGTCGAGATGTCATCCATCTTCGACACCAACGACAAGGGCAAGAAGCTGGAAACCACAATGGCCCCCCGATCGGCGCCCTCCTTGACCGGGACAATCACCCGCACCAAGTTCCCGTCACCAAACTGATGGATAATACTGGCTTCAGCTTGAACCTTGATTCCCTTTTGCAGGAACTCAAGGGACACGGCGGGAACCGTGGGAACCGTGTCGTCTTCCGCAGATACAACGATACGCTTTCCAAAAAGAGACGGATAATATTCCACCGCATCCAAACTGAATTCTTTTCGCAGGTTCTCGATTTTATTTTTGACCTCGTTCGGATTATGAAGAGGCCTGACGGAATCGGCAATCTGATGGGCGAAATGATAGTTCTTCTTTTTCGCATTGAAATAATAGGCATTCGTCACTTCGATGGAGCTTTTTAAAACCCCGGCCATCTTGGCGCTGAACCATTTATCAAAGCTGGAGTTGATGTAAAAAACGGAAATAATAAACATCAGCACCGTCGGAACGAAGCTGAAGGCCACAAAGGCTGCGATCAATTTGGCTTTAAGACTGCTGCCGAAAAGTTTGCCTTGCCGTTCAACGAAGACCTTCACGACATTGCGGAAGATCATAAACAGTAAAAGTAAAAGCAGAACGATATTAAAGTTTACCAGACCGAAGAAGAAAATACTGTGAACAAAAGGCAGCTGCTGGCTGGTCGCAAATAAACGAATTTCAAACCAGGTCAGCAAAACGAATAAAAACGAAACCAAGAGAACAATAAAAATTTCTCGGCGACGTTTTTTAAACTCCTGGGGACCAGGAGGAAGAAATTCATCTTTAAGAGGATCTAGTGGGGTCTTTGGATCCGAACTCACAGCACTTCCTTGTAAGCTCTGCGACTCCGGCAAGGCCGGAGTGTTGAACAGAGTTGCCTCGATTATCCTAGATTACTTTTTAGCTTTTTTCGCGGTTTTTTTTGCTTTTGGAGCAGGCTTTTTAGCTGCAGGCTTAGCGGCCTTTTTAGCAGAAGCTTTCGCTGCAGATTTCGCCGCTGGCGCTGTCATCATCTTAGCGGTTTTCAAAGCCGCAGGAATTTCCTGAGTCAGGCCAATCATCTCCATAACAACTTGAGCCGCTTCCGCGCCCTTATTGCCATGCTCACCACCGGCGCGCGCCAGAGCTTGCTCTTCGTTTTCAGTTGTCAAAACACCAAAGCCAATTGGCTTTTTGTAGTCGAGCATCAAGCGAGTCACGCCATCAGTCACAGAATTGCAGACATAATCGTAGTGAGAAGTTTCCCCACGAATCACAGCACCCAACGCAATAACGCCGTCGCAACCTGCATCAAGGAAAGCTTGGCAAGCCAACGGAAGCTCTACAGCACCTGGAACCAAAGCCGCGAAAATTTCCACACCTTCACAAGACTCAAGGTAGCTGATCGCACCCTCTTCCAATTTTTCTGTGATTTCGTTATTCCAGCGTGCAGTTACAACACCGACTTTGATGCTTGCCATTAGTTAGCCCCTTTACAATTTTCGATAGATACAATTTCAACAATTTCTAAATCAAATGCTTTCAAGCCCACTTTTTTCTCTGGCTTGTTGGTGATCAGACGAATTCTATTCGCACCGATCTCACGCAGAATTTGCGCACCAATTCCATAATCTCTTTCATCCATCAACGGAGTTGCTGGGCGAAGATCTTCCATACCAATCAGAACTTGAAGCTCTTGCGCCAAACCGTGGGTGCGATTATTTCCACGAAGCAAAACGAAAGCGCCGTTTTCTTCTGCATCAATCATCTTCAAACTCTCAACCACGGAGGAAGCTCCACGCTGCAAAGCAGACATGAAGTCGCGAGTGAAATTATCGACATGAACGCGTACCAAGGTCGGTTGATCTTTTTTGATTTCGCCTTTTTGAATCACTAAATGCTCAAGGCCATCCACAGTACTGCGGAAGACACGGGCTTTGTAGTTTTCACCGAATGACGCTGGCAAGTTGACGCTTGAAAGTTCTTCGACCAAAGTTTCATTCGCCAAACGGTAAGCAATCAAGTCCACGATCGTACCGATTTTGATATTATGTTTTTTTGCGAAATCTTTAAGGTCTGGAACACGGGCCATGCTTCCGTCTGGATTCATAACTTCACAAATCACCGCGGCTGGATTCAAACCTGCCAAACGGGCCAAATCAACACTGGCTTCGGTATGACCTGCACGCTTCAAGACACCGCCTTGTTGCGCGCGAATTGGAAAGATATGGCCAGGCATGTGAACATCGGAAGGTTTTGCGTGAGGATTCGATGCCACTTTACATGTGTGTGCACGGTCCGCTGCGGAAATTCCAGTGCTGATACCTTCTGCCGCTTCGATACTGACCGTGAAAGCAGTTTTATTCGGAGCATAGTTGTACTCGTCACGAACCATCAATGGAAGTTGCAAACGATCCATTTGCTGCGGAGTCATACACAAACAAACCAAACCGCGTGCCTCTGAGATCATAAAATTAATTGCTTGAGCATTCACGTGGTCTGTCGCCAGAATCAGGTCACCTTCGTTTTCACGATCTTCATCGTCCACCAAGATAACAACTTTACCCGCGCGCACATCTTCAAGAATTTCAGGGATTGTGTTGAATTCCATTTTAGTCCTTCTTTACTTCCAACGAACGTTGAATCGCACGTGCCATATAATCTGGCTCGACATTCAAGCGGCTGCCTTTTTTCAAATCACCCAAGTTAGTGCGTTTGATTGTTTCAGGAATCAGACACACAGAAACGGTGTCGTCTTTCAACTCGTTCACTGTCAAACTCACGCCATTCAAAGTGATGCTGCCTTTTTTCCATACGAAGGGCAAAATCGAATTTTGAACTTTCACATCCAAGAAGAAGGATTCGCCCTCCAACTCGGCACGAAGAACAGTCCCAAGACTGTCGACGTGACCTGTGACAAGGTGCCCATGGATTCGATCGCCGAAACGCAAAGATCTCTCGAGATTGACCTTCTTGCCTAACCAGCTGGAAGGATTCCATTCGAGAACCTTAATGGTTTCTGCTGCCAGAGCGAAAGTCATGTGAGCTTCATCGAAAGCCTCGACGGTCAGACACACGCCATCACAAGCGATGCTGTCGCCGAGCTTTATGTCGTCGAATTCACTAGGTTTTTTGATTTTTACACGATAGGCATTAACAAGCTCTTCCGAGCTGATAATGGGCATGACGGACTCTACAATTCCTGAAAACATAAGGGCCTCTAGCTTGATGGCCGAGACCCTACACCGACACTCTGGGAATGGCAAGGGCTTGCTAGCCATTCCGAGAGTTAAAAACCACTCTGAAACTCCGAGTATAATAGCCTTAATTTTACCGCGACTTAGCGACCACCTGTGGGTTTCGTTGCAGCAGAGCCCGGAGCCGGGGAATTCGAAGCAAGGGTGCTTGAATCTGACGTTGGCTGAACTCCCGCCGCAGGAGGAACATAATTAGCCGCATGGAATTTAGAAAGTTTCACTTTCGCACCCACAACGGCATTGTAGTCATTTTGCTCAATCACTTTACCGCGAGCAATCTCGTCACCAACATAGTCGATCTCAATTTTCGCAACAGCTGAATTCGCAGCTGCGCCACCACCACGATAAGTGGAATTACATGGTTCGCCATCCCAGTAGTACTCTTCGTTGTAAACCAAAAACTGGTCGCCCACTTCAAGGCCCACGTCAGCACCACCGACAACAATCAAATGCGTGTCATGATTCGCCATTACGCGAGTGTACCACTCGTCATTTTTCAATTGATCACTCAAACCACTCACCGCTTTAGCCAAAGCCGCCTTAGAAACCGTTGCCAAAGGAGTTTGATAGTAAGCACTTGGACCGACACTGAAGGCACCAAAGTTCAAAGAGAAATTCACAGAGGTCTTAGTTTGCTTAGAAGTCACATTTGCCGCCCCAACCACTGTTGAAGTCAACGGGCGCCTTGCCACCATCGAAAGATCTAATTGGGCAAATTGCAAATTCAAACCGGCAGAGGCCAAACCATTCGTTGGATAAGCTCCTGCTGGTGTAAAGCCC
>CAZPYX010000209.1:0-7206 GCA_964590635.1 uncultured Bdellovibrio sp.
ATCCAGATCCATTGCCGCTTGATGAAGCTATCAAGATCATAGGCAGTCCAGAAAATTTAAAAGTCGCAACTGCGATCGCCAATGGTGTGATGCCAGAAGGTTTACTTCCTGAATAAGACAAAAAAAAGAAGCCACCGCAAGGTGGCTTCTTAGTTATTTACAAGCTTTGTTATGATCTGCGCGGAATCCCTGTAAAACAGCTTGAGACTCTGAAAGATACTCTCCATGTTTCGTTGTTCCATACCAACGCGTGCCTGGACAGTGATAAACTTTCGAATCTGTATTCACCCACACCTGACCAGCCCCTCCACCAGCGGAAGCACTTCTTGCCATTTTAGATGGTGATGGACTTGAGTTTTGCTGAGGCATAGTTGCCGCAGGTCCCGTAGGCGCTTGTGCTGGCGCCGCCGCTGCAGAAGTCGCAGTGGTTGTGGCAGTTGTCGCTGCCGCAGCTCCATACCAATCTTTGATTCCTCCATGATGAGAACAAGCTCCTCGTTTGCTCGATCCCGAATAGTATGTGCCGTCTTTACATAAAGCCGTCGACCCCTCTGGCGCAGTGAGAGCGAAAACATTGGAAGTTGCCAAAAGCACTACAAATAAAATACCGGTTGCTGAGAAACGGTTCATATTCAGTCTCCTGTTCCGTGAATGTTTAGCTACTTGCTTTAAAGTCTGAAATAGCCCTCTAAACTTAGCAAGAATCACCCTCGTGTATTTAGGCACTGCGGACTGACAAGCGCCCGAACACCCCTGAATTTATTACCCGACATTGCCCCATCAGCTAGAACCTACGCCCTCTGCACATGGCCTAGGAATTGATAATGCTTCCTCTTATGCCAGAGGAGTATTTATGGGTCTTGATCTAAATAGTGGTGAAAACAACCACGAAAATCAGCTAAGTCTGTTTGAATTGCCTTCGATGAATTTCACCGAAGAGACTCAACAAGCCGACAAGCAGCAGTCTCAAAGTACGCCTCAAAGTTCCGCGAATCTAGGTTCGACGGCGATGGACTACAATACCTGGAGACTCGCACACACAGAGCCAGAACAAAGTAAAACCTCTCGCTTCATGACCATGTCCATGGCGATTCATGCCGCAGCCATTTTAGCGATCGCTATGATGACAGTTCCCTTGGTTGAAGAAGTTAAAACCGAAACTATCACCGTTGAACTTGAAGAGACACCAGCACCCCGCTTGCAAGCTCGTGGAGCGAAGGTTCCTCCAACTCAAGGTGGAACCCCCATCGCAAAGTCAAAACCGACCCCTGTAACTCCGGCTCCCGCTCCTGCAGCAGCTGCCAAAGATGTTGGTGGCCCTGGTGACGTAGTGATTGCGGCTAAATCTGCAAAGTCAGTTAAGATGGCTAAAGCTGTTAAATCGACTTCAGCAAAATCTCCGAAGGGTCGCATCGCCGGCGCAAAAGCGGCGCGCAGTATTGCTCCGAAAACTAACTTCAAAGCTGTGCCGATGACCATTGATGACATTGAAGCACCGGAATTGGATCAAGGTGAACTTGCAAACGCCAATGCTCGCTCGGACTTGAATGAAGATTTCAATGATGACTTCGCAAATATCGATAAGTCTCATAAGCAAGCTCTTGCGAATGAGAAATCAAAAATGGATGCGATGGCTTCAGCTTTGGCTGCTGAACAAGATGAAGAATTAAAATCTCTTGATGATCAAAACAAAGAAGATGCAGCTCGCTTCGCAGCTCTTCAACAATCTATGCGTAAGAATAATGCGAAGGCGATCGCTTCAGCCATTGCTTCAGAACGCGCCAATGCTGCTGCGGCAGCAGCTCAAGAAGCCGCCGCTCGCGAAAATGCTGCTCGTGCAGCTGCAGCTGCTAATGCAAAAAAAGCTGGCTTAGGTGGTGGCGGAAATGGCCGTGGGCAAGAACAAGGTGCTGGCGCCGGCAACAATGGTGCTGCGGTGGCTGGAACTCAAGTGGCAGGTTCACCAACCGGCATTCGCAGTCTTGAACAGCTTCGTCAAATGCCAGGCAATCCACGTCCACAGTATGATCGTGAAGAACGTCGTCGTGGTGACTCAGGTCAATTAACGTACATCGCTTACGTAACAAAAGACGGTTACGTCACAAGATTTCAGTTAAGAAAATCCACGGGCTTCCAAAATCTTGATATGAAGACTTTGAATGCCTTGAAAAAATGGCGCTTCTATCCAGGCCAAGAAGGCTGGGTTGAGCTTCCATTCCGTTGGGACCTTAAAGGTGGAATGCAAGAAGACGGCGGACGTTTAAGAACAGCCGTAAGCCAAAGATAGTTTTTAAAGATAATTTGAGAAGGCCAGAGGCGCTGAAAGGTGCCTCGAGCAAGAAATCAGAAAATAGCCTTTGAAGATTCAAAACGAAAAATACAAAAGGAAAAAGCCTTTGGCCAAACGACCAAAGGCTTTTTTATTTCTAAATACTTAAAATCTCTACGAAATTAGTCTTTGAAAAGAGTCTTAGAAGACTTTGTAGTTCCATTTGTGCGAACAGCAGCTTTACGCTTTTTGCCGCTAGTAGATTTCTTCTTTTCGCGAATGTACTCAGTTTTTTTAGTTTTAGAAGCCATGTTAACCCCCGAAGATTTTGACAGAGAGAGTTAGTTATCAAAACGGAATCACCAAGTCAACCGAATGCCTATAATCCCCCGACTTTTGCGTATTTGCCTGGTAAGCATAGTTGAGCTGGAATCTAGGGCCGTTAAAACCGAATCCCACGGTCAAAAGCTGCCTTTCATCATCTACATCATCAGAATATCCGAAGCGGGTAATGAGGAATTTATTCAAATAGGTCTCCAATCCGACCCCAAAAACGGACTCCGAAGTGGCGTCTAAGCGAAAACGGATGGCATTTTTATAGATATAGTTGAAGCCCCCGGCCACAGAGGTCTTTTCCCGAAACTCTTTCGGAATTGTCCCCTTTTCCCCGAAGACATTATAAACCACCAAACCCAAACCCATATTTGAAGTGGGAGTGTACATAAATCCCAAGTCTGCATTTGTCTGAGTGTAGGAAGCTTGCGGAACCCTTTGCTCTAAGTAATGACCCGTCAAACCCACGGACCATTTATCTGCGAAAAATTCCGCCATCGAAACCGCTAGATCTTGCTCTTTCAAATCTCCAAAAAAGCTGTCCGATTTTTTTTGTACAAATGAGAAGCCTGCGGGAAGCGCACTTTCTTCTGTGTTGTCACTCAAACTTGCTGCGAACTCATCCTTGGCAAAAGATCCAAAAATAAAACGGCCTTTGAGATGTGGCAAAGCCGCGGGATTCAACAACAACACATCGCCTGGCTCTATGGCCGCACGTCCAGTTCCGCCCGTCGCAGCCGAGACAGAAGACTTATAAACTTGGGCGAAGGCTGTATTCACGCTAAGATAAACAAGAAATAAAACAGAAAGTTTAATTAAGCTCAAAGGACGGAGCATGATGATTCACCTCGCACGATTTGTGTGTGCACTTGTTGTTGCATGCACATACTACCCATCGGTCCAGGCTGCAGCCAACAACTTTACTGCAAAACCTATCCGTTCTGGTGACACACTGATTTCAATTCTTCTTAAAAATGGCTTTTCCGCTCGTGAGCGCGAGATTGTTTTAGGCTCTAATGCGCAATTGCGTCGGCTTTTTCTGACTCTGGATACAAAATATCTAGTGCGCAAAGAAAACGGCGAAACAGAACTTCGTATGTTCGACTCACAAACTCGAGCAGCATTTAAGATCTTGAAAGCCAAAGGCAAAGTCACAGCGACTCCGTATGCGCCCAACTATCAGGTGACTTTACAACGTGTCGAAGGCCGCATCCATGGCTCTATCTTGGGCAGTGTTCTAGCAAAAATGGATAGCAACTTCGTCGCCAGCCGCTTCACTGACGCTTATGTTTTCGATATTCGCCACGCCAAGGATTTGAAACGTGGAGCCCGTTTTTGGCTCACAGTTCAAAAAAAATATGAAGGCGGTCATTTCATTACCTATGGCGAAGTGATGCAGACCTCATTAGAAATTGATGGTCGCGATGTCAGAAAAAGATTCGTACGCAACAACGACGGAGGAGTTTTCTTTAATAGCGATGACCTTTTAGAGAAGCGTCCTCTTTACGCCCCTGTGAACTATCTTAAAATTGCCAGCACTTTTCAACCCCATCGACTTCACCCTATCACGGGCAGACGTCAGCCTCACTTAGGCGTAGATTTTGAACTTCCTATTGGAGAATCTGTTTTAGCCGCCAGAAAAGGAGTCGTTGTTAGATATGGCAACAACCATGCAGCTGGAAATTACATCGTTCTTCAACATTCCAATGGCATGGAAACGGCTTATGATCACCTTTATAGAATTGATAGAAAGATTCGTCAGGGATTAAAAGTATCTGCTGGGGAAAAGATTGCGGAAGTCGGTTGCACTGGCTATTGCACCAGAGCCCATTTGCATTTTGCAGTAAAAAATAAGGGCCGAATGGTCGACCCTTTAAATTACATCAAAGCTTATCCGTATCATATGCAAGAACAACTTGCCGCGCGCGTTGCTAAGAACTAGAAACGCGTGCAAATCGAAACGTAAGCCGCGCAGCGCTTCGTCGGAATTGGTGTAGCATAGTTACCCGCTTGTACTAGCGGGTTAAAGCAAGCAGCCGAAGTATCATATTCGACTCCCGCAGCAGCGCCGTTAATCAACTCTTCATTATAACAAGAAATATTATCCTTAGGAACCATGCAACGAAGTAGTGGATTGATGTCCCACTGATCTGCGCGCATGTGACGACGAGCAATGTCTAACTCTCGGCGAATATAAGGGCCGTTTGCAGAGGCCAAGTCTGCATCTGTAATTGCTGGGCAGTATGTTGCACGATCAGCAACCCTAACCACTTGATATTTGCGAGCACAAGTCCAAGCCACGCTGCTTGAAGAACCTTTCAGGTCGTTCTCTTGAAGTTGAGTCAAAACATTCGCTGGCTCATTGATATAAGATCCCGCCTTAGAGAAGACCATACTATAGCCTTTTCCATAAGCGGCCTTAGCCGGTGCTGTGCTGCTTGGAGCGCGAATCAAATTTGGATCCGATGAACTACTGAGATAAGTGAAACTCAAGACACCATCACCAATAAGAACTTTGCGGAAACCTTCCGCAACACCCTGATCTTTATTAAAGTAGAAAGTTGCCTCGACATTGCGAGAATCTTGGGAGAATGGAAAGTAATGCGTATAGGCAGAGGTCTGAGTCGTAAGACCATCCATCACAAGAGAATCCGTAAGGTTGCCGGCCATGCCCACAACATCCGTTCCCAAAGTCACCGTAGTACTTGAAGAATAAACATTAAATAGATTCGAACGGGAACGAATCGCAGCGTTGGCAACAGCGCCTTTATTGGCCGGAGAATCTGCAAGGAATCCCGCATACTGTCCTTTACTTAAAACAGTCTCTGGATAGTTGGCGCTGAAACCATTGTTCGTATTCACATAATTAAAAAAGTCATCGCTGAGCTTAATACCCATGGTTTCGTAGGCACCAGCTTTGATCGAGAAAAAGGCAGCAGTGTTGCCAGATAAAGTTGACTCTGAGCAGGAATTATATGTGATTTGGTCAAAACCACCGTCAAACGAAAAAGGAATAGCCGACACCTTGGCGCCAACATTGGCCCCGTATTTAGCAGCAAGTGCGGCATCGACGGCTGCAGAACTTAACTCACCGTCCAGTGACGAGTCAAAACCGGCTTTACCACAGTTTTGAAACGACACGACAAGAATGCCAGAAGCGACAATAGCTCCAAACGCACGCCAGGTCGTTCTTTTAAAACGTACTTTCATGGACTGATCCCCCGAACTCTAGACTAACATGCTCATCGGAATCTTGTTGATAAAACACAACTCTTTTCTCAGATTAAGACAAGACTCAATATGACTTGTCTTAGAATGAAACGTTTGAGATTCATATAGGGATGTCAAAAGTAAAAAAAGCCATTATACCAGCCGCAGGTCTAGGAACCCGTTTTCTCCCAGCCACTAAAACCGTTCCGAAGGAAATGCTCACGATTGTGGATGCTCCTATCATTCTTTATGTCGTCGAAGAAGCAGTTAAGGCAGGCATCGAAGACATCGTTCTTATTGCGGGCCGCGGAAAACATGCGATCGAAGATTTCTTCGATACTTCTTATGAGCTAGAAGACAAACTGGCTAAAGACGGAAAAGAAAAACTTTTAGAGCGCGTTACCAAAATTCGCGATAAAGCGAACATCATCAGCATCCGTCAAAAACAAGCTATGGGCTTGGGCCACGCAGTACTTTGCGGCCTTCCGATCATTGGCAAAGAGCCTTTCGCAGTTCTTCTGGGTGACGAAATCACCATGGAATCTAACGGCGAAGACAATGTGACTGCACAACTAGTAAAGTCTTTTGAGCAAACCCATGTTTCGACAATTTCAGTGATGAAAGTTGGCGAAAAAGACGTTTCTAAATACGGAATCGCGGAAGTGGAGGAAAACTCTGCGGGCTTTTTTAAGGTGACGTCTTTGATTGAAAAACCAAAGCCGGATCAAACTTCCAGTCGCTGGGCTCTTCCGGGCCGCTATGTTTTTGACAACGCCATCATGGACATTCTGCAAAATGCGAAGCCAACTTTGAATGGTGAAATTCAATTGACCGATAGCATGAAGCTTTTGTGCCAAGTTAAAGGCTTGAATGCGATGACATTCACTGCAGATCGCTACGATGCTGGTGATAAGCTCGGATACCTTCAAGCAAATATTGAGTTGGCTTTGAAAAATCCAGAGCTCAGCAAAGATCTTAAAACTTATATTCAGGAACTTGTTAAACGTTTCTAAGGCTATTGATAGTGAGGTTCTTATGAAGAAAATTTGGATGGCAACCGCAGCTTTTGTGCTAGCTCCGCTCATCGCATCTGCTTACATCATTCCTACGCGCACTATTTTACAAAGAACTTCTGAAAATGCGGGATCAGGAATCTATGCAGTCGAACAAGAAGTTCAGTTCGCAAACGGCGAAGATACACTTCATTTAAAAGAAACTTGGTTGATCGATAATGATCGCACCATGCGTTTGACTGTGACCGGAAGCAAAGAGTTGCAAAACACTTTCAAGCTTCAATTCATCTATACAGGCAATCAGCGCTGGAGTCAGATAAATAACAACCGTAAAGCCGATAAGCTTTCTGATGACTTCCTTGAAAAGTTCCTCAATTTCAG
>CAZPYX010000210.1:0-7185 GCA_964590635.1 uncultured Bdellovibrio sp.
AATGAAATTCTAGATTTTGAGGAGCTTTGCTGCGGAGATTCCACGGATTCGGGAAGGAACTGATTAAAGATAAACAAGATGCTCAAAGGATCAATAGGATTTTAGCGAAAGAAAGGGCGTAAGAAATGCCACCAGTAAAATCCCGTCTCGTAGTTATTGGAGCCGGATGGCTCGGCTGTTCTGTCGGAGAATTAATGGAAACAACAATCACTGAGGTTATTTTCTAAACCTCTGATTTTTCTAAATTTTTAAAACTGATTTATTGCTGAAAAAATGGATGGGGTGGCAGGACTCGAACCTGCGAATGACAGAATCAAAATCTGTTGACTTACCAACTTGTCGACACCCCAACAAGAATAGTTTCGAAACGCCAAGTTACGGATTTTCCTCTCTGAAATCAATCAAAGATGCATTGCGCCAATCGAAACCAGCCTTTGCGGACGCAGTTGGAGGCTAGCTTGCATGCTTTTACAGCAGTTTTAGATATTCCATGAGGTCTGATTTCTGATCTTCGTTCAGTTTCACGAACTGACGGGTGTGGCCCCCATTGCCTTGTCCTGGCAAGGTCGTATCGTAAAGTACAGGCACCGAATGAGGCTTCACATCCGCAGGATACACCCAAGCCCCTCTGGCCTTGTCATAAACCAATTTGATCCCCATTTTTTGGAAGTCTAAGTTATGACCGCCAACCATGAATTTTGCGGGGCGAGACTCTGGATGCATCATATCCCACAACGTCGGCACAGACCCATTATGCAAGTAAGGCGATGTGGCCCATAAAGAATTCAATAACGGAGCGGTATAGCCCTTTGCGCGCGCAACCACCGCCGACTTTGCCATGGGTGACTTATTAAACTTCTCAACAAAGTCATCAGTGACGGCCTGCCATCTGGTCGGATCTGTTTCCATGTTTTCTTGAGAGACCATGCGATTCGGAAAGCTCACCAACTTGGGGCGAGTGCCAGTCTGCACATCCCATTGATAGGTGCCATGACATTTGGCGCAGTTATTATCGAAAACCTCATAACCACGTTGAGCTTTAACAATATCAATCTCACCGGGGAAGGCGGGGGCTTCGTATTTTGTGAAGATCACATTCAAAGATTTCTGCACGCGGGGAGTATTGGCCAAGGCGCCCTCGACACTTTGGCCCATCGTTGGAATCGTAAATAAAGCTGCCACGGCATTTAAGAAATCTTCGTCTTGTTGATTCCAAGAAGATCGTTCTGCATTGCGATCCATGTTTGGTGAAGCATAAACACCATCCCACAACAAAGAGCTTCTAAAGAAACGATCTCCTAAAGAGGGGATGGAAGTAAAACCATATTCGGGTTGAATTTTGTCAGTTTTCAAATAGCCCAGTTGCAGTTTCAACGCCGCAACACCATTGGTGATGCCAGGTCCGCCGTTTTTAAATGGTAAAGCTTGTTGGTAAAGATCTTCCATAGTGCGAATGGCTTTCTTCACGCGAGGAAAAGCGACGGTCCTCATGATGATTTTTTCTTTAAAGCCCATTTCTGGAAACATATTGGTCATCAAACGGAAAGTTCCACCCATGTTGTTCGAAATAATTCTCATGCCTTGGTAAACCGCTTGTGAGTAGCCTTCCAAGTTGATCGATGTATTTGGTAAGCCCATCCACGTTTGTGCAGTCGCTTCACCTTTTTCATTATACAAGTGACCCGAGTGGCAAACGGCGCACGAGACATTCATGCCGGTCAGTTTGATTCCTAAACCCATGTCGATCTCTGCCTCAGTGAGGCCCATCGGTAAGCTTTTAAAATTTGTTTTTGTTTCGACCGGGGCATTCAAGACGACACTAGGGGTGAAGAAACCAAAGCGCGAAAGTACGGCTTTATAATCCATACTGAACTCTCCGATCCAGCCTTTGCGACGACCTTCAAGAACTAAAGCGGTAAGAGCGATCTCTTTAGGAACGGTGTTTGTATTTGAAGCTAAGGAGTGTTTGTTGATGGCGCCAAAGTCACTGAATAGAAAATTCTGACTGGCTTCTGCGAACTCTTTGTTCGAGTAAACTTTGCCCGTAAGGTTTTGCGCAAAACCGAATGATGAAAGCAAAGTGATGACTAGGGAGATACAGATTTTCATATAGGACCTCAACCGTAGGGACTTGACCATCGGAACGTGAATAAGGCCAGTGAAATCTAAAGTCTAAGCGTCCCATGAATTATATGAGAGCCCAGAAGTAAGAATTACCGCATTTGAATTGCAACTCTAGAAGTGGAAGCAGCTGAAACGTAGTCTTTCAAAGGGTCTGGGATTCTTATTTTGAGACGGAAATGGGTGGGGAAATTAACAGACTTATGATTTGGCTAAAATCGACCGAAGAGATGGTACATGAAAACCTGGACGTACCTGATCATATTTGTACCGTTCTTAACGGCCTGTTCAATAGATGCCTCTATCGGAGACACCTTTGGCGAGGCCGGCGCATTGACTGGGATCGCTGCAGCCGTCAAAGACAACCATGCATCTTTGGTTGGATCCGGCGCCGATATGAAAAAGCAGCAAGTTCTAAGCTCTAAATTCAATAAATATATTGTTATGACGACAGCCGGAGAATCGACCGACAACAACTTCCAGCAAAAGAATGGTTGGACAGTTCGTATGTCTTTGGTCGGAGCTGCGGGCTCTTTGATTGGAACATCAGATTAGGATTATCAAAAGTTGAGCATTGTTCTGATAACCTGAATGATTGTTTCCATTTTATTATATTGAAACAATATTAGAACAGTAAAAATTAACCGATTCTTAATTGTTCCTTTAGCTCTTTTCGGAACACGTCGATAAGCGATAAGTCAGATATATAGCCTAACCTTGGGACGTACATGAGGCGCATAGTTTGGACTTTGATTACAGCGATTTATTTTTTTGTGACCACGCCAACGTGGGCTCAAAGTCGCTTTTTGATTCCCTTCCAGGGACGTGTCGTGAAAAACGACGGAACGCCTATCAGTGAGACGGCGTCCTTCAATGTTCAAATTAAAACTCCCGATGAAAGTTGTACTCTTTATGAAGAGAATCAATCTGCAAATATTTTGCAGGGCTATTTCCATATTTTAGTGGGCTCTGGCGCACGCGTAGGTTCTGCGGCTTATACTTTTAATCAGGTATTTATAACGGGAACTGATTTTACGGCAGTGTGTCCGGGTTATAATTCTCCAAGTCCTGCTGACGATAGAAAAATCGTGGTGAAAATTAATATTGCTGGAGAAACGCTATCCCTAGCGAGCCAACCGATCAAGGCGCAACCTTTTTCATTCGAATCCTATCAGTCTCAATACGCGCAAAATGCTGCCAAAATTGGTGGCGTTCCATCTAGCGAAGTTCTAACTGTCAGTGGCGCGAGCGCCGATGGTTCTTTGAGATCGCGCAATCTTTCAATTAGCGAATTTCAAAGATTGGCAGATTTCTTAAATGGTGTCGGGTCTGATCAGACACCTCTAGGTTTAGGAACCTACACGTCAGCTCAAGAAGGCTCTACAACTTTTCAGCCGGGGCAGATGTGGTACAACACAGATTCGAACTCAATTCGTTATTATAACGGAACGTCGGATCAAACGATGTGTGATCCAGCGACAGCGGTGACACAAGTAAATACCGGAACGGGGCTTCTGGGTGGCCCCATTCATACAGCAGGAACTATTGCTGTCGATGTGGGAACCACAGCAGGGAAGATCGTTCAAATTGACGGCAGCGGAAAACTTCCTGCTATCGATGGTTCTCAACTTACAAACTTGAATACAGGCTCTTATGTTGGGATTGTTCCAGTTGCCAAAGGTGGTACGGGCTTATCAACAATGGGAACGGCGAACCAGGTGTTGGGCGTTAACAACGTTGCAAACAGTTTAGAATATAAAAACATCACGGCTGGTACCGGCATTACGGTGATTCACTCTGCAGGTGGAATTACTATTAATTCAACAGGCAGCGGAAGTACTGTTTCCACGGTGACTGCAGCGGCACCAATTGTTGCTACTAACAACTCGACGACTCCGTTCTTATCTTTGTCTCCCGGCGGCTCTGTCGGAGACAGCTTGCGATGGAACGGCAGCGCTTGGGTTTCTAGCAAATTAAATTATACCGATCTAAGCAACAACATGTCTTTGTCACCGTTGCCGGCAACATCTTGTACTGCGGGGCAGGGTGTTTGTGGTCATCGACTTCAGATCAATTTACTTGTGCGGATATTTCAGTTCCGGTTTCTAATGTGACAGGTGTTGTGCCTGCTGCGAATATTCCGAACTTTGATGCGGCAAAGATCACGACGGGTATTTTACCGATTGATCGCGGTGGTACGGGCTTAGGTGCTTTAGGGACGGCGAACCAAGTTTTAGGAATGAACTCTGCGGCAACAGCTTTTGAGAATAAAACTTTGTCTGCAGGTCCCGGTATTGTCATCACTCATTCTGCTGGTGGAATCACAATTACCAATACTTCAAGCGGTGGTACAGTCACTCAAGTCAACACCGGCAACGGATTACTTGGAGGAGCGATCACAGCGACAGGTACTGTTTCTGTAGATGCAGGAACAGGTGCCAATCAAATCGTGCAACTAGATGGCTCTTCACGTTTGCCAAGCGTAGATGCTTCGCAAGTAACAAATCTGAATCCAGCAAGTTTTGGTTCCGCAGTTCCTGTTAACAAGGGTGGAACTGGATTGTCTGCTTCAGGCACGAGCAATCAGGTTTTAGGGGTGAACAACGCTGGAACTGCGATGGAATATAAGACTGTCACTGGTGGCTCTGGAGTCACTGTTACTCAGTCAGCAAATGCTATCACAGTGACAGCCGTTGGAACGGTGACAAATGTCTCTGCAACGGCTCCGTTAGTTGTTGCAACTAGTTCAACAACTCCTGCTTTGGGAATAACAGCGGGAACTTCCACTGGTCAAACGTTGCGTTGGAGTGCTGGAAGTTGGAATGTTAGTTCGTTGAATCTTCATGATCTTGTTAATAACTCAGGAGTGTCTCCGTGGCCGGCGGCAGATTGTACTGCGGGACAGTCTATCGCATGGGTGTCAGCAAGTGACAATTTCCAATGCTCTAATGTGACTGTGAACGATGCGAATATCAATTGGTCATCTAAATCTGCCAATACCTTCTTAGCAGGACCGACTTCTGGAGGAGCGGTCGCGCCAAGCTTCAGAAACATTGCAAGCACTGACGTCAATAGCTTTGCTTACGTTCAAAATGGAAACTCTTTTGGAGCGGTGGCCAGTCTTGGTACTAATGATGCTTACGGAGTGAGTATTAAAACTAACAACCTTGTACGCATGACCATTGACTCCAGCGGTAACGTAGGAGTTGGTGATGCCGCTCCGACATCTAAGTTGACGGTGACAGGTCAAGTGCGTTTGACAGCAAGTTATAACGCAACGGCCGCAACTAGTTTTAATTGGGATAATGGTAATATTCAATATACGACAGCATCTTGCTCTCCTGGTTGGACATTCTCAAATATGCGTGACGGTGGTTCTTACACTTTGATTGTAAACGGGACGACGTCTGGCACTTGTGACTTCTCTCAGTCTTCTCCGGACTCTTTGGCAACAGGAGCATTTAAATTTGTTCCAGCCATTGGCCCGACGGTAAGTGGTGGCTCAACAATTTTCACTTTCGTAAGAGCTGGTTCAGCAGTTTTTGTGAGCTGGCAGTCAGGCTATCAATAGTTGGGGGATATTATGAAAAAAAATATTGCCCCTTCGATAAGTCGAACTTTTGGCGGAATCTTCAGTATCTTCATTTTGATACTGTCTTTGTTCGTGCAGCCGGCTTCGGCTAGCAGCACTCGTTTCAATCCTCATTTCAAGGGACGTATTGTTCAGCCGGATGGACGTCCTCTTAATAATGCAGGAGTGATTTTTACCCTAAGAGTTAAGAGCTATGATCTTGCCTGTGACATTTATACGGAAACTCAAACGGTTCCCGTGGTTGATGGTTTTTTCGAGCTGGCATTAGGTGGCGGAATAAGAACAGATGTCGGGACCTATCAGTTCAGTCAGATCTTTATCACTGGAACGGATTTGTCATCGGTTTGTCCTGGTGTGATCACGTCTAACGACAAAGACATGAAAGTGCAGATTTCATTTGATGTGGGCACTGAGGTTGTGGATTTAGATCCGCAAACTTTAAAAGCAATTCCTTATGCTTTCAATTCTTATAATGCAGTGAACTCTGCGGACTCGGCTGTGCTTGGAACTTTGCCAGCTTCTGAAGTGATGCGCGTTCCAGGTGCGACAAGTGCAAATGTTGCGGCTTCTAGAAATCTTACTATTGCTAACTTCAAAGTTCTGAGTGGCATTCTGTCAGGGAATACGGTCAGTCAAGCTGCTGTGGGGCTGGGACGCTTCACTTCCAGTCAGGCAACGAGTATGGTCGCTGCGGGTCAGATGACCGAGGGCCAAATTTGGTATAATAGCTCTGACAATTTGATTTATTACTATGATGGAACGACCTCAAAAGTTTTGGGATTTTTGAATTCTATTGCGGAAGGAACGGGTGTTCTTTCAACACCATCGTCACATCAAGTTTCATTGTCTTTGGATGTGGGAACAAATCCGAATCAGATTTTGCAAGTAGGAGCAGGAGATAAACTTCCTGCGGTGGATGGCAGTCAGCTTACAAATTTGAACCTGACGAATATTCCTGGAACTATACCGATGGATAAAGGCGGGACGAATCTTTCGTCTTTAGGTGCTTCAAATCAAATTCTTGGTATGAATGCGGCAGGAACGGGATTGGAATATAAAAATGTTTTAGGAACGAATGGCGTAACTATCATACAATCTGTTGGTGGTTTGAAAATCACTAACTCAAGTGCCTTGAACACTGTTAATAACGTCAGTGCGGCAAGTCCTCTTTCTGTTGCGACGGGTTCTACGACGCCAGTTGTGTCCATCTTTAGTGGTGTGAGCACGGGGCAAAGTATAATGTGGGATGGTGCTAATTGGAATATCACGAAGCCTGATTATAAGCAGGTGCTGAATACGGCGGGCTTGTCTCCTTTGCCGACAGTGTCTTGTGGTGCGGGTGAAGTTTTAGTTTGGCATAGTGCAGGTTATTCATTTGTTGTTGCTGCCAAACAAGACGCTTTTAGCTGGGAAACTTTTACGATTTTGTCTACAAATTTAAAGGGCCTGTTTTCTCAGGCGAGTATTTTCTC
>CAZPYX010000211.1:0-6844 GCA_964590635.1 uncultured Bdellovibrio sp.
GAGCAACTCTTTCAGCCCTTCTTCGACTGATTGAGACATTTGAAAGCCGCGTGTTAAAATTTTCTCTGACGAATAAATAAAATCAACCTGCGACTTTGCCGTCGGCTGATCACCTAGGACTTCAATCTCAACATCTCGTTGAAATTCAGCGCGACAAATTTTTCGAATGCACTTAGCAAGATCCAGCAAGGACAAGGTCCTACCGGACCCCAGATTAAACACACCATCAACATCGGGATGCTCGAGTAAGAAATCTATGCAGGCAAATAAGTTTTTCGAGCTCACAAAATCTTTACGCTGATGCCCAGAACTTTGAATTACAATCTTATGATCACGCATGGCCTGCAAACAAAAATCATTAGCCACCAAAGCCCAAGCGGAAGGACTTTCTATCAGCGGTAAGCCAAAACTATTAGAAAGCCTTATAATAGTTTTTTGAATTGCTCCTGGCGCCTTAAGGATCTCATGCTCTGCCAGCAAATGAGTCAAGGCATAGGAATTCATCGGCTGCGGCTGGGTTTGTTCAGTGATAAGCCCTTGTGCATTTTTCCCATAGACATGAAATGTCGACAGATAAATAAATTGCCGAACGCCCTTCTGAAGACTGGCCACCATCAACGCTCGTACAGCATCGACATTGCAAGCCTGGGCAGCCAGAGGATCTTTTTCGCAATCCCGATGCCCCAAGGCCGCCAAATGGATCACAACATCAACGCCGTCTAAAGCGGTCGACATGGTGGACGCCTGATCGAGGCGGAAAAATCTTTTTTGATCCGGTTTAATATCGAAAATTCGATCTAATGACTGGAAGTCCCTGGCTCCCACAAACAACTTGTAGGTCCCCACCTGGTTCAACAATGAAAACAAACGGGCCCCCAAAAAGCCAGTGGCGCCCGTAATCAGCACCTTAATTGGAGTTCCCGAAGCTCGAGTCAAACGAACCTCTTAATCAGATCCTGAACTGCCGCCAAGCCTAAGATCACGTAATTCTTAACTCTGAAAGGATTGTACACGATGGCTTTAAAAAGAAATTTAAAGGCCGATTGAAAATTCATCTGAGACATAAACTGCCTAGCTGCAGCACAGTGAATAACAGAGTAGGCCTGCGGTTTAAGAATAAATGTTACCAAGATCGGACTCAAACTCTTGAAATTCTGTTCGACCACAGCAACCACGGCACTAAAATGTCTTTGAACAGCAGAACTTTGGTTAAAGCTGTGTTTCAGATGTCCTCCAAGAATGTTGGAGTAAAACCTAAACGAATATCCTTTTTTTAAAATCCGCAACCAGAGCTCATAATCCTCTGCAGTGATAAATTCGGACTTGGTTGAGAAATCGCCAACCTCTAACAAGATATTTCTTTTAACAACAACGGCGGAAGTGGAAATCTTATTACCAAAAATCAAAAGCCTCAAATATCCCATAGTACTTCGATGAGACCATGTCGCAATTATATGATCATTCTCAATCAAATGCTCGCCGTGACACATGAAATCACACCCAGTGAACTCAATAAATCGCAGGCATGCTTCAAGCTTCTCGGGGTACCAATAATCATCAGAATCCAAAAAAGCGACATATTCACCTGACGCACTCGCCAATCCTTGATTGCGCGAGGCCGCAATCACACCCTGGTTACTGAAATTTAAAAGGCGAATCCGCGGATCTGCGTAATTGGCGACAATAGATTCCGTATTATCTGTTGAAAAATTATTAACAACAATGGCCTCCCAATCTTGATATGTCTGACTTACAAGCGAATCTAGCGCCTTCTGGAGGAAAATGGCATGGTTGTATGTTGGGATGACCACAGAAAAAAGAGGGGGTTTCATATCAAGAACAGATCCTAACCAAATGTTGCACTGACTTGATTTGACTTGAAATATAATGCTATCTTCGCATCCAAATCAAAAAGACTTTGCACCGACAATCAACTCATCCCCCATTCAGTGTCTATGAACGAGAGAGCTAATTAATTAAAAAATACAATTGCAATAAGTGCAACCCCAATTATAGAGTCAACGCACCTTATGGAAAACAACCTGACAACAGTCACATTCTGGTCTGATTACTGGCGCAATATTAAAATCCCAGTGATAGTTGACTATAGCTTCAAAAACGACAGAGTTATCGCCAAGTGCTTAAAAAAGCACATTCTGCTTAATTCCGACGACGCCGTTCTTGAGGTTGGCTGCGCACCGGGAAAGTGGATGGGCTTTTTGGGCCAAGAATACAAATGTCGAGTCACGGGCATTGAGTATGTCGCTGAAGCAGCGGCCAAAACGGTCGAAAATATGAAAGCACTCAAGATAAAAAACTACGAGGTTTTAACCGGCGACTTTTTTAATCTAAACAATAAAAAAAAATTTAACGCGGTCATGTCTTTTGGCTTTATTGAACATTTTGACGATTTTGAACATGTGCTGGATCTGCATCTGGATCTTATCGAGAAAAATGGATATCTTATTATTGGAATTCCTCGCTTTATTGGACTAAATTATCCAATCAAAAAAATCGTGGATTCCTACGTTGTGCATAAGTTGTTACAATCGAACAACCTAAAAACCATGAATCTCAATATTTTTTCGTCTTACGCCAAAAAAAATAACCTCAAGGTATTGGCAAATTCCAATGTTGGTGGCTATGAGCCCGGACTTTTTCCACTCGGACAAATAGAAAAAAAACCCATCAGAATCTTATTCAAAATCTTAAATAAGATTTTGAACGCCTTGTTTGGACACGCAAACTTTTCTTGGACGGCAAGCTACCAAATGGCCATCATGAAAAAGAATGAATAAAAATAAAGTTTTATTTATAACCGAAAATCGAACTTTTGGTGGCGGAAATAAATACACTGAGGATCTCATTAACTCCTGCAGCCTCTGTTTTTCGGAAGTACACTTTATTTGCAACAAAAATGGTCTGAATTTTTTTAATTTAAAAAGACTCAAACAACCATTATCTAGCTCACAAGAAATAGACATTTATAATTTCGCTGAAAGAGTTAGACATTTACCCAAAATCGTACGTGCCATTCTACGTTTAATATTTTCGCCACTCATCATAGCTGGCAACTTCATCTCATTATTATCACTAAAACGAAAAATAGCCCTATTATCACCTGACTTAATTATATTAACTAATGGCGGCTATCCGGCCTCGCTCTATTTGGTTTTTCTAACTGCATTTTTCTTGCCTAAAAATACAAAATGCGTCATGAGCATTGTCGGAACGCCCGCCCGCAAGTCAAAATGGTTCATGCGAAAGTTTTGGCGATATGTCGACAGTAGACTTTCAGAAAAACTTGATTATGCAATCGTCAATGCAACAAATATCAAAGATGCGTTGACAGAAAGTTTTCAATTCTCCTCTGCTAAAATAGCAATAATCCGAAATGGTTTGGAAGAAATAGCGGTCGAGAGAGCCAGGCGACAAAAATCAGGCCTCATTAAAATCGGTTTTCTATCTCGCGTTGAAAGAGACAAAGGAATTTATGAGTTAGTAAGCTCATTTCTTCAACTCGAAAAGGACTTTGCTAATATCCGACTCATTATTGTCGGCACCGGCAGTGAGCTTCAAGCAATAAAAGAAATAACAAAGACCTCAATCAATATTGAAACTCATGGTTATGTAGAGGATGCAACAACCTTTCTATCGGATTTCGATATATATGTTCTCCCCTCTTACCACGAAGGCCTCCCCTATAGCCTTATCGAAGCCTGTAGAGCCGGCTGTGCAATAGTTGGGACCAAAGTTGGAGGCATTCCCGAAGTAATCAAAAATGGTCATTCAGGCATAATTATCGAGCCCCGCGACACAACAGCCCTAAAAGAAGCTCTTGCAAAGCTCATACGATCTGAGGAAATGCGCCGTACTTTGAGCACTAATGCGCGCAAAGTATTTGAAGAACAGCTTTCACTAACAGCCATGAATACGAAGGTTATGGATTTAATCACGGCCTTGAGCAAATCATAAAAATTTAACTCTCAACAAAAGATCATATAAACACTCGCCGCGCCGCAGTTAAATCCACTTAAAGTAACCGATCGACATCATGGTACCGTGCCTCCTCTTGTTGCAATGAACGTTAGTTGAAGGCATATTAGATACTTATCTTTTTAAGACACGAAATCAGGAGCATGGCAGTGGCAAGCAAAAAAGCCCTCGTTACTGGGGCGGATGGGTTCATAGGTTCACACTTAGTTGAGACACTGGTCAAAGAAGGCTATCAAGTCAGGGCTCTTACCTATTACAACTCCTTCAATGATTGGGGATGGCTTGAAAGCTCACCAGTAAAACAAGACATAGAGATTATTTCTGGCGACATTCGCGACCCCTTCTTCTGCAAAAGCATAACCAAGGAGATGGATGAAGTATTTCATCTAGCAGCGCTGATCGCGATTCCTTTTTCTTATGTAGCTCCACAAATGTATGTAGAAACGAATATTACGGGCACACTCAACATGTGCCAGGCAGCCCTCGATTGCGGCGTTAGCAAAATCATTCACACATCCACAAGCGAGGTTTATGGAACCGCACAATACGTTCCCATCGATGAAAAACATCCCTTGCAACCTCAGTCTCCCTACAGCGCTTCGAAAATTGGAGCAGATGCCATTGCAATGAGTTTTTTCAACTCCTTCAATTTGCCATTAGTTATTGCGCGCCCATTCAACACGTATGGGCCTAGACAGTCAGCAAGAGCTGTCATACCAACAATGATTTCTCAAATAGCTTCAGGCAAAAAAGAAATTCAAATTGGCGACATGACCCCAACCCGTGACTTCAACTATGTCGAAGACACATGCAAAGGCTTTCTAGCTCTTGCGAAAGCAGATAAAGCTGTCGGCGACACCATCAATATCGGCTCCAACTATGAAATCTCGGTCGCTGACACCTTTCGACTTATTGCTAAGTTAATGGGTAAAGAAGATATTCAATGGATTCAAGATCCAGCAAGAATTCGCCCAGGAAAATCAGAAGTCATGCGTCTATGGTGCGACAATACAAAAATCAACAGCCTGACTGGATTTAAACCTACTTTTAATATCGAAGAAGGTCTTAAAAAGACAATCGATTGGTTTTCCAACAAAGATAATCTCAAAAGATATAAGGTAGATATTTATAATGTTTAAAGAGGCCGTAATACTAGCTGGGGGACGAGGCACAAGACTATTTCCCTACACTGCAGTACTCCCCAAGCCCTTGATGCCAATTGGAGATAACTGCATCCTAGAGATCATTTTAAAGCAACTAGCAAACTGTGGATTTTCAAAAGTCACACTGGCCGTGAACCATCAAGCGGCCCTAATCAGGGCACTCATTGGAGATGGAAAAAAATATGACCTTAAGGTTTCATACTCCCTAGAGACTCAGGCATTAAGTACTATGGGTCCGCTAAAGTTGCTCAAAAATCTGCCTGAGAACTTTTTAGTTATGAATGGAGATATTCTTACCGATTTAGACTACGGGACCTTTTTCAACGATCACGTGAAGTCAAAAAACATCTTTAGTATCTCGGGATTCCGTCGAGAACACAAAGTAGATTACGGCATTCTCGAAACAAACGACTCGAGTCAACTCACTGGTTTTAAAGAAAAGCCTGTAGAATCCTATCTCGTTAGCATGGGCATCTATATGCTAAACAAAAAGATTCTTTCGCATATACCGAAAGATACAGCCTTTGGGTTCGACGATTTAATGCACCATCTTCTGAATAAAAAAAAAACTGTGAGCGTTCGAGAACATCACGGGCAATGGCTGGATATCGGCAGACCGGATGATTTTGCAATGGCAACAGCTCTTGCTGAAAAACTGGAGCAAAAATTATGAAGATTGCGATCACCGGCTCAACGGGATTTATTGGCACTCACCTCAAACATCATCTTACTGAAGGCGGATATAAAGTTATTGAGTATACTTACTCAGATAAAGACGCTCTAACTTCAGGAGCTTTAAATCTTCCGCCCACAGATTTCTGCATTCACTTAGCGTCGAAAGTTTTTATTCCGGATAGCTGGCAGTACCCCTTCGACTATTACAAAACAAATACAATGGGTACCCTTGCTGCCTTGGAATATTGTAGGAAAAATAATAGCCACATGATTTACTTTTCATCCTTTGTCTACGCAACCCCAATTAGCAATCCGGTCTCGGAAGATTCTCCGCTGGGCGTAAGCAATCCCTATAGTCACAGCAAGTTACTTGCGGAAGAACTTTGCCAGTTTTACGCCAAAAACTTTGGCGTCGCCGTCACAATTTTAAGACCCTTCAACATCTATGGACCTGGGCAAAAAGAAAATTTTCTCATTCCAAAAATATTTGAACAAGCGCTAAATCCCCTTCAAGAAAAAATTGAACTCCAAACTTTGACCACAAAAAGAGACTACCTTTACGTGGGAGATCTTTGCGCTCTTGTCTTAAAAGTTTTTAAAACTAAAACGACGGGGACATTTAATGTTGGCTCGGGCGTAAGCACATCTGTCAGCGAAGTGGCGGAGGCTATATTGAAGATAACCAACCAGAAAAAGGAAGTTATTTCTCTGGGATCACCAAGAAAAGACGACCCTCCTGAAATTAAGGCCGACATAAGTAAGACCAGTAAGACCTTCAATTGGAAGCCGGAATACAATCTGAATCAAGGACTTACCGCAATTTATGAATACTCAAAGAAGGCAAGCATATGAAGCCACATCAAGATCTTTTAGATTTTATTAAAAATTTATACAGCCCGAAAACTACTATCGCCCTTCATGAGCCTGTTTTCCACGGAAACGAAAAAAAATATAACCTCGAATGCATTGTGCCCAATTTTTGTCACTCCATTCGAAATTTTTTTTTACAA
>CAZPYX010000212.1:0-6831 GCA_964590635.1 uncultured Bdellovibrio sp.
CGTCGACTTTTTGGATGTTTAATAGTGCCCTGGAAATTCATCTTACATACCAGTGTAACTTCAGAGCTTCTTTTCGGTTAAATTGTCGATTTTATTTAGGGCTAAATCTCTCCTTACGTCTGATCTTCGACTTAGATCTCGGTCCAGCTAGGAGGGGCGGAAGCCTTCCCCTCATCGCTTCGGACAGTCCTCGCTCGACTAGGCTTGAGTCTCAAAAGTGGACCTTTGCCGAGCTTGCGGAACTTGCGCTGAGGGGAAGGCTTCCGCCCCTCCCAGCTGACGAAATTTAAGTCTTCGAAAGTGTGTTCTTAGGGTTTGAATTGTTGTGAAATTTTCGGTATTTACATAGAGGATCGCGGCTGAGTTTCAACTTCGAATTTGGCTTAATAAATTTTCTTAGAATTTAAAATCCAAGAAAGTTTATTTTACGCCAGCGTCTTAGTGAAATTTATTGTTGCTTACAACTTTTGTGGGGCGTGTATGGGTTTGAATTTTAATGAGTATGAAAGTAAGTGGCAGAAAAAATGGGCCGATGCGAAAGCGTTTCAGGCTGAGACAACTTCTGCTAAGCCTAAGTATTATGCTTTAGATATGTTTCCATATCCTTCTGGATCAGGACTGCATATTGGGCACATGGCTTCTTATACTCCTGGGGATATTGTTTCTCGTTACAAGCGTGCGAATGGATTCAATGTGCTTCACCCGATGGGTTATGATGCCTTTGGTTTACCTGCAGAGCAGTATGCTATTCAAACTGGAATTCATCCGGCGATCACGACAGATAAAGCTATCGCTAGCTTTCGCAAAACTTTGCAGTCCTTTGGATTTAGTTTTGATTGGAGTCGAGAGATCTCCACTTGCGAACCTAAATACTACAAGTGGACTCAATTTATTTTCTTAAAACTTTACGAGCGTGGACTAGCTTATCAAAAAGAAGTTCCCGTGAACTGGTGTCCAGCTTTGAAAACTGTTCTTGCGAATGATGAAGTCATTGATGGCAAGTCAGAACGTGGTGGTCACCCTGTGATTCGCGTTCCGATGAAACAGTGGATGCTTAAAATCACTGACTACGCCGAACGTCTTTTAAATGACTTGGATAAAGTGGATTGGCCTGAACGCACCAAAGAAGCACAACGCAATTGGATTGGTAAAAGCGAGGGAGCTCGTATCACTTTCAAAATTGAAGGCGAAACTGAAACATTTGAGGTGTTCACAACTCGTCCCGATACTTTGTTCGGCGTAACTTTCATGGTGATGGCACCAGAGCATGCTTTGGTTAAAAAAATCACGTCTCAGCCACAACATGCTGCCGTAGAAGATTATGTTTTGGCGACTTCACGCAAATCTGAAGTCGACCGCAAAGCAACGACAGATAAAACCGGTGTCTTCACCGGGGCCCACGCTCTTCACCCAATCACTGGTGAAAAAATTGAAATCTGGATTGCCGACTATGTTCTGACTGATTATGGAACTGGTGCGATCATGGCCGTCCCTGGCCACGACTCTCGCGATTTCGAATTCGCTAAGAAATTCAACTTACCGGTGAAACGTGTTTTGAATGGAGGCGACGAACTTCCATTCGAAGGCGAAGGCACTTTGGTAAACTCTGATTTCCTGAATGGCCTTTCTAAAGCTGAAGCGATCAAAAAAATGCTTTCTCACTTGGAAAGTAAAAAATTAGGCCTTCGCGAAGTTCAATACAAACTTCGTGATTGGCTATTCAGCCGTCAACGTTACTGGGGCGAGCCCTTCCCGATTGTGAACTTCCCTAAGGCAGGCCAATTGGGCGTTCCAGTAAATGAACTTCCTGTGATGCTTCCAGAAGTGGCTGACTACGAACCTTCTGATTCTGGCGAAGCACCGTTGGCAAAAATTGCTGACTGGGTGAACTACCATGGTAAGCCTGGTTTCGGTGAAGGCGAAGAAGGCCGTCGCGAAACCGACACGATGCCGGGAGCAGCGGGTTCTTCTTGGTACTTCCTGCGCTACATTGATCCAAACAATGACCAAGCTCCGTTCAGACCTGACGCCGAAAAATATTGGATGCCAGTAGACTTGTACGTGGGTGGGCCTGAGCACACGGTGGGTCACTTGTTGTACTCTCGCTTCTGGATGAAAGTTCTTTTCGATGTGGGTTTAGTCACTCATGATGAGCCATTCAAAAAATTGGCCCATCAGGGGATGATCTTAGGACCCGATGGACAGAAGATGTCGAAGTCCCGCGGCAACGTAATTTCTCCGGAAGATATCGCCAAAACTCATGGCGCAGACTCGATCCGAACTTTTGTCAGCTTCATGGGACCTTTGGACACTGACAAGCCTTGGTCTCCGACTGGTATCGACGGTGTGAAACGTTTCTTGGACCGCGTGGGCCGCTTAGTCGTGACGGATGATGGTCAATACGTGGCGACGAAGGATGCTTTGCCAGCAGCGACAGAGAAATTACTTCATAAAACCATCAAAAAAGTCACAGAGGACATCGAAGGCATGAGCTTCAACACGGCCATCGCTGCCATGATGATCCTCGTAAATGACTTGTACAAGACTGAATGCCGCTCGGAATTGGCTCTAAAACCTTTGACGCAGATCTTGGCTCCTTTCGCTCCCCATTTGGCTGAAGAATTGTGGGAAAAATTGGGCGGAACGGGACTTTGCTCTTTGGCTCCATGGCCAAAATATGATAGTACCCTTTGCGCTGATGACACGGTAACTATCGGCGTGCAGGTGAACGGAAAAATGCGCGGCACGATTGAGCTTGGCGTAACAGCTTCCGAAGAGGAAGCACTTGCGGCGGCAAAAGAAGTTTCAACGGTTGCAGCTGTTCTTGCTGGAAAAAATCCCGATAAGGTGATTTACAAAGCAGGGAAAATTTTGAATCTGATTGTTAAATAATTTTTTGGCAGTTTTTTGTCAGAAAGGTCTACAGAGATGTCACAGACGCCAACTTGGAGTCCTGAAAAGAGCGCGGAGCTTTACGGTATTAACAACTGGGGCAACGGTTATTTCAGAATTAACGGATCAGGAAATGTTTCTGTTACTCCGATGGGTGCGAATGGACCAGCAGTAGACCTTCATGAATTGACTCAAGATCTTTTGGATCGCGGTATTCGCGTTCCAATCATGATCCGCTTCCCTGATATCATCAAATCGCGCGTCGAACTTTTAAACGGCTGCTTCAAAAAAGCCTTCGCTGACCACGGATACAAAGGCAATTACAACGGCGTTTACCCAATCAAGGTAAATCAACAAAGACATCTCGTTCAAGAGCTAGTGAAATACGGCAAAGACTTCCAAATGGGTCTTGAGTGCGGCTCTAAGCCTGAACTTCTTGTGGTTCTTGCATTGATGAATACTGAAAATGCTTTGATTATCTGCAACGGCTTCAAAGATGCTGAATACATTGAAACCGCAATTCTTTCGCAAAAACTAGGTCGCAACACAATCATCGTTGTGGATCGTAAAGAAGAATTGAAAATGATCGTGGAAGTAGCGAAGAAATTCAACACTCGTCCAAAAATTGGTTTCCGTGCGAAATTGAATACGCAAGGTGCTGGTAAATGGGTTGATTCTTCTGGTGCACGTTCTAAGTTCGGTTTGACAGCGACAGAAATCGTTGACGGTGTTGAATACTTGAAAACTGAAGGCATGTTAGATTGTCTTGAGTTGATGCATTACCATATCGGCTCACAAGTTCCTGCTATCCAAAGCATCAAGTCTTCTTTGAAAGAAGGCGCACGCTTCTATACTGAGCTTTATAAAATGGGCGCGGGCCTTAAATACATCGACGTTGGTGGCGGTCTTGGAATCGATTACGACGGTTCAGGCCACTCTGACAGCTCTGTGAATTACTCGGAGCAAGAGTATGCGAACGACATCGTGTCTGTTCTACAAACTCTTTGTGATGAAAAAGGCATCCCACATCCAAACATCGTAACCGAATCTGGTCGCTTCTTGGTGGCCCATCACTCTGTTTTGGTTTTCAACGTTATGGGTGTGAATGACCTTCACCGCGAAGAGCCTCCTCGTCCTGCTATGAAATCTGATCCTTCGATCATGAACGACATGCAGTACATCTTCGAAAAAGTGAACAAAGACAATATCAACGAATGTTTCAATGACCTTGAACAATCGAAACAAGAAACTTTGCAACTTTTCACTTACGGCGTTCTTTCACTAGAACAACGTGCTTGGTGTGAAAGTATGTACTTCACTATCGCAACTAAAATGGTGCGTTTAGCGAAGACAGTTCCTGATACTGAAGACATCATCGCGGCTCTTTCTAAAGAGTTGTGTGATACTTACTATTCAAATTTCTCTTTGTTCCAATCACTTCCTGACTCTTGGGCTGTGGGACAATTGTTCCCAGTGATTCCTATTCACCGTCTTGGTGAAGAACCAGTTCGTGAGGCAACTTTGGCAGATTTGACTTGTGACTCTGATGGTGTGATTGAAAAATTCATCGACACTGAATCCGGCGAGCCCAAAGATACTTTGCGCGTTCATCAATTCACAGACGGCCAACAATACTATTTGGGCGTATTCCTAACCGGCGCATACCAAGAGATCCTGGGCGATTTGCACAATCTCTTCGGTGACACCGATGCAGTTCATATCTCATTGAACGGTGTAGGCTACACAATCGACCATTACGTTCCAGGCGACACCGTAACTGAAGTACTCTCATACGTTCAATACGGCCGCTCTGAAATGGTAGACAACGTTCGCCAAGCAACAGAGGAATCTATCCAAAAAGGTTCGATCACAAAACAAGAAGCAAAACTTCTAATCAAACACTACGAAGAAGGCCTTTCAGGCTACACATACCTAGAAGAAGCCGAATAGGTACCTGCTTCCTATCAATCCAAAAAAGTACAAAAAAGGCGCCCAACAAGGCGCCTTTTTCTTTCGAAAGGTACCTGCTTCCCTTCGGTTCAAAAAAGTATCATCTTTTCAAGCCTCTCCCATTTCCGGAAGCAAAAGTAATTCATTTTCCTATTTAGCAAGGGCTGGCCGAGTTCTGAAATTGCAGATCACTCGGATATGCCTAGAAAAAAACAAATCTTCAATTCGGATGTACCCTACCATATCTCCGCTAGATGCCACAATAAGGAGTGGTTCGATCGCCCCATGGAAGAAGTTTGGTCAATCATGTCCAACTATCTTTTCTTTATCTCGACTGCTTACAAAGTCGAAATTCATTCCTTCGTTCTAATGAGCAATCACTTCCATCTCATTGCTCGTTTCCCAGAAGGAAATATGGTTCAAGCGATGAATTATTTTATGAGGGAAACTTCTCGAGTTATTTCTCGAAGCTCGGGAAGAATTAATCAAACTTATGGAGGACGTTACTTTCGGTCAGCCATTACTAAGCCACATTACCTTGAACATGTTTACAAATATGTTTACCGAAACCCGATTGAGGCTGGGCTCTCCAAGAAAGTCGAAGAATATCCGTATAGCACCCTGGCTATTCTTCTTGGAAAAAGACCAGGAATCATTCCTTTGATCTATGATCCGCGATTGGAGAGTAAAATCGTCGATTCCACTCTTCAATGGTTGAATTTGCCTCCGAATGCTGAAGACAAAGAAGAAGTTCGCAAAGCACTAAAAAAGCCCGAATTTCAATTAGCTACTAAAAGCAAAAGAAGGTTTGTGCATCATCTGGAAGTCGATCGTTTATAGAATCTTGACTGACGATGCACTTTTTTGAACCAATAGGAAGCAGGTACCTATTTAAGAACTACGATCAGGTCAGATGTTGAGCCTAGCTTTGTTGGAATTGTTGTCGCTGGGCACAGTGGGTAGCTGCGTTTCGAGGTCCACGCCAAACGATCTTCTGAAGATTGGCGGCGAACTTGCCAGGTATTTCCTGCAGTTTGTTTGAATGTATATGTTGTTGCAGTTACTAACTTCAAAGTCTTATTGCTCATTGAAAGCATACGACAATTGAAGTCATAGTCGTAGTCGACGTACTGCTGAGATACTACCGACTGTTCTGTAAATTGAATGCTTCCATCTTGAAGCACGGAACCCTTCTGAATACCTTTAGCATCGATAAGTCTGCCACCGACGATTTGATACGCATAAGAACTGTCATTCCAAATTGAAAGCTTAGGGCACTCAAAGAAAGAAAACTCCAAAGAGAACTTTGCAGCATCGCTGCGAATGTTCATAGCAACATGACACGGACTTGTACGAAGATCTTTAGAGCCATCAAAACGAGAATATGCGGCCTGAATCTGCCCCTCGCCTTGAAGTTCACCCAAAACTTGGGCTTGAGTTGATAGAGATACAAGAACACCAAGAACCAATAAGATCTTCGCCATAAAGCCTCCGTCACTGTTTAAATCAGAGCTAACAAACCCCACTCCCCTTGTACAGAGAAAAGCCCTACGTCAGTCAAAACAAATCCATGATTACGGCAATTTAAAGCTGTCTGCAAAATTCAGATAATAAAAAAGGCGAAGTCACATTCGCCTTTTTCTATTCATTAATTTTGATGTACCAAATCTTACCAAAGGGAAGCAGGTACCTTTCTGACTACATTTTTGAGTCGAAGGCGTCGCGGACTGCGGTGCCGATGTTGTTCAGAAGAATCAATGTCACTACAATGGCTACCAATGGTCCCCATACTAGCCACTCGGCGATGGTGAACCATTTTTGTGCTTGTGCCATCAACTCACCCCATGAAGGAGTTGGTGGACGAAGACCCAAGCCCAAATAATCCAAGATCGACAAAGAGTATACGTTTGCAGAAATCGCAAATGGCGCAAATGTGATGATCGGAGTCAGGGCATTCGGCAAGATGTGCTTGCTGATGATACGCTTATG
>CAZPYX010000213.1:0-6775 GCA_964590635.1 uncultured Bdellovibrio sp.
CGCTTAAACCGCGGAAGCAATTGGAGACTTTTTGAATTTAGCTTTATAATCATCTACGAATTTCTTTTGTTTTGGAGACGTTGCTGCCGCTTCAATAAATGTTTGCGGCATTTTTGTGCCGTTCCCATTTTTTCCAGCATTCGTAATATAATTCGACATAGCTAAAGTCCAACTGCCGATCATCTCTGGAGTCCAACCAATGCGAGACATCGAATTTGAAATCGCCGCGAGTTCAGGTCCGATACCATATACCAAGAGAACATCAGCACCTGCCGCCTTGGCTTCTTGCAGCTGTGCACTCATATCAGAGTCTTTCAATTTGAACTTTCCGATGTAAACTGGCTTCACGTTCAAGCCCTTCAAAACAGCTTCCATTTTTTCACGACCGTTTTGGCCGTAATTGGTATCATCACAAAGCAGAGCAGGCTTTTTATAACCACGTTTAATCGCCTCACCCACGATAACTTTAGATTGGATATCGTCATTGGCAGCTATACGGAAAACATAATTTTCAGGATAGGTCTTAAACAGCTCGTTCACTTTTGCGCCAGCGCTGACGTTGATAATCATAGGAATTTTTTTCTGATTCGGATATTGAGTACTGGCATCTGCGACGCCGGTATTAATCGGACCGAGCACAGCAACTACGCCTTCTTTCTCTATGAACTCTTGCATGATTTGTCCGCCACGTTCGTTCTTCGCTTCGTCATCGCGATCCACCATGACTATCTTTTTACCAAGAACACCGCCGGAGGCATTGATTTCTTCAATGGCGATTTGCACACCATTACGCATTGAAACACCCATGGGAGCAGATCCACCGGTGAAGGGACCGAACACACCGACTTTAATTGTATCATCTGCTTTTTTTGTACACCCAATAAGTGAAACTGCGAGAAGAAAGGATAGAACGACATTCAATTTCATGAATCCTCCTGTTGATGCTTCCTATATAACTAAAGTCTTTTATCGCGTCAGATCAAAGTCAAGACACGAAAATTAAATCATTTCCATGTCGGCGCAGTAACTTGAAGCTTTGCCGATCCTTAATTAATACTTCTTCATCGGAGATTTTATGTTGAAACACAGTTTACTTCTTCTTTGCACAATCCTGGTCTATTCATTCAGTGCCCGCGCAGAAACATTTTCAAAGCTTCAAGGCACTTATCAGATTCTCTCTTGCCAAAACCTCGGCGCCAATCCTTCTGAAGACCTTTGCCAGTACGACACTATGATTGTTCAAAGTAGTTCCTATGCCACGGCGATTTATTTCTATACAGGTGAATGGGGCGCAAACCTAGTTCGTTCCTTTGGCTTTCCGGCCTCAACAGATAATTCAACAAGTGAAGGCATCTATGAAGAGCGCGGTGACACTTATGCATCCTATATAAAATTAAGCGATGATTACAAAGAATCAACCATTCTAGAACAACTTAAGGACAACCAGTTTCATCTTATTCGCCAACAATCCAGCGCTTCATTTCAAAGTGACGACAAATTTGAACTGGTTCTTAAAAAGATCTCCAATGATGCTCCTGAACTACCAAACACTCCGGACCCCAATGATCCAGATTGAAAAACTTAAAGTGTTGTCTTAAATCTGCGCCAACTGACAAAGACAGCGATCACCGCCATTGCGGCCAGTATTGCAATATCAAACAGAATCAACTGAGGGTCCCCACCCTTAAGAGTTATATTTCGCAAAATCTCTATGAAATAGGTCAGCGGATTTACATAGGAAAACATTCTTAGGGCAAAGGGCATATTTTCAATGGGAAAAACTAAGCCCGACAACAACATCGCCGGGAATAAAAATAGAAAACCGCCCATCATTGATTGTTGCTGATTCTTGGCTAAGGTTGAAATCAAAAGTCCAATTCCTACCGTACAAAAAACAAAAACCGCCGATGAAAACATCAACAACCAGACGCTTCCTCGCAGTGGAAGATGAAATATAAAAACAGCCACTGCCATGATGAGGGGGATATTGCTCAACCCCAACAACACGAAAGGAACTGTTTTTCCAAGAAGCACTTCTTCAGGAAGAACAGGGGCCGAAATCAAAGTTTCAAAAGTTCCAATTTCTTTCTCTTTCGCGATCGACATACTAGTTAGCAAAATGGTGATTAAGCACACCAACATACTCATCACTCCGGGAATCAAAAAAAATGCAGACTGCAAAGCGGGATTATAAAGAACTCGCACATCAAATTGCAGCGGCGGTGTTACGGGATTCTGGCTTTGCACAATGGCCATAAAATATCGCTCTATACTTTCTCCGCGGGTCACATTGATGGCATTCACCAACAGCTGCACTTGCCCCTGATTTCGACCGATGGCTTTATCTAAGCCCCCTGGAGGCGCCACCATTACCGCGTCGGCCTCCCCTTTCTGCATTTGCTCAAAAGGATCTGAGGTAGTCACATTGGCCGGAATAAACCATCCCGAAGCAAGGCAATCGCGATAGATCGACTGCAATGTGGTATCTCCGGGCGCACCAACCAAACTAAGACGAATATTTTTGGCCTCCGTCGATAAAGCCACTCCGAAAATAGTTAGCTCCACACAGGGCGCAAGAAATAATAAAATGCGCATTCTTGGGTCACGTAAAGCCTGTAAGAATTCTTTTTTTATAAACCCCCAAAGAGTTCTCATGGCTCAACGTCCTTTTTAAACTTTTTTGTAGCAAGAAAGATCATCAAGACTAAAAGAAAACACATCACCAGAAACGAAGGCAGGATATCTAAGAAGCTCGCCCCCTGTAAAAAAAGCTGTCTGCTGATCAGAATGAACCAGCGAGCTGGCAGAAGCATTGTGAAGTAATAAAAAAATTTTGGCATGTGCTCACTGGGAAAAATAAATCCAGACAAGAGCAAGGTCGGAAGCAATCCCGTCAACATCGCAAACTGCATACTGAGCTGTTGCCTCCTTGTCAGCACGGAAATCAAAAGCCCCTGCGCCAAATAGGTACTTAAAAAAACCAAACAAGCCAGAAGATAGACTAGAAAATTTCCTCGGAAAGGAACCTCAAACACGAGCTGCGACATCATAAAAACAAATAACGCCGCAACCAAGCCCATCACGCAGTAGGGAAGAAGTTTACCCAGGATAATTTCAATGGGCCGAATGGGCGTTCCCAACAGCAGCTCCATCGAGCCGTTCTCCCACTCGCGGGCCACAGTCAGAGCTGTCAATAGAATCGAAAGGACCGCGATCACCACCGCCGCAAGCCCTGGAACAACAAACCAGCGACTGTTCAACTCTGGATTGTATAAGAATCGACTTTTAACTTCGATGATTGGCTTTGCAGCCTGTGCGCCAAACTCTTTTTGCAACGCCATCACTTGCAAACCGCCCAGATATCCCAAAATTGAGCCCGCCGAAGAATTATCCGTTCCATCCACCAATATCTGTACAGAGCTTTCTCTGAAAAATGTTAGGTCCCGAGCATAGGTTGGAGGAATCACTAGGGCCGCATCGGCTTGTCCTTCATCAACCATCTGTATGGCTTGGCTTGGTCCATGAACATATTTGGGAATAAAATAATGTGAACTGGAAAAAGTTCGTATCAACTCTCGGGAATTAGGAGATTTACTGCCATCAAAAACCGCGATGGGAATTCGGTCTAAATTAAACTCAATCGCTAAACCAAAGAACAATACCATCACCACAGGCATCCCTAGGGCCATAGCCAAAGTAAAGGGATCTCGAACAATATGAAAGACCTCTTTTTTTGCCACTGCTAGAATAGAGGATCGAATCATCTCGCCCCCCCTTCAACCACCGCAATGAAAACATCCTCCAGATGCACATCGTGGGGCTTCTTCTTCGGAAAATTTTGTTTCTTCAAATTTTCAGGACTGTCTAAAGCAATCAACTCTCCGGACCGCATCAAGGCGATGCGACTGCATTGCTCAGCTTCATCCATATAGTGAGTCGTCACAAAAACTGTCTTCTGAGCTGCCGCCAATTGACGAATCAGATCCCAGAAACGCTGTCGATAGGCGGGACTCACCCCCGCGGTTGGCTCATCCAGAAACACAACATCGGGATCATGTAGAAGCGACGCCACTAAGCTGACTTGCTGCTTTACTCCCCCTGGCAAATCCCTGACCATGGCATTCGCGGATTGATTGAAGCGAATAAAATCCAATAGCATTTCTTTTTGCTTCAAAAAAACGGCGCGCTCCAATTTTCTTAGCGAAGCTGTGAAGGATAAATTCTCTGCGACGGTCATGTCATCGTAGAGAGTAAATTTTTGCGACATATATCCGACTTTTTTCTTCACTGCTAGGGAGTCTTCTTGAGCATTGATTCCTTCCACAAAGGCTTGACCTTCTGACGGGATCAGCAGTCCACACAAAACCCGAATGGTTGTGGTTTTACCCGCACCGTTCGCTCCTAAGAAACCAAAGATCTCTCCTCGATCGACCGCAAATGAAATATCTTTCACCGCGAAAAAATCCCCATATTGCACTGAAAGATTTTTTACTTCGACGGAAATCATATTTTTTCCGTTTCTAAGGATGAATCGTATCGCAGAAACACCTCATCAAAACTGCGGCATTTTTGCGATTTAAGGATTTCTTCCGGATGCCCCTCCATCAATGCCTGCCCATCAAATAGAAGATGCACATGTTCGCATTTTAAGGCCTCATCCATGTATGAGGTCGTCACCAGAATAGTGATCTGCTCTCGTTTCAACTGATGTAAAAGTTCCCAAAAATCGCGGCGACTTAACGGGTCCACGCCATTCGTCGGTTCATCTAGAAGCATCAGCTTCGGTGCCGCCAACATCGCACACATCAGCCCTAACTTTTTATACATTCCTCCAGAAAGCTGCGAGGCTAAACGGTCTTTGAACTCATCAAGTCGGGTGATTTGCAAAAGACGCTCACGTCGTTCTTTGTATTCCTGATCAGAAAGTTTATAGAGTGTGCGAAAGAATTCCAAATGCTCGTGAATGCTCAACTCTCCGTAAAGACTTTGTGTCTGCGGCATATAGGCGCACAAGGTGCGAATCTCCGCAAACGATACGGAAGCATCGTCACTAAAATACTCAAGCTTCCCCTGATCTGGTGATAACAACCCAATGATATGTCGAAGCAGAGTCGTTTTCCCTGCCGCTTCAGGACCGACAATCCCATGAATCTCATTCGCAGAAAAATTCATCGTCAGGCCTTTCAGCGCCTGAACCTTCTTCATTTTTTTGAAGACATCCTGAACTTGCACAGAGATGGCGGCCACAAATCACCCTCCACCCTTCCATTCCAAGGTCATTCCCGGCTTCAACAAACCCTCTGGATTCGCAAAACGAATCTTCACACCGAAAACTAAACGTGTTCTTTCATCGCGGGTCTGCACATTCTTCGGCGTGAACTCAGCTTCAGGATTTATAAACTCAATAAAGCCATTGAATAATTTATTATCCGCTTCATGCAGTCGGGCTTGAGCTTTGTCCCCTGCTTTAATTTTCACCACTTCATCATGGGGAATATAGAAATAAGCATATACAGAACTTAAGTCACCCACCGTGAAGAGTTTCGCACCGGGATTGACCATTTCCCCAATTTCAAAATACTTGGTTAGGACGGTCCCCTTCAGAGGGGAAAAGATGTCACACCAGCCCGTACGAACCTGCAGATCATCTTTTTTATTCGCAGACTGATCATAGGCCTCTGCAGAGATATTACCGCTGTGAAAAAGGCTGCGTGATCGTTCATAATTACTTTTAGCTAAATTGTAGGCAACTTTGATATCCTCGCAGGACAGCTTCACCAGCTTTTGTCCTTGCTCAACAACTTGTCCTTCGACGATGGGCATTTCGTCGATGACCGCTGACACCCGAGCTGGGATATCCACCTTCGTCACTTCCACTGTGCCAGCGTAATAAAATTCTGAACGAAAAAAGAAAACCTTCACCAAGAAGGCCAACACAAGAAGAATCAACACCAAGGCAAGAGGAAGAAGCTTTTTCTTGGACATATCCTAAAACGCTACTCGTCTCTGGCATTTTAGAAAATAAAAAAGCCAGTGTCTTACAACACTGGCTTTTACTTAATTTAACTTTTGAAACAAACTTGATTTCCGTGCTAGCAAGCCAGGTTTAGAAACTAGTTTGGTGCAAACCAACAAAGTGGGCGGAAGCCAACAGCGTCGCGTGGAGTGTAGCAAGAAGCTACTTTGTAGTCTGTGTCGCTAGGAACTTCAGTTTCTCTTACTTGGCAAAGTGCTCCAGCAAGATAAGTATCCAAACGGCATTGAGTCGCTGGATGCGCATCGTTTGTACGACGTACTACAGATTTATCTGGAGTGTTGAATTTAGGTGGTTGTTTATCGCCACTTAGATCCATGAACAAGTTAGCAACTTGTTGACCAGCTTCAGAAATTCTTTCGCAGACCAATTGATCTTGCAAGTTAGAGAATTGAGCTTCGCAACCCGCTTTCGCAGTGGCATCAATTGTCAAACCAGCAACGATAGTTGCGTTGTCGTCTTCTGCGAAGAAGCGACGAAGACATTTAGAAGTAGCGAAATAATCCGCGCCACCTTCATTTGTTGCCCAGCTTCCATTCCAACCACTAGTTTTTGGAGCTCCACCGTTATGGTGACCCAATTCATGACAGACAACCAAAGCCATACCTTCAACACCGATAGCTTTATGACGAGCCAAACCGCCATACAAATTCAAGCCACGATTGTTTCCAGTTCTTTTCCCAGTTCCGTTAACTGTACCATCTGACCACAAACGGTTGATCTTAAGTTTATCGCCCATAG
>CAZPYX010000214.1:0-6613 GCA_964590635.1 uncultured Bdellovibrio sp.
TTGCGCGAGAGATTGACCATATTCTGGGTCGCATTTGTAAAAATGATGAATATTGGCCCGAACAATATCGGCGGGAACACCATGCATGGCGTTGGCTAAATTTGTTGTAAGGCGATCTCTTTCCGCAGGACTTAACAATCTGTAAAGATCTCCAGCTTGAGAAAAGTCGTCATTACCTAGGTGGGCATTGAAGCGATCGGCGTCACCTTCTAGTTTTAATGGCGGCTCTGCGAATTCAGGTCTTTGCACCGGCCCGCCGAAACTATTGGGTTCGTAATTGTCTTGTCGACCCGAGTTGCCATCAAACCTCATCGCACCATCCCGGTGATACGTATTCACTTCAGAGTGAGCTCTGTTTACTGGCAAGAACTGATAGTTAACACCAAGACGATATCTTTGTGCATCTGGGTAGCTGAATAGACGAGCCTGCAACATTTTGTCAGGAGAAAATCCAATGCCGGGCACAACATTCGCTGGAGAGAAAGCTGCTTGTTCTACCTCTGCAAAATAATTTTCCGGGTTGCGATTTAACTCCATCACTCCGACATCAATCAAAGGGTAGTCTTTGTGTGACCAAATTTTAGTAAGATCGAAAGGATTTACTTTGTAGTTGTTTGCATCTGCTTCTGGCATGATCTGAATTTTCACGGCCCATTTGGGATAGTCTTTTCTTTGAATTGCTTCGAATAAATCTCGACCGGCATAATCGGAATCAGAACCCGCAAGTTGTTGGGCTCTTTCTGAACTCAGATTTTTAATTCCTTGCATAGTTTTAAAATGAAACTTCACCCAGTAGCGCTCATTTTGAGCGCTGATAAGACTGTAGGTGTGGCTGCCATATCCATTCATGAAGCGATAACCATCAGGGGTGCCGCGATCGCTGAATAGAATCGTAATTTGATGAAGAGCTTCCGGAGCGAATTGCCAGTAGTCCCACATGCGTGTTGCATTTTTGTATCCTGTCTGTGGATCGCGTTTTTGCGAATGAATAAAGTCAGAAAATTTAAGTGGATCGCGTTCAAAGAAAACCGGAGTATTGTTGCCAACTAAATCCCAGTTCCCTTCTTCGGTATAAAATTTAATAGCAAAACCGCGGGGGTCGCGTTCCGTATCTGCGCTTCCTTTTTCTCCTGCGACAGTGGAAAAACGCAAGAATAGGGGTGTTTGTTTACTCTTCGCGAAGACTTTAGCCTTTGTAAATTTAGAAATATCTTGAGTGACTGTAAAAGTGCCATAGGCGCCAGATCCTTTTGCATGCACAACTCGTTCAGGAATTCGTTCGCGAGCAAAGTGCGCAAGCTTTTCAATCAAGTGCATGTCTTGCAAAAGAAGAGGGCCACGCGGTCCTGCGGATTGTGAATGTTGGTTCTCGGAAATGGGGGTGCCAGCGGCGGTGGTCATGGTTCTTGATTTATACATATTTAAAAATATAATGAAGTGTTAGGTTGGTAAGTAATTAGTTTATAAATGAATGAAAAAAGGGGATTGATGCGTGAGAAGAAACTCAAAGGCCGCCCATGCTTTTCAAGCAAGGGAATGATTTCTTTGCGACCAAATGTTTTCGCAAAATTGAGCGCCGTTTGATGAGCGAAGTTTTGTAAATCTGTTCGTGCGCCATTTTTTAGAAGAAGATTTAAAATGCGAGCATGGCCCTTGAAAGCTGCTCCCATAAGCACAGAGTTTCCTCCTTTATCAGTGCTGTCGATATCAGCCCCCGCTTCGATTAGCAGCAAGGCGGCATCGTACTGGTCATTGTAGACAGCTAACATAAGAGCCGAATAACCCCGGTGATTTTTCTGATTGATATCGGAGCCGGCAAGGATTTCGCGAGCTAAATTACCAAGGTCTCCGATGCGAGCAGCTTGGAGCAAGCGGGGCTCGTCTTGAGCAGTTTTTAAATATTCTGAATACGAACTCATTTAGCATCTCCCTAGGGCTTCAGGGTTTGAAGCCTCTTCGATGAAGTTAGGATCGGCGAAATTGAAGTTCTATTCCAATATTCAATATTGATAGGCGATATAGATATAATCTATTTAATATTAATTATGCATTGATATTAACTATATCTAGTTTGGGGTCTTCTGAATGGGATCCTAAGAAGTTACAAAATAATGACCTTATTACTTGCAAGGCGCCCGCAGCTTATATTAAAAAACTGCAACAAACCCCTAGGTGCCTGTAAATGATGTCGTTTTTAGCTTTAGTTCTTCAAGTTCAATGTGGATTTCAAACCATCGGTGCAGTGACTTTGAGTTACGGGAATGTTGTCTATGTAACACCCGATGAGCAAAATACTCCTAAGGTTGCATTCTTTAAAATCTATCAAGATCAAAGCCAGTCGCACTCGTATTGCAATCCTTTGAAGCAATCTCTTTTTGATGGAAAAGCAGTTCTACTGAAAGTTGATGAAACCAAAGACGAAGTGATCGAAATTCAATTTCCAAAATAATATTTGAGCTTATGAAATGGCTGGATTTGATGGTGGCAGCTTTAGGCCTTGGTTGTATTGGTCATTAGACGATCTTAAGGGATTGCCCTTTGCAATAAGGGTTGAAACAAGTGAAAAGCCCTCATAGCCTTTGTGAATGATGATTTCAAGAGGGTTGGGTCTTTCGGTAATTCTGCATGGGATGATAATACTGCTTTTTGTAGCAGTGCCTCCTGTCTTGCATGCCCCTGTTAAAGCTAAAGATGTCATCGAGTTTGAGGTTCAATTACCGTCAAGCACTGTGCAAAATATTACCGTAGCGCATGCAAAATCGAAAATTTCTTCTTCACGGAAATCGCACGGTAAAGAAGTGTCTTTGCAGGGAATGAATCTATTTGGTCAAAGTTATACCTATGATTCTTCGGCAAAGAAAAAGGCTTTCCAAGGCGGAGATGAGCAGAGTGACTTCAAGGATTCTGCTAATTACTCTTTAGGAAGCGATAGTTTCTTGGGTGAAAATAACCAATGGGAATTTTATCGCCAAGTTTTTGAACGAATCGATAGTCATTTGCTCTTCGACTCTTTGCTTGCTCAATACAACCATTTCGGAAATGTTTTTATAGAGTTTGCAGTGGATGCTGAAGGACATTTTGTTGAAAAACGTCTAAAGATTTCTTCGCAGGATCCTATTCTGAAAGTTCATGCTATGCGAGCTTTACGAAAAGCACTGTTCGAGACATTTGAAAGAGGAAAATGGAATCCTTCCGGTCAGGTTTCCATTCTGCAGGCGAAGTTTGAGTTCTTGCAAGGTGATGACATCATCAATGCACAAAAACAAAAACAATTCGGAAAGCCAGTCTTTGTTTTCAAAAGGGCGACATTGGAAAAACCGGTTAGCAACGATCTGGCGGAAACATTGATCAACGCAGAAACAATCGCCAACCCCTATTTAATTGGTGAGCGTTTGGAAAAGTATAATAAGAAAAAACGTCTGCGTGCGGGGGAGTTTGATCCCTTTCAACAGTATCGCAGTGATCCAGATTATAATCTTTAAGGCACGAAACTCTTTAAGCTTAATTTAGATATCTCTTAACGAGTGCCTGCTTCTTTTTCGGAAAAGGTGCCAGGTATCTTGAAGAAATCATAAAAAAACCCTCATCCATTTCTGAATGAGGGTTTAAATCTTAACGAACTATGTACCGAAACTTCCCAAAGGGAAGCAGGTACCCTTCAGACTATTTTCTCAACATTGATTGCAGTGTTGTTCCCATGTCAGCGGGGCTGCGTGAGATTTTGCAACCGGCTGCTTCGAGGGCTGCGAATTTTGCTTCTGCAGTTCCTTTGCCGCCGCTGATGATCGCACCAGCATGACCCATGCGTTTACCAGCAGGAGCCGCAGCACCAGCGATAAATACCGCTACAGGTTTTTTGAAGTGGTGCTTGATGTATTCAGCAGCTTCTTCTTCTGCAGAACCACCGATTTCACCGATCATGATAACGCCGTCAGTGTCTGGATCTTCATTGAACAATTTCAACACGTCGATGAAGTTAGTTCCATTTACCGGGTCACCACCGATACCAACCGCAGTTGATTGACCAAGACCCAAAGCAGTTAGTTGCCCAACAGCTTCATAAGTCAAAGTACCAGAGCGAGAAAGAACGCCGATGCGACCTGGTTTATGAATAGATCCAGGCATGATGCCGATTTTGCATTCGCCAGGAGTGATAACGCCAGGGCAGTTTGGACCGATCAAACGAGTGCGTTTGCCTTCCATGAACTTCTTAACTTTTACCATGTCCAAAACAGGGATACCTTCAGTGATACAGATCACAAGATCCAAATCAGCATCAACAGCTTCCATAATAGAATCAGCTGCGAATGGAGGTGGAACGAAGATCACAGAAGCGTTGCAACCAGTAGCCGCTTTCGCTTCTTTCACAGTGTTGAACACTGGAAGACCGATATGAGTCGTGCCGCCTTTACCCGGAGTCACGCCACCAACCATTTTTGTTCCGTAAGCCAATGCTTGCTCAGAGTGGAAAGTACCTTGAGCACCAGTGAAACCTTGGCAGATTACTTTAGTATTTTTGTTAATAAGAATAGACATCTCAATTATCCTTTAACTGCAGCAACGATTTTCTTAGCTGCATCTGTGAGGTTGTCAGCAGGAGTGATGTTCAATCCGCTTTCTCTCAACATTTTTTTACCAAGTTCTACGTTTGTACCTTCAAGGCGAACAACAAGTGGAACTTTCAATCCAAGTTCTCTAGAAGCAGAGATCACACCGTCAGCGATGATGTCACATTTCATGATACCACCGAAGATGTTAACCAAGATGCCTTTAACGTTTGGATCTTTAAGGATGATTTTGAACGCTTCAGTTACTTTCTCTTTGTTAGCGCCGCCGCCAACGTCCAAGAAGTTAGCTGGAGAAGCGCCATGTAACTTGATGATATCAAGAGTTGCCATCGCAAGACCCGCACCGTTCACCAAGCAGCCGATGTTGCCGTCAAGTTTGATGAAGGCCAGATCGTATTTAGAAGCTTCAATTTCAGAAGGTTCTTCTTCGTTCAGATCGCGCATTTCAACGATGTCAGAATGTCTGTAAAGAGCATTTGAATCGAAGTTCATTTTTGCATCCAAGCAAAGAACATCACCCTCTTTAGTAACAACCAAAGGATTGATTTCTGCAATAGAGCAATCAGTAGCGATGAATGCGTTGTAAAGACCAGCGAAGAATTTCGTCGCTTTATTTACGATCTCTGGAGCCATGCCGATTTTGAACGCCAATTCACGAGCTTGGAAAGGCATCAAACCCACTGCAGGATCGATGTCGATTTTGATGATCGCGTTTGGATTGTGCTCAGCAACTTCTTCGATGTCCATGCCGCCTTCAGAAGACGCCATCATCGCAGCTCTGCCAGTCGCACGGTCTACCAAGCAAGCAACATAGTATTCTTTAGCGATGTTGCAACCTTGTTCGATGTAAACTTTTTGAACAACTTTACCTTCAGGGCCTGTTTGGTGAGTTACCAAAGTCATGCCGATCATTTTTTTAGTGAATTCAGAAACTTCGTCCAAAGACTTAGCAACTTTAACACCGCCGCCTTTACCGCGACCACCAGCATGGATCTGAGCTTTAACAACCCAAATAGATCCACCGATTTCTTTCGCAGCAGCAACTGCTTCTTCTGGAGAGTGAGCAAGCTTCCCTTTAAGGGTCGCTACTCCGAACTTTCTCAAGACTTCTTTGGCCTGATACTCATGAATATTCATTTTAAATTCCTTCGATTACTGAACTGATTTAAGACCTGAAACTAGAGCGCGAACTGCATCCACTGACTTTTTGAATTCTTCTTGTTCAGCAGGGTTCAATTCGAATTTGTGAACTTTTTCGATGCCTTTGCCACCAACAGTTGCAAGAACACCAACCATCAAACCTTCGTTAACACCGAACTCGCCAGTCAACTCAACTGCAACTGGAAGAACGCGTTTTTGGTCTTTCAAGATAGCTTCAGCCATTTCAACTGCACCACGAGACGGAGCATAGTAAGCAGAACCTGTTTTCAAGTGAGCGCCGATTTCTGCGCCAGCTTGTTTTGTTCTAGCTACGATAGCAGCGATTTTGTCTGCAGGAAGTAGCTCAGTCAAAGGGATGCCAGATACGTTTGCGTGACGAACAAGTGGCATCATCGCATCACCGTGGTTACCGATAACGATACCGTTAACGTCCTTAACTGAAACACCAAGTTCTTCAGCGATGAATACGCGGAAACGAGCTGAATCCAAGCAACCGCCCATACCGATAACGCGTTCACGTGGGAAGCCCAAGATTTGTTTTGCGTAAACTGCCATTACGTCCATTGGGTTACAAACTACGATAACGAAAGAATTCGGAGCGTATTTTTTTACGCCTTCGCAAACGTCTTTAACGATTTTCGCATTAATACCAACCAGTTCATCACGGCTCATGCCTGGTTTACGTGGCATACCCGCAGTGATGATAACAACATCAGAATCAGCGATGTCTTCATACTTGCTAGTGCCTTTGATGTTTGTATCAAACATTTCAATCGCAGAAGCTTGAGCTAGGTCCAAAGCTTTTCCGATTGCAGCACCTTCGTTAACATCTAGAACAACTACATCGCCAAGTTCTTTTTGTGCTGCCCAGTGAGCAGTTGTTG
>CAZPYX010000215.1:0-554 GCA_964590635.1 uncultured Bdellovibrio sp.
TTTGAGTTGTACTCAGATCCGAATGCCAATTTGACTCAGTACATCGAGTAAACCCTTTTGCTGACGCGCCAACAATCGGTGAGCAGCTTCAAGAATATGAACGCCGCGATGTCTGGAGGCTCGCAAGGCCATAAATCTAAAAGGCGTTCCACCTTCGCCGCAATCAATACGACTGCGATCGCGAATTTCCTTAAGACCTTCACGCATATGACGAACGTCATCGCATTCCGAGAAACCTCGAAGATCCAAAACAGGAAAATAACTTTGCACAATCAGCGCACGGTTAAAAACAGATTTAGACCCCGGGATGTCTCCTCGAAAGCGAAACTCAGCCATTCAGTTCCTCTTCTCGCTGACGACAGATCTCGATCAGGATGTCGTCCACCGGCCCTTCCTCGATAGAGGTCTGAACTGCTTTTTTCACAAACACGAAACGCAAAGTTTCAGATTTTTTTTTCTTCTTATCATTCCGTACCAAACGTCTGAATTCTTTCAAACACTTTGCTTTAACATTCAAAAGTTTAACTGCTCTTCATTGAAACACAAAAAGCACA
>CAZPYX010000215.1:564-6606 GCA_964590635.1 uncultured Bdellovibrio sp.
GCTGAAAGCAAATAAGCCATCACAGGTTGACGTTGCAATTGATCGTATTCCTTTGTCGTCATGATTTTCTTCTCAACACTCCAGCGAAGAGCGAACTCCAAACCATAATTCACCGAAATGCCATGGGGAAGTTCATAGTAACTTTCAAGAATATGACCCACGGTATGTCCTAGGTTTAGAACATGACGCAAACCTTTTTTCTCTTCAGGATCTTTTTTAACGACTTTGTATTTGGCTTTAACTGCGGAATCCAAGTACTTCCACATCACATCGGCGTTGATTTCGTACTCTTTAGAAAGCTGCGACCATAAAGGTCCGCCTTCAATCAAAGCAATCTTAAGCAGCTCCGCAAAGCCTTCAAAAGTGCGCGATGGAGGCTGCGACAAAAGCAATGACTTCACCAAGACCACTTCCGTGGCAGGATAAAAAGTCCCGATTTGATTTTTAGCTTTTCCCACATTCAAAGCGGTCTTTCCACCATGGGCAGAGTCAATGGCAGCAAGCCACGTACTTGGTAAATGCACCAAACGAATACCGCGCTTTAAAATGCTGGCAACGAAGCCGCCAAAATCACCAACACTGCCGCCCCCAACAACCACAATCGTCAGCTTACGAACAGAGGCCTTTTCACAAAGAGCCGTGATTTTAGAAATATGTTCTGGGAAAAGATCGACGCTCTTAAGGCCTTCACCAGCCTGGACGGAATATCGTAACGGGATCTGCTTCATCCATTTTTTAAATGCCGCAGACTTCTTAGGAAGAACTTCGTCGTAGATAAGAAGAAGCTCTTCACCTAAGTTTTTAGGAGCTGGAAAGTTTTGTGAAAAAAGAACCGTGCTTGGTTTCATTATTTTTCTGCTTGGAATTGGGCTTTAGCTTTTTCGTAGGAATCAGACAAAGAATCCCAAGCCTTGCTCATGCCTGTTTTCATCTCAGACCAGACTTTGCCAGAGCTTTTACCAAGCTTAGCCAAATCTTTTTTCATCTCTTTTTGTTTTCTCTCAAGATTGGCGATTTGCGTGTTCATTTCTTTTTTTGCTTCGCCGGTTTTTTCAGAAGCTTGTTTTTTTAAATCCGCAATTTCAGCTTTCAAATCAGCAAGCTTTGTATCCATGTCTTTTTGGAACTGTTCTTTTTGCTCTTTGCTGTAATCAGCCGCCGCGGAAGCCGCATCAGCGGTTTTCTGTTGAACTTCTTCTTTAGTTGTTGCGAAAGATGAGAAAGAAAAAGACAAGGTCAGTAGTGCGATCAGAATAGCTTTCATAGCTGGTCTCCTTTAGAAGAAGACCAGTTTACATCGGAGCATTATTTTACTTCAAGAATATTGAGTTGAGTTGCGTCCACTGTGACGCTTACGGGCTTTTTAGAGCTGAGACTGTCTTGCAGTTTCTTTTTATAAGCATCGAAATCTGGAACATCACGGCGCAAATAATAGGATCCCGCTGTTTTTTCAAAAAGAATCACAATGCCATCGTCATCTTCACGCACTTTTTTAACGGTATCTGAAATCGCGCTTTGATCTGCTGCGGTCTTACGCGAAAGCGTCTTAGCGAAAGCAGGCTGAGCCACTGCAAATGATGAAACAAGAAACAGCGAGGCTAAAATCCACTTCATGGGTTACTCCTTGGAATATCCCCTTATCGGAAGGCTTCAAAGCTGTCCTAAGTCCTAATGTGATGGATCAATTTGAGATCTAAAGAGACCAATCTACTTCAGCAAGACCTTTGGATTTCAGGTAGGCATTGGCGCGAGAAAAAGGCTTTGTGCCAAAGAAGCCTCTGTGGGCTGACAAAGGCGATGGATGCACCGACTCGATGACAAAGTGCTTGCTACGGTCTACAAAGGCCGCCTTCTTTTGAGCATAGGAACCCCAAAGAATAAACACGACGTTTTCACGTTCTTCATTAACCAAATGAATAACTTTATCCGTGAACTCTTCCCAGCCTTTTCCTTGATGAGCGTTGGCCTTACCATCCTCGACCGTCAACACTGCATTCAGCAGTAAGACACCGTGTTTGGCCCACTTCTTCAAAGAACCACTAGTCGGCATCGCCACACCCACATCATCTTGAAGCTCTTTCAAAATATTGCGCAGTGAAGGAGGAAAACGAACTCCTTCTTGGACAGAGAAGCAAAGACCATGGGCTTGCCCGGGACCGTGATAAGGATCTTGTCCTACAATCACGACCTTCACTTTGTTCAACGGTGTTAAATTAAGTGCCGCAAACAAATCATCCTCTTGTGGATAGATGATCTTACCTTTCTTGTACTCGTCAGCCAAAAAAGATGCGAGCTTCTTCATTGAGCTCTTTTCGAACTCAGGTTGAAGTTTCGATTTCCAAGAAGAATGTAAATTAAGTTCAGGTTCCAATTGCGAATCTTTCATCGTCTCAAGGTGACACATGACAAAGGTCTAGGTCAGGGATTCTAGTTCAATCCTATTAGTTTTCAATTTATTTTTCATGCCGAGCAGTTCTTGACCCGACAAAATTCGGCCTCATTGTTATACTGGAAGCAAGAGGAAAAGGAGGAGCCCTATGCAGACCCTTCCAAACCCCACAATAGAACTTATCGAACAGAATCCAGATGTTAAGTCGTTCATTTACCAGCAGATCGCTGAATTTGACGGCTTCGTGACACCACAAACAGTGGTCGCAGTCGTGGCCCGAGATCCGAGAAAACTCGCGCTTCAGTATGAAACGGACGGCATTGAGTTTTCTCGAAGCGAGCTGAAGAAACTTTACCGCATCGCCATCGTTCTTAACGAGGCCGACGCTAAAGTGGAAGCAGAAGGCGTTCATGAAGATATCTATGAGGCCATTAAGATGGCAAAAGACAATCTTCTGAAAAAGCTGGTAGAGATCCAGGACTCTGTCATCAGTCAACAAGACAGAATTATTGAGATCAATCACTACTTGCAACATCCCGTTTTGCATTAATCAAACACAGCTCTGACATAGTCAGAGTGCAGACAAGCTAGACATGAACAACGAACGGTAGCAGACTTCTGCTATAGGAGTTGTTCATGTCTAATCCAAATATGCCATATCGCAACCTAGGTCGTTGCGGACTTAAGATCAGTCAGTTCTCTTTAGGCGGATGGACCACTTTTGGTGGCTCCGTTAAAGATTTCACCTCTGTAAAAAGCATTTTGCATGTCGCCTTCGAAGCAGGAGTGAACTTCTTTGATATTGCCGATGTCTATGCAAAAGGAGAATCAGAACGTATCATGGGTGCTGCACTGAAAGATTTTCCCCGCAATGAATTGGTGATTTCATCAAAAGTCTTTTGGCCCATGAGTGAAGATGTGAACGATAAGGGTCTTTCGCGCAAACACATTATTGAATCGGTGAATAAAAGCTTACAGCGCATTGGCACAGAGTATTTGGATATTTATTTCTGCCATCGCTATGATCCTGAAACTCCGGTGGAAGAAACAATTCGCATCATGGATGACCTGATCCATCACGGAAAAATTCTTTACTGGGGAACCAGTGAATGGACCGCGGACCAAATTCAAGAAGCCATGGATATCTGCGAAAAGCGTGGATACTACAAACCACAAGTTGAACAGCCTCAATACAATTTACTCACTCGCGAGAAATTTGAAAAAGATGTTCAGCCGAAAGCCACTCAACATGGCATGGGCTTGGTGACTTGGTCGCCGCTGGCATCGGGTCTTCTAACAGGAAAATACGATAACGGCGTAAGCGAAGGCCGACTTTCAAAAATTGATTGGCTTAAAGAGACTCTTTATACTGAAGACAACATCCAACGCGTGCGCGCGATGAAGAAGATTGCAGATCAGCTCGAATGCAGTCGCGGACAGCTCGCTCTTGCTTGGCTTGCGGCACAACCTGGAATGACCAGCGTTATTTTAGGAGAGACAAGTATAGAGCAACTGCAAGAGAATCTGGGTGCTCTGAAGGTCACAATCACGCCAGAAATAGACAAAGATTTAAAAAAGATTTTTGCATACTAATTTTTGTTAAGCGGATCATGTGATGTGTTCGCGATGAAGCCTTTGCAATCTGACGTGAAGGCTCGCGGGCAAAGATAATAAAAAAACCTAGGACACAGCTGCCCTAGGTTTTTTAATTTGATTAGAATAAATTGATATTCGCTGACAAGGCCACATTCGTTCTGTCTGAACGGATATCTTTCGGCGTGAACTGAACATTCGGATAAAGATAGATATCACGGGTGATTGAAATACCTGTTCCCACTGACTGATAAGGCTCTAGCTGAACATTGTCGTTGTAGTTTTCGTAACGCGCGAATTGGAAATAACCAAATACAGTTCTGAATGAATAGCGATCATTGAAAGAGTACTGCAGGAACGGGAAAAGACCCGCTGTCATCTCAGTACGCTTATAAGTTCCCGCTTTCATTCTTGCCAAAGCTGCAGGGTCAGTCACGTCACCAGAATAGAAGTTCTTACCAACAGTAAGACTTGTACCTCCACTCCATCCAGAAGTTCCCATGTTCGCCAAAACAGTTTGGCTAAAGCTGATGGAACCGAAAGAGCGAGAAATTTCAATTGAATCTGAATCCGTCGCATGACTGTAAGTCACACTTGAGATCATCTGCGAACCAAAGGTACGGTAACCGCGGCTCCAGCCCAAATAAGGAGTTGAGATTTCATAACGGGCCAAACTTCCAGAGCGCCCTTTACGTGAATCCTCAGCTGGCTTGGTGATATCGCCGTGCAAAGGATCGATCACTGTAACACCTGTACCAAAGCTGATACTGTCACGATCTGCCAAACGGTAATTCACACCCACATCGCCAGACAAAGACGTCATGGATTCTATTGTCGCAGACGCGCGATAATTAGGACGAACGCCATTCAAAGGTTCATTGATAGAACCACCAGAGTAAGCCAGGCTGGATTTAAATGACCAACGTGATTTTGAACCCAACTGAGCACGCAAACGCGCATCAGTGATTTCATCATCGATGTCTTTAAGTTTCTCTTCAGGCTTTTTCAAAGAGTCAACCGTCGCTGTGGACGTGGTGGCTGAGTTGGCATTGAGCTTTACATTTGAAGTTTGCGCATACAGGGCTTCGAAAGGCAGCAGCAATCCGGCAAGGGCTAAAGACAGAGTGAGTTTATAATTCATTAAAGTCTCCTAAGTTTCGTCACCCTAACATATAGGTCAAAATCGAAAACTATGTCCACTCACAAGGATGAAAGATTAAAAAAAACCCGGTTGTTTATAACTTAAACAGCCGGGCTTGAGACTTTAATTAAAAATAATTTTATTTTCAGCAGCAGAATTAAAATTTGTGAATCAAACCTAGTGCTCTAAAGCCAGAGGCAAGAAACCTGAAGACTTCGTGGCCGCTGTGGTTTTCTTCGCTTCAAGTTTTACCAAGGTTCCGATGATATCTTGCAATTTCTCAAAAGGACCAAAATTTGGCGGTAAGTTTTCTTTCAACTCCATGGTCAAAACCGGCGTATTTCTTTCCATCCACATATAGCGCCCCAAACTGCCCGGATAGTTTCCTAAACTTTTCCAAGGAAGATAGTCGAACTTCGGTGGAGGTGCCACACGAGGACCATCGAAATCCAAAACTTTTAACGGCGTATGAACGGAGACGATAAAATCTGGTTTGAATTCTTCGATGTGATGAAGCGCACATTTTGTTTCAGGCTCACTGCCGCCTTCTTTACCTGGGAAGCGGCGAAGATTTCCACCCGTCGTTCTTTTCCAGTTGGTGATCGCAGAAGAATCCCAATCTTTTGTTGGGAAGTTTCTATTCACATCAATTTTGTTCGCGTTGGTGCGTGTCTTATATTTCACGCCGTCAGGATTTAAAACTGGAACCACTCTCCAAGAATTTCTTGGTGCGATGGCCTCAAGTCTTTCCATCCAATAACGACCCACGGCTCCCGCCGGAGTTTCATCACCATGAATAAGACTGAATACTAAAATTCTTTTCGAACCTGGTTCTGACGTGAGCTTTTCATAGTGATAAATAGGACGACCTTCGGCACTCACACACTGAGCATCCACGATGGCCTTTTCACAGGCTTGC
>CAZPYX010000216.1:0-6601 GCA_964590635.1 uncultured Bdellovibrio sp.
CAATTGAACCACCACTTACATTTAGCATGGCTGCTGGCGATGTCGTGCCTATGCCAACATTGCTTCCCGAGACTGCAACAGGAGAATTCGCAAGAGTTGTCGAAGCACTATAATAAGGAATATATCCCGCCGTTCCTGAACCCGACAATGTTCCAGAAGGCAAATCAGCCGAAGCAATCGCTCTAAATGTTGGAGCCCCAGCACTTCCATTTGGTGCCGCAAAGAAGGTGTTTGCCGTCTGCGATGAGTATGTCACTTGGGAACCAGAAACCGCAATACTTGTGCACGACAAGTTATCAGTTGCCGCCGTCCAAGTGACTGTTTGAGATGAAGTGCACCCCACACCACTGAATGCCTGTGCACCTGTAATTGTAGATCTTAAGTCAAACATGCTTACAAAGTTCGGTGCCCAGCTTGTACCGTTATAGCGTAAAACATGGCCCGAAATTGTTGGTGCTGTGGCACTGACTGCTGTTCCTTGAAGTTTTCCGACGGTGATAGCGCCTGCATTCGTCATTGTCGCATCACCACTTGGCGTAACAGCCGTCGGAGTTCCCGACTGTCCCACCCAGATTTTTCCATCAGCCAATGAGCTTGCCTGCAATCCCGTTGTGCCGATCGTAATACTACCAGCGGCCGGAGTGATTGTGATTCCAGAACCTGCTGTTAAACTTGCAGCAACCGGAGCCGCTCCCGTCGAGCCAATCAAAAGTTGGCCGTTTGTTAAAGCAGCCGCCTCAACGATCGCGCCTCCGCTCGACACTATGATACGATTATTATTTAAAGCTGTGGACGAATTCGTACCACCGTTAGCAACCGGCAACACACCAGTGTAAGCCGTTGCAGTCGTCGACGGCGTCGTCCAAGACAAATTTCCCGAAGTATCTGAAGTTAACGTCTGGCCCGCAACTGACGCCACAGAAGTCGGCAGTCTTAAAAAGTAACTTGTTCCGATGGCTCCACTTGGCCCTTCAACTGTCACGGTGTTAGAACCAGAGCCCGCTGTATACACATTCCCAATATTAGCTGCGAAATTCAAGTTGCCTGTCATTGAATCGCCAGCTTTTAATACGTTCAGTGATGCAGATCCAGTCACATTACCTGTTAAGTTCGCAGCGATCGTACCAGCAGAGAAATTTCCGGAAGCATCACGCTTTACAATTGTCGAAGGTGTATTGGCATTGGTTGCTGCATTAGCAACTAGCTCTGCCGAATGAACATTGGCCGCTGTAGAGCCACCCACTGAGTTCACTGTGGCAGCTACTGATCCAGATCCTGAAGCAGATGCATCGCCAGTTAAGGCCGTGATAGTGCCGCCAGAGCCAGCAGATGATGCAATAACAACCCAAGCACCTGAGTTGTACTGATATATCTTATTTGTATCAGTTGCGGAGTAAATGGCTCCAGCTGATGGTGAAGCTGGCTTCGCAGCATCGTTGCCAGTTTGAATTGAGGGCGTACCCCCCGCATTTTTCACGGAGTCCGAAATGCCATAGCCAGAAAGAGTCGTGGGAGTTCCAGAAATAATCGCACTCCAAGGAATCGCGATTGATGTATTGCTTGCTGATGTCAGGCGTCCTTGAGCATCGACAGTAAACGTTGGAACTTGTGTAGCAGAACCATAAGAACCTGCTGCCACAGCAGTATTTGCAAGACTAATGGTTCCCGTAGTTGTGATAGGACCACCGCTGAGACCAGTTCCTGTGGCGATGTTGGTGACGCCACTACCACCTGAGTTTGAAGCAATTTGAATCCAAGCAGAGCCATTATCGAAATAAATTTTTTGAGTATCAGTTGCCGCATAGAAACGGCCGTTGGTTCCAGCTGTTAGCTTACCTGCATCCAAACCTGATTGCATACTGACGGCGTTACCTGCATTTTGGACACCATCAATAATTCCATAACCACTTAAAGTGGTCGCATGATTTTGTTTCCCGTTGAAGGTGTTCCAATCGGCTGATGATAGGTAACCATTGGTTGACGTTGTTGCCTGAGAAATAGAAATCACTGGCGTTGAACTTCCAGTCGCTACGCTAATCGGTGCCGCGCCGGATACAGATGTTACAGTGCCTGAGTTCCCCGTGGGCAAAGTTGTCGGTGTCCATTTCGAACCATTCCACTGAAGTATCTGATTATTTGTAGGTACCGTTGAATCTACCGGACTGTTTTGGAGTGCCACTACTTTCGCAGCCCCCATTGAACCTGTAACATCACCAGCAAGTCCAACGTTGATAGATTGGCATTGGAAATTGCTAGATACAGAATTCCAGTACATGGTTTGGCTTGTCGTACATCCAGCCGATCCCACATCTGCACTGAACGCAGCTTGGGTCATATAAGAACCTAAACCACTGACGTCTGATGTAGCTATATTTGCAGATATCCAATTTGTTCCATTGAACTTAAAAAATTGACCAGATGTTGGCACTGCCGAAGAAACACTCACACCTTGAAGTTTGGCGACTGTAGGCCCTGGATAGGTTCCACTTAAGTCACCACTTGCCGTTCCTCCAAATTGAATTGAATTCACAAGCCTAGGATCATTACCTGCTGCCACCGTATTTGCTGTTGTTCCTACATTCAGAGTGATCGCAGGCGATGTCGTCCCATTTACGACGGTCAAATAGCTGTTGCTTGATGAAACACTCGTAACAGTTCCACCTGAAGAACCAGACACCCCAGCACAAGTTAAAGTTGTGCCGTTCCAACTTAAAAACGTCCCTGATCCACACGTAGGAAGACCTGCCTTCAATAAGAAATCAGTTGCGACATTTGTACCAAGTTTCTCGGCGGAGTGAGCGTAGCCAGCAAAAGGAACCGAACGAATCACGTTATCCGGTGAAATAGTTTTCCATGCCGTACCATCATTGAATTGCACACGTAACAAACGCGCATCACCTGACTGCGGAGCATATACTCCAGGTCCATTCGTACATGTATAGCCCGTGCAACTTCCACAAGCGAATGTCGATGAGCTATTGAAAGCGTCTAGGACAGAAAAACTTCCTCCCAAAGGAAAGTCTATGGAGCCAATTCCTATGGGAACATCAAATACCCCTCCAGAACTAACCATACTATAGCCAGTGACTTGTTCTTGATAAATAATGCAGGACCCAGATGGATTGGTAATTTGAAAAATGAAACTGACGTTGCTAGCCTCCAGCGGAGACCCATTAGAGCTGAGAATACGTCCCTGATAAGTCAAAATTGCAGGCGCAGCAAAGGCCTCAACTTCCATAAAAACAAATAGCGCCGGAAGAACGAATAGCCACCGCAATGTTTTTTGCTCCAAAACGTTCAAAGTTCTCATATTATAGTTATCGTCTTGCCCCGACGCTGACTTAAGAGAAATATTCGCAATATTATGACAACTAGCTGTTTAGTTAGTCGCCGCAGTGACTTACCGTTATATTTTGATTCGTTTCAAACAAACGACAACACTTAACCTCACCCGAACGGATGACTTATGCCATAAAGAGACTTACCGCCATCTCGAATTTATAAGTTTTGGATTTTCTTAGACAATTATTCCGATGCGAAACTCCAAAAAGAAATTTGGAGCGGGAGACGGGGCTCAAACCCGCGACCTATGCCTTGGCAAGGCATCGCTCTATCAACTGAGCTACTCCCGCATCGAGAGAGAGCCCAAATTAATGTTGCCAGCCATTCTTGTCAACGGCTAAAACTAAAAAAATGAAAGCTTTAGTGGTAGGACGCATTAAAAAATGGATGATATTCGCCCTCATAGGCTGCCTTGCTTACTTTGTAGGCTATATCTGGGGGCAAAGGACTCAAAAAAACCCCTCAACACCCACACCTGAGATCGTTTCGCCTAAGCAATAGGCAAATTCCAAGGGGACATTCGCTCATGATAAATCTTCTGAAAAAATATCAGCTTCTTAGTCTTCCCTTTCTACTGCTCTTTCTAGTGGCCTGCACCCATCTAAAGGCCTCACATTATAATCACTTTCCACAAACTGTGGCGACCCCATACCCAGACAGCATTTTAGATTTTTACTCCACCAAGGACCCTTATGGAGAGTTTTCTAATTTTGCGCTCTTTCCCGTATTTATAGACAATGAGTGGTGGCCCACCAGCGAGCATTACTACCAAGCTCACAAATACGAACGCGCAGACCTCATTGCCTGGGTTCGAGCAGCACCAACTCCCTTTGAGGCCGCACAAAGAGGTCGCGATAAAAACATTGAAAAAAGAGCTGACTGGGAACAACGAAAAGATGAGTTTATGGAGAAAGCCGTTAGCGATAAGTTTATGCGCTATCCAGAATTACAAAAACTCCTCCTATCCACAGGCGACTCGCGCATTTACGAACATACAAAAAATGATTGCTACTGGGGTGACTGCGGCGATCGCACCGGAAAAAATAAACTCGGTCTTTTATTAGAGAAAACAAGACGTTCACTGAAGGAAATCAGCAAGAATGACAAACCTTAATATCAAAAAAATTTCTTCTGCTTTAGTTCTTATGGGGCTCCTTACTACTCACGCTTCTTTCTGTCACGCTGAACAAAAAGATGAAACCCCTACAACAAACGCAAACCCAACAAAAAAATTTGATAACGAAGCTCCTAAGTCTAAAAGAAAAAGATCAAAAGGCCCTGTCGAAAAGCGCAACTCCCCACAAGACAAACGCTTAGAAACGCCCCGCGATCCAGAAATGAGAAACCGCAAAGAGGATGTCGACTAAGGCAATTGCTTTTGCCTTATTTAGTCTAGAAGCTTCAATTAAACATAATCTCCCTATGTTCCATTGCAAACGGAACACTCTAAATTTGTCTCTCTGTTCCTCCTTTTTCATAATCACAGTTCAGGAACAAAGGAGCTACAAATGCGCACTCATAAGAGCGAATCCACAAAAAAGCCAAAGCGTCCACTGACTGGCAATAGAGCCGGTTCAAAAAAGAGAGCCTCAAAAAGACCCGCGTCCCATGCCAGCAAAGATGACCTCGTTAGCCACGAAAATGATCTCTTTGATGAAGAAGAGGATTTCGAATCTCCCCGTCGCAACCCCAGCCAGGCTCGCCCCAGCGAAATGGAAGAAGATCGGCCGCCACGCTCGCGAAGAAATATTCTTTAAATTTTTAATTTGTTACTGCCTTTGACAGAATGACATTCAAGGCAGTAACAAATATTCATCGCAGAATCGCGAATCATCCCTCGTCGCGAACAAATTATCTTAACTATAAACATTTATGTGTTGAACCTTTCGAGATTATTGAAAAGAATAAGTCATGAGATGGCGAATGCTGATTATATTGAGCGCTCTTTTCACGGTCATGGTTTTGCCATTCGTAGGCTATGAGTTCTTTCGCTATGCCTCTTCTGATTTCAACAAGGACTACATCTCAATCTATAATTGCTCTGAACGTCACGGCTGTTGGGATTATAACGACAGGATTTGTCGCGTCAGTGAAAGCCACAGCTCGCAACAGTGTGAACGTGTTCGCAAGTAAAATTCAAATTCATTTGTTCTCTGGCATACAACTATCACAAATGAACTCTTAGTTTATTGTTTTATCTCTGAATGACCCTTGGAGAGTTGGCGTGATCCGCCCTGAGGTTCAATCTTAAAGACTCCAGACACTAGCAAAGGAGTTCGCCATGCACAGACCTACTTCTAGGCCTGACGTTTTTCGCACCGAACGACGTGAACGCTCTGATCGCTACGAACATGATCAAAATCCCCATCAAGATTTCGTTCGCGACGAAGAGGAGCACGTCGGCTATCCCATGCGTGACACTGAAAGACGCGATTGGGACACCCGCCATGTGCATGCTTATGAGGACTACGACTCTCGCCGCGAGGGCTCGAATCGTTCTTCCTATGATGAAGAACGCGGCAACTGGAACTCTGAAAGACGCAATGACTATGAAAATCCCCAGCGCTATGCTAGCGGTCGAAACTCCATGGGTCGACCTTACGATGCCAATCGCTTTGCCGATGCAGAGCGGTCCTCCTTAGCCTACGATAGACATGCGACCTATGGGTCTGACTACAGCTCCGATGCGGCCCGCGCGGGATCATTTGGAATCAGAAAACCTGACACCGACATTAACTATGGAACAGATCACTACTCTTCATCAGACCGCTACCGCCGAGACATTACAAACCGTCACGAAGATGCTCACTTCAACTTCAGTGGCCGTGGTCCAAAAAGTTTCAAGCGCTCTGATGAGCGTATCAAAGAAGAAATTTGTGAAATGCTCACCCGCAGCGCTTCCATCGATGCCGAAAATATTGATGTTAAAGTCAGAGACGGAGAAGTGACTTTGTCAGGAACAGTTCCGCAAAGACATATGAAACATCTTGCCGAAGATCTTTCAGAACGTTCACTTTCCGTCAAAGATGTCATAAACAACATACGCGTCAAAAAGGAGATTTCACCGGACAGGGAAAACTTTGTCACAGCGTCCGACAAATTGAATTCGTCAGTGAATGCAAAGAAAAGTGAAGACTTGCAAACTTCCAGGCACTTAAATCACAATAACTAACGTTCCACCAGAGGAGAGGCAGACGTAAACTTCAGGCCTCTCCTCGGACTTTCAGTAGGACCAATCAGATCCAATATCCTGAAAAGG
>CAZPYX010000217.1:0-6543 GCA_964590635.1 uncultured Bdellovibrio sp.
TACCCCAAAAATACAAAACCCACAATTCGTTAGAATTGTGGGTAATAGTAAGGTCCGAAGACTCCCTTTTTTATTTCTAATTTAGAAATCAGATTAGCCTTTGTATGGAACGTAAGGCATGTGAAGGTCCTTAGCCACTGGCTCGTAAACAACGTTGCCGCCGTATACGTTAAGACCTTTGCGAAGGTGAGCGCTTTTTGCTACTGCATCTTCAACGCCCATTCCTGCAAGCATCAAACCGTATTTCGTAGTTACGTTCGTTAGAGCGTAAGTAGAAGTTCTTGGTGCAACGCCTGGCATGTTTGGTACGCAGTAATGGATTACGCCATCAACTTCGTATGTTGGGTTTGTGTGTGAAGTTGGACGGCAAGTTTCGATACAACCGCCTTGGTCAACTGCAACATCAACAACAACAGAACCTTTAGCCATTGAAGCGATCATCTCTTTAGTTACAAGAGTTGGAGCTTTGTGACCAGTGATCAAAACGCCACCGATAACTAGGTCAGATTCACGAACTGATTCTTCGATGTTTTTTGGATTAGAGAACAAAGTCATGCAACGACCTTGGAAAACGTCATCAAGGTACTCAAGACGAGCTGTATTTACGTCAAGAATAGTTACTGAAGCGCCAAGACCCACTGCCATTTTCGCAGCGTTCGTACCAACAACACCACCACCGATGATTGTTACTTTTCCTGGTTTAACGCCAGTCACGCCACCAAGAAGGATACCTTTTCCACCGTGATCTTTTTGTAGATAGAAAGCACCGATTTGAGTTGCCATACGGCCCGCAACTTCAGACATAGGAGTCAACAATGGCAAAGAACCGTTATCCAATTGGATCGTTTCGTAAGCGATTGCTTTCACTTTACGTTCACAAAGAACTTTAGTTAGTTTTGGCTCAGCAGCCAAGTGAAGGTAAGTGTAGATGATTTGGTTTTCTTTCATGAGTTCATATTCTTCAGGAAGTGGTTCTTTCACTTTCTGAATCATATCTGCTTTCGCATAAACTTCTTTTTTAGTGTCGATGATTTTTGCGCCAGCTTTTTCATATTGTTCGTTCGTGATACCAGAACCAACACCAGCATCTTTTTCAACGATAACTGTGTGACCTTCTTTAACGTACTGAACAACACCCGCTTCAGTCATACCTACGCGGTTTTCAGAAATTTTGATTTCCTTTGGAACACCGATAATCATGTCTTTACTCCTGGAATGCGTTTGGCAATTGAACTCAACCAAGCGCGTTATTTATCTTTTAGTAACTCTAGAAATATGCCCCGAAAATATCAGATCGGTAATAAAAAGCAACTAGGTACGCGACTAGGTAAGTGCGTCGAAAAGCCATCTAAATTGGTCCCTTTTCGCCTGCAATCTTCACTTCGTCGAGCTTAGGACTGCTTAAAGTTGAGGGTATCGCCTTTGGAGCGAACCTGTTCGACTTTATCGAGATCCACTTCGGCATACAACCAACCGGGTTCATTGACCTCGCCCTTTGCGACAATACCATCCTCTGGGAAACCTTGGTCCGGCGGGCCATAGACCGCAGCAAAACCATTGTTTCTATCAACGGCCAAAGACCAGAGCGCCTCACCCACTGTCTGACTTACGATCACATAGTATTGATTCTCTAATGCGCGGGCACGGGCGCCGATATGAATTCGCTGCGCAGCTTGTGAATCCTTTGCATAACTTGCCGCCAGTAAAATTTTGACTCCCTCTTTCGCCAACTTATTCGCCGCCGTGGCGAATTGCACGTCATCAGAAAGACTCACGCCGATATCTCCCAGGCCTGTTTCGAAAACTTGCAAAGAAGCATCTCCAGTCACGACACCCCACTTTTCATTTTCCAAACGAGATGTATGATTCTTTTCTTGGAAAGAGACACCGCCAGAAGGACCAAAAAAGTAAGCGCGATTCACCCAGTCCTGTTCTTCGTTCAACACCAAAATTGATGGCGCCAACAAAAAGCATTCGTACTTTTGAGCAAGAACTTGATAGGTTTCAACGAACTCATCATGCATCTTGGTCAATTCCTTGATCTGGGCTGAAAGATTCTTTTGTGTTTTTTCAGGCATCACAGAGCACAACTCCATGGATCCAAATTCTGGAAAAACTAAAAGCTTCGCGTGATTGCCGGTGGCCTCTTGCACCCAAGATTCGACATAACTTTTCCATGCCGCAAGATCTGTGTGTTTATGAATAGGATACTGTGCAGAGGCGATACGAAAACTCATTCAGGAGGCTCCTTGGGACTAATTTAGTTCATATAATAAGCCCACCTTCTACGTCTTAGCCCGGGAATTGCCAACCTAAAGATTAGAGCCCTTTCATTCTTTGAAAATAAGCACCCTAAAGAATTTGTATTTTGCCGGGCCGCGCTCGCTCAGGCCACATTTCCCAGGGAGTTTAGGAAAAATCTACTCAAAACCATTGGGAATTGATTAACTAGGCCTATGAGAAAAAAAGCGCTGGATGCAATTGAGAAAAATGGAATTCTGCTGGTTTACCCAATTCAAAATCAAAAAGATCCGGGTTCACTGTGGCACACTCTGTTCCCACGCACGCCAATGCGCTGGGAGTGGGATGCCGGGGGCGATCACAAGGTTTCAGATCTTTGGATTCTAAAAGAAGAGTTTTCTCGATCAGGCAAAGTCGTTTACACAAAATGGTATCAAAACCGCGCGACTTTTTTCTCAAAAGAAGTCTTCGTGAATATGTTAGCATTTCTTCGCAACGACTCTCCGATGCCCCAAGAAAGCAATACGATCCTAGAAGCCCTTGAGATGGACTCTCCTCTGTCTACAAAACAAATCAAAGAGGTCGCAGAGCTTCAAGGTAAATTCATGGAGGCCACTTACAATCGTGCGATGAAAGCCCTTTGGCAGCGACTTTTAATTGTAGCCTGGGGTGAAGTCGAAGACTCGAGCTTTCCATCCCTAGCCGTCGGCGCAACGAAAAATATCTACGAAGAACTTTGGAATGAAGCAGCTAAGATCTCAGAAAAACAGGCGCAAGCTTTCCTAGAAAAGAAATTTGCACCCGACAACAAATTCTGGAAATTCGCTCAGAAGTTGCATCGCCAACAGCCCTAGTGATGAATAAGATTCTCTGCCGTTTCCACCTTCAACGTCGAACGACACACGATCCATGTTGCGAAAGTTGCCAGCAAACTCAAAAACACGAAGCTAAGAATGTACAAATCCATACTGATCATAATTCTAAAGGGTACGGGCTCGACCAAAACACCTGCTTTATAGACAATGCCCAAAGCATTCATGGCGAAGGTGCTCAGCACCGCCAGCACACTGCCTATACCGCCGCCAAGAAGCGATAAAATCACCGATTCCCCAATGAAAATCAGCAACACCTGATTGGGAACAAAGCCTATACTGCGCAAAGTTCCGATCTCCCGTGTTCTTTCTTTCACCAACTTCATCATCGTATTAAAAACAGACAGACCCGCAATCACCAGGATGATCGAAACCACGAAGTTTCTAAAAACGGAAAGCAGATTCATCGTTCGATTGTACATATCCCCGACGATATGATTTTCCCAACGAACCATGCGTTGAGGAATGCCTGCCGCCGCTGCTGACTTTGTGAAATCCTCAATAACGGCGTCAATATGAGGACCCTCGTCTTTGAACTTCACGGTGATATAACTTAAATCCTGGGTGTTCATCAAAGCCTGGGCATCTTCTAAAGATGTCACGATATACTTATCGTCGATATCCTTATACAAAGCATCTACTAAGCCCACTGCTTCTAGATCAATGGCATTCAACTGCCCCGTTTCGGTCGTGACGTTCAACTGAACGTCTTTTTGAATGCAATGAAAAGGTCTGACTTCGGGTTTATAGCCCGCCACTGCATTCATGACTTTTTCTTTTTTGTCTGGATAGCATCCTAAAATTTTACCCAAGGACTGACCTAAAATCGCCGTGTGCTTTTGCTCCTCTTTAAGAGGCGTTCCATAGAGTGTATTCCAAGCCCAGGCTTCGCCACGGGTTTTCTGTGCGGCCTTGATGTCATTTCCAAAACCACGGAAGATTGTCGTGGTTTTTCCGTTCGTAACCATTCCCGAGATTTGCAAAAACTTAGCAGCACTGTCGATGCGATCCGTGTATTTATTTAAGAAATTCTGTACAAACTTTTGGTCAGGATCTTTAAGACTGTACTTCCAAGGTTCAGCGCGGCCCTCTGCCCGAACTAAGTTTTTATGTTCAATGATAACATCCCCATACATCATGCGGGACCGGAAGGTTTCTTGATACATGTGGCGAACATCTTTCATATATCCTTGGAACATGACCAAAGAGATCAAGCCCGCCGCCAAACTAATGGTGGCTGCCAGGCTTTGACGCCAGTGAAGAATGACATTTCGAAGAGCAATCTTTAAAAGAATTTTCACTAGTTGGCCTGCTGTAAGAGGTGGATGATAGGCTTATCGACAAGTTTTCTTGAAACAACAAAAGCACAAATCAAACTGATAATTAAAATTGGCACAGCCAAGCTTGCACAGAACCACGCATCCGGAGTCAGCACAAACTGCATGTCTCCGCTGATGCCCGGTGGCTCAAAACGGATATTCAATGAGTTCACCAAACCCGCAATCAGCTTCGTTGCGAAAAATCCGACGATCAAACTAAGAAGTGTCAGATAGACGCTCTCCAACGTGAACAACCAAGCAGTCTGCGCATTGGTAAATCCCAGAGCTCGCAAGGTCCCGATTTCACGCACACGTTCCATAATTCCGATCGTCATTGAATTGACGATGGACAAAGCCACCGCACTGAAAATCAGGAAAACAAAAAAGCCGGCCATAATATAAAGGAAACCCATCGTGCCGACATAGAACAAACTGATTCGGTCATCATCAAAGGGGAACACTTCATAATTCAGACCTGCCGTTTTAATTTTCTCTTCCAGACGAGCTAAAGCATCTGATGTGGAAGCCTGGGGCTTTAAGTACACGGCCAAATAAGTTCCACCCTCTGTCACATAAAGATCTTGCATGACTTTAAGAGGAGCCACCAATCCAGTGTCCTCCATCATCGCGTATCCTGTGGTGTGCTTAAATCCTAAGTTTGCATTGACGGCATTCAGATCTCCCTCGAAAGTTCTGCCCGCAAGCTGAACATCTTTTTGCTCAGGATTTAGCTCTTGGAAAGGCGCCTGCCTTCCTACCAACGAACCCAGCTCCTTGGTGATAGAAATTGTATCTGCTAAAGGGCCTTCGGCATCTTTAATCGAAAGTGCTTTGCTAGCAGGAACCAACTCCGAAGTCCATTCAGTCACCTGCGGATGTTGTTGGATTCTTTTTTCGTCTGCCGGGTTGATTCCATATCCCATGAACGGCACTGATTTTTGACCGTTACTTAAAAGTCCGATCCCTTGTAGCACCGGAGCCGTGAACTCAACTTCAGGATCTGATGCCAGGATAGAACGCAGTGTTTGAATATCCTGACCGCTTAAATGATAGCGTCGTGGATTGTTATTATAAAACTCCAAACCACCTTTTTTATAGATTGAAAGGTGTCCACTGTGATTCACGTAGACCGAAGTCACACGTAAGAACCTTTCAGTGCGCAGGATATATCCACCCAACAAACAAAGCCCGACAAAGCCAGCCATCACGGCGGCGCCAGTTGAAAAGCTGCGGCGTTTGTTTCTTAAAAGATTGCGCAGGGCCATCTTGCTAAAGAGTTTCACTCTTTGATCACTCCGTCTTGAATTCTGATCACGCGAGTGACTCGGTCGATCAGTTTTTCGTCATGGGAGCAGAACAAAAAGGTGATGTGTCTTTTTTCATTAAGATCCAAAAGCAGATCAATAATTTTATGACTGGTCTTAGAATCCAAATTCGCCGTGGGCTCGTCCGCCAGCACCAACGAAGGGTGTGTTACCAAAGCTCTGGCAATGGCCACTCTCTGACGCTGGCCTCCTGATAATTTATCAGGAGGATAATGAGCAAAATCTTCCAAGCCCACATCCTGCATCGCAGTCTGCACACGAGCTTTCCGTTCTTCATCAGAAATATGAGATTGAATGACCAAAGGAAGTTCAATGTTTTCATAGACAGATAAGACCGAAATCAAATTGAAGGACTGAAAGATAAAGCCTATCTTTTTATTGCGCAGATGACTTTTTTGAACCTCAGAAAAACCGGTAATGTCTTCACCATCAAAGATGATTTGCCCTGAATTCGGTTTATCAATGCAACCGACTAAGTTGAGCAGCGTACTCTTTCCCGACCCTGATTTTCCAATCAAAGCCGTGAACTCGCCCTTCTTCAAATGCAAATCCAGCTCGCGCAGGGCATGCACAGTTGTTTCTCCAAGATGATAGGTCTTCACGACCTTATTAAGAACGAGAATATTGCTGCTCATGATGCATCCTAAGCTTTACTTTGTAGAACCTGAAGCAAGTCCCCAACCGTTTTTACCGGAGTTAGGTCCTCTTGATTCAGACGCACCCTAAAGGTGTTCTGCAGATCAATAACCATATTGGGGATGCTAATCTGCCGGATGGCGTGAACCC
>CAZPYX010000218.1:0-6415 GCA_964590635.1 uncultured Bdellovibrio sp.
GTCGATGGGCGCAACCTATCGCCGGCGCCACCCCTTGTCAAGCGGTCCTCAGATCAAAAGAAAAGACTCTAGGCGTTATTAAATCCAACTTCGGGATTCCGAGTCGATACAAACTTAAGTTTGTTTTATAAAATTGTTAGACCTTTGTCTAAAGTTCTTCCAAAAGCCTGCCGAAAGGTAAGATAGGCCAATCACTTTGCAGGAAAAAATTTAATGAATAATGAGCGAAAACAAGAGTTTAAGTCATCTGGAGTTCTGACTTTGTTGGGACTTGTTGGCTTTTCAGCTGCAATCATTGCTGCGCCCTGGAACCGCTCCTATCAGGACAATGAAATTGATGCTGCTTTGCAGAAGGCGGAGGTCGTTGGCTATCAAGTCGTGCAAATTTATCGCGAAGCGGCAAAAACTTCAGCCCTGTCTTCTGGCAAATCAGGCCGCATTCCTGCCTCAGTGCCCCAAGAAGCAAGCCTAGAGAGCCTCAGAACCACTGGAACCATGGGGACTGATCCTTGGGGACAACCGTATCATTACCGGATCCTTTCAGCAGAAAAGAACAAGCCAATGCGCATCCTTGTTTGGTCATCGGGACCAAACAAGAAAGCCGACACGGCAGATTTGGAAAATGAAACCAAAGTCATATCCGGTCAGCCCACCTATTCAGGTGACGACATCGGAGTCGTCCTGAGTATGACTCAGAACTAAAGTCCTGATGAAGTCCTGAGTCGTCAAGATCTTCTCAAAATTCGCCGATCAGCCTAGTGACTAAGGAGATTTCATGCTTTCCTTCACTAAGACCGCGATTTTGGCGAATATTCTTCTCTCACTCACTGCCTGCGCGACATTCACGACGAATGAAAATGACAAAGCACCTTATTACGAAGCGTCTTTCGATGATAAGAACCGTGCACCTGCATCACTCACTCCTCCTGTGATTAGCAATAAAGATGGTGAAGCAACGCTAGATCCTCTCTATATGCGTACCCAAGCAGACTATTACTTCTCGATGGGTGAGGCTTACAGCCTTGAGGGAAATTCTGCGAAAGCAGTTGAGTCATTTAAGATGACTTTGGTTTACGATCAGAATTCTCCAACAGTGAACATGCGTTTAGCTGGTGAATACTTGAAGCAAGGCATGATTTCTGAATCTTTGTCACAAGCAGAGGAAGCTGTGAAGAAAGATGACAAAAACGTTGATGCACATTTGTTGCTGGGTGGTTTGTACTCTTCAATGAAGTTGTATCCGAAGGCGATGGATCAATATCACACGGTATTGAAACTGGATCCAAAGAATACCGAAGCTCCTTTGTACATTGGCGCTTTATATTCTGAACAAAAGCAATCAGACAAGGCAGTGGGCTATTTTGAATCTTTGGTGAAAAATCCAGATTATGCATCTCCATATCTTGCGCAATATTATATCGGTCGCGTGCGCATGGAGCAGCCAGAGCCTAAATTCCAAAAAGCTGCTGAAGCCGCTTTCAAAAAAGCTTTGGTTATGAAGCCAGATTTCGCTGACGCGGTTCTTTCTTTGGGTGCTTTGTATGGCAAACAAAAGAATGAAGCGAAGGCGATCACTTTGTATCGCAATTTCCAAAAGGAAAATACTCCAAGTCCTAAAATCGCAGAGGTTTTATCTCAAACATTTATTGAGCAGGGCAAATACGACCTGGCTTACGAGCAACTTGAAGTGTTGGAGCAATACACAGATGAGCCGTTGAATGTAAAAATGAAGATGGCCCTGATCTTGATCGAACAAAAGAAATATCCTCTTGCGACTGAAAAATTGGAAGCTGTTCTTAAAGAAGCTCCAGAGTCAGACAAAGTTCGATTCTATCTGGCTGCGGTTTACGAAGAGACTCACCAAAATGAAAAAGCTATTCGTGAATTCAAAAAAATTCCCGCATCGAGCACATTCTTTGGCGAGGCGACGGTTCATTCAGCTTATCTTCTTAAAGGTATGAATCGCCTGGACGAAGCAGTGGAAGTGATTTCCAAAGGTTTGGCAGAGAAAAGCGACCAGCCACAAGTTTATGCGATGTATGCTTCGTTGTTGGACGAGAAGAATGACTATAAAGCTGCGGCTAAAGTTCTTGAGCAAGGTTTGGCGAAGTTTCCAGATAATGCTCAGTTGAGATTCTATTATGGAACTATCAATGATCGCCTTGGCAAAAAAGATGTTGTGATCACTGAAATGAAGAAAGTTTTGGAGCTGGATCCAAACCATGTACAAGGCTTGAATTACTTGGCCTTCACATGGGCGGAATTGAATCAAAATCTTCCAGATGCAGAAAAGCTAGCTCGTCGTGCGATGGAGCTGGAGCCGCAAGATGGTTATGTGCTCGATACATTGGGTTGGATTTTGTACAAGCAAAGCAAATTCACAGAAGCAGTTAAGTTCTTAGAGGCAGCACATAAGTTCCAAGGAACTGTCAGTGTGATCGCAGAGCATCTTGGAGATGCTTACTACAAGCAATCTATGGTGGATAAAGCTAAAAAGATGTATCGCAAAGCTGCGGACTTGGAATCTGACAAACACAAGGTTCAAGAAATTCGCAACAAGATCACTGCGATTGAAAAACAAGAGTTGAGCACTCCACGACTTCCAGCTTCGGTGGAGGCTCCAGTAGCTGAACATACTAGTAAGTAAGAGAGAGTTTCTAATGAATGCGTACGTACTCGGACTTTTAATACTATTATCTTCTTCTTTAGGGCTTGCTAAATCAGCAAGCCCTGAAGCTATTTCATCCATTGAAAAAAACTGGGCGACTTCGGACAAGTATTCGATCTCAGAGGGCGGAGTTGAAGTTACGACTCAAGGTCGTCAACGCATGATCAGATTGCGTGGAAATATTATTCCTGTGGCTACGATGACTTCAGGTGAAATCAAGTCTCCAACCGGTAAAGGAATTCCTAAAGACTTAGCGGCAGAAATGTCGAAGCTTATGGGGATTAAGGCGTGGAAAAAAGAAGATCGTGGATCTTATATTGCTTATGAGGCGCCTGCTCCAAATGATGCGCGTTTGATTAAACTTTTTGTATCAAAAGACAAAAAGAATTTCCGTTATTCTGTGGCAAGCATTCGCATTGCTTACATGCTGCCGACTTATTATGAAGCAGAGTTGTTACAACGTCAGCAAGTTGAAGGCACTAAGGCTGTTGCTTCCCTTGAACTTAACAAAAACTGGAGTCGTCTTTTTGACTTCTTCGTAAGTTCTGCTTATGCGGCCGACGGCTTTTCTTTGGCGAATTTAACCAGCGGCTATAATGGTAGCATTCCGAATATCAACATTGATTCAGGTGCCTTGTCAGGTGTTACGGGATCTTTGAATGGTCTGACTTCATCAGTGAGCGGAATCAGAGGTTCCGTGGATGGCTTAGCCGGAGCTGGAAATAATATTGCTGGTGCTGGAAACAATGTTGCCAGTTCGATCAACAATGCATCCGGTGCGGTGGATCGTTTGTCTGGGGAGGCTCATTCAATTCAGGGAACTATCGCGAACTCTACGGATGTGATGAAGAACTCCGTCAGTGATATCAACTCTACGTTGAAGGGTTTTCAAGATCCAAAAACATTCTTTAAAATCGGTCTGGCAAGTGGTTTCGGTTATACCTTAGGGTCGATGCTAGTGCAGTTCGCAACAGACGGCGCGGCTACTTTGGTAAAAAAGATTTTCTACGAAGTGACAGGTCAAATGGATCCGGCCACGCGTGAGCGCATGACGGGTCGTGGGCAAAAAGCCTGGGATGATTTGCAAAAGCTTTCAGAAAAAGTGGCAGAAATTGATAAGAACGTGCAATTGCGTTTAGCAGTTTTGGCTTCATTGAATGGAAAAGATCCTTTGACTGTGGCCAATGAACTTGAAGATCGTCGCTTATTGCTCGAGAGTGACATTCGAAAAATGCAAAGCTCTATGGACAAATCGTCTGATACAGCTTCACGCATGCAGTGTAGTGCGGCTATTCGTGAAATGAGCCAACAAGTTGAGCTTTTAAAACAGATGCAACCGATTCTTCAATCTGAGCAGCCACGTTCTCAAGCAGAGCTGTGCGCTGGATTTGATCGTATGTACCAGCAATGGGCAAACGTCGAACTGCAGATGCATAATGCACGCTCTGTGCTGTTGCAGGATATGGTCGGCTTGGCGACAGGCGCTGAAAAAGCAACTCAAGAGGCTAATAAGTCGTTAGCTTCAGATCGAAAAAAACGTAATGAATGTAAAGACAGCAAATTAGACGATATGAATGATCTGGTTTCGCAAAATAATTGCTCGTGCCAGAGTGCTTCAACAACACAAAAATGTAGCTACCTGTGCATGGAGCAACAGAATTATCAAGATCATCAAAAGAGCTGCTTGAATATGATTGCGATGAGCAAGACTGTTGATAAAGACACGGACTCTTTGGTTGAGAGTGAGTTGATCAGACAGAATACGGTTATGCTTGAAGACAGCTATGGCAAGTTGACAAGATCTTATTGTGTTCAAGGGGACACAAGCGGAGTGTGTAACGGTCAAGATGGCAGTTTTTCGATGATTCACAGCCGTATGCAGAACCAGTTCCAGCAAATTCAAAAAGCTTGCGGATCTAGCACTGTGGTTTCGGCTTCACCGCGCGATATTTTAGAAGGTAAACGAAAGGCAGCCTCTTTGGCGGCTTCGTCTCAGCCGATTGCATCTGCATCGGTTTCAAGTTTGCCGCAAACTTCAGAGGGCGGTGGATTCTTTAGCAACTTCTTCTCAAAAGTTGGAAGCTTCTTTAAGAACCTTTTTTAAAAGCGTCTCTAGAATTCATGTCGGCGAAAACATAGTAGCCGGCATAGAATAAAAAGGGCAGAGCAAGAACAAAGCCTGCTCCTCGCAAAAGTCCGCCGATCATCAAGGCGACACTGACATAGAAACTTGCCACTAAATACAATTTAAAATTTTTGACGGAAGCTAGAGCGGACATATCGAGTGTGCGGGCAATGCCAACTCGTTGACGTTGCTGAAGATTGAATCCATGGGACAGAATCATATAAAAATAGATACCCAATATGAAGAGTGACAGAGACGTCGGCAGGCTGCGCCAGTGAGCCTCGGGACTTTGTAAGATGCCAAAAGCTGAGCCCAATAAAATACCCGTAGGCATGAGTACGATAGCGGTGATGATTAAAGACATCCAATCGTTGCGGAAGTGGGTGAGATCCATTTTCCATTTTCCAGTTTCAAGGCGAATGTTTGTGAGCTCTTGAAAGATCAACAGGCCAATGGAAATTAGAAAAGCCCCAATAAAAGGAACAATCTGCGAAAAGAAAATAAACACGGTTGCCGCAGCCCCCAGGTAAAGACTTTCTTTCCAATTAGTTTTAAATGCGATCAGAGCTTGTTTAACAGGATTCATTTCCCTATGCTAAGGGAATGAAAAATAGGTTCAATCTCTTTTTTGTCTCGCCTTTAATTGCTTCTTCAATGCTACTTTGTGCAGCTCTTGTTTTCAGTGGATGCGCGACGAAGCCTGTGCAAGAAGGAACCTTTCAAAAAGCTCAGTGGGAAACCAAAGCTTTGATTCGCAATCTTAAAGATCAAAAAACTCAGTCCGTAAATATAGATATTATGGCGATCAAAAATGAACGAGCTAGACTAGAAATCACGGCTTTATTGGGCTTCCAGGTAGCAAGTTTAGTTATGTCTCCCAAAGAAATTTCTTATGCCATCTATCCTGAAAAGAAATTTTATTATGGCAGAAACTCAGAAAGTGCCGTCGCACGAATGATAGGTTTGCCTTTACATCCCATGAATTTGACCTATATTGCCTTTGATGAACCTGTGCGTGGCATGGGTTGGAAATGCTACTCAGATGCAGTAGGATTGATTGCAAGATGTGAAAACCTTCAGCGTGCTATTCACATTGAGTGGAAAGATAGAAATGAAGGACAGAAAAAAGTTGTAATTACGGCCCCGCAATTTGAGATGCAGTGGTTGTTCAAAGCTCCCCAGACTGAAGTCCAGTTTAAGAATGAGATATTCACTCTGAAACAACCCGAGGGCTTCAAGGCAATACAAATAAATTAAAAAACTCGTTAACCGTCTAGGATTGATGCATAATCTAACTCAGTAGGTGTGTCACCCATCACCACCGGGGGAGATAATATGGCCTCTAAGTTCGACCTTCATTCGCTAGTAGCCAACTGGCAAAACTCAAGCGCGACTGCAAAAGCACATTGGAGCGGCACCTTTGACGAATATCTTGATATCATCAAGAAAAATCCGAAGGTCACACGTAATGCCTATCAACGCATGTTTGACATGATTGTTGAAGAAGGCACAGAGACGTACACCGACTTCAAGAAAGAAGTAGTTCGCTACAAATTCTTCGATGACAAATTCAATAATGGCAAAGATGCTGTGTTTGGTTTGGATGTTCAGTTGATGAAACT
>CAZPYX010000219.1:0-6406 GCA_964590635.1 uncultured Bdellovibrio sp.
GCGCCACCCTTACAAGGTGGATGTCGCAGGTTCGAATCCTGTACTCCCTACCAATTTAATGGTCTCATTAAATTGGCACTATCGAATCTCAAGTCAAATTAAACAGTTACACACACTATTACATGAGCAGGCTCTCTGCTCGGCATTTCAGCATATTTCAACGTATTTCAAAATATGGTAGGTTTTTGGTAGGCTCTTGGTAGGGTTCCAAAATCACTGCAATCTTAGCAGTCGAAAACGTCAACCACTCTTCTTCTTTTAAAACTTTCAGTTTTTATTTTACTCAGGGGTTTTTTAATTCCGAAAGAGGAGAGTTTTATGGTGCGTTTTATTTGTTGGGTTCTTGCCTTGGGCTTAGCCATTGGCTGTGGGCCCTATCTAGGAAGCTTTACTATTAGGATGGCGAAGGCGGCGATCCGCGCCCATCAGCACGATCAGATGAGTTATGCGAGGTTCACGAAGACCTTGCTGGGAGCTAAGCCAAGGACGAATCCTAACCAATAGTTCCGAATTTAATTACACAGTTATTTTAATTTTAAGCCCGGCATTCCCGGGCTTTTTTCTTTTCTGGAGGTTCTTTATGTCATCACCTCTTTATTCAGGGTCAAAAACCGTTGCCTATTTGGCTTTAAACCTTGGCGAAAAGGATTTTGAGACTCTTAGTGAGTACTGCCGAGAGCAAGGCGGTGAGGTCGATACCTTTGCCGAAGAAGTGAATTTAGCTGAAAACTCACGTCCACTTTTAAATCATGTTTTTGCACTAATTGAAGGAAAAAAGGTCAAAACCCTGATTATTCCAAGTCTCGAGCATATTTTAGGGGGGCGATTCAAAAAGTCCTCAGAGCTTTTGCATTACCTAAAACGCCACAATGTCTGGCTTCACAGCCTAGCTGATGAAACAAAGATGTCTTCGGTTCATCAGTAAATTGTATTTTCTCGTCCTCTTTTTCTGCTTTTTTAATCCTTATTCTTTTGGAGTTATTTATGAATGCTAAGCGTATCGCCTGCTATGCGAGAGTCAGTACCCAAGATCAATCGACCGGAATGGAATCACAGATCCGGGTCCTAAAAACATATTGTGAACAAAATGGTTACACCAATGCCGAGTTTTTTACCGATGAAGGTATTTCTGGAACTAAATCAAGTCGCCCGGCTCTGGACCGGATGATGGAGGCCGTACATAAAGACGAAATTTCATCCGTGGTGGTGTATTCTTTTTCGAGATTTGCCAGATCCACAACGCATTTACTAAATGCCCTACAGATTTTTAAGAAAAAAGGCGTTCACTTTACTTCGATCTCCGAAAAAATTGATACGAATACGGCAATTGGAGTTGCGATTTTTAGTATCCTCGCGAGCATCGCGCAACTCGAAAGAGATTTAATCAGCGATCGTGTTAAAATTGGTCTGCAAAATGCTCGCGCCAAGGGAAAACTCATTGGCAGAAAGAAAATGAGAGACTCTGATCTCATCAGAAAATTACTAAAAAGTGGCCTTACCTATAGAGCGATTTCAGTGATCGCGAAATGCTCGCACGGTTCTGTGCACCAAGAACGACTGGCGGTCAAACGAGAGGAAGAGGCTCAAAGAAAGATTGAAGCCGCAAAGGCAGCTGAGCAAATCACCGTCCCAGAGCCAACTGTTGTATTTCCTGAGATTTCATAGATAAGTAAAGCCGGGTTTCCCATCGAGGAAGCCCGGCTTTTTTTTGCCCTGTTTGTATAAGAAAGGCCGCTAATTAGTCAGAGTGCTCGGTAAAGCAAGTCTTCTTAAACGGAGTGATTTTTAGAAAAATAAAAGGCCAGGGAAATCTTCACCTGGCCTTGGCTTATTTCGAAGTGTCATCGATACAAGATTTCGGCACCCAGCGGATCTATCCCAATGAGATTAAAATAGAAATGGAGAGAAGGACTCACGCAGATTTTTTTATTTTATGATTTTTTCCGCTACTGCCGCGCGTATTCTAAGGCAGACGCTGCTCTCGCCAACATCTGTTTCATGATTAAGCGTGAGGCGTTTTTAGAAAAAATCTGCGTTACTGTTGTTCGCGGGATATGTGCAAAGTGAATTAATCTCAGCGCCTTTTCGAACGTTCCAATCTAAAAAATCTTCGCTAACTTCATAAAAGTTGCGGCCAATTAGGTTTGATTTTATAGACAAGGACTTTCTTCTTTCAGACTACCAACGACAATTAAATCTTGCAACGAGGGTGCAAGCTCTGCCTTGGCCTGCGACTTTATTAATGTCGAAATAGCCAAGCTTAGGATAGCCCATGCTATTACAACCCAGAGTGATTGCATCCTTCACTTGTCTTTTATTCGCCCTATGACCGGGAATATCTAAAAAGTCGCAACCAGTGGGAAAGTAAAAAGACTGCATAAACATGCCACTTTCACTGTTAGCCTTGCTTTCTATAGGAAATATACCAACCAAAAGCATTAAAACAGCCATCAAGAAAATAGTTTTTAACATAGTTCACTCCTTCATTTTCACGAAGAAGTACATTTTCCCGGCGGAATTAAAAAGGTACATTTTGTTACTTAAAAACTCTATTGACGATCAAAATTCGTCTCAAATTCGATGAGACCATTTTTGATGTTCAATGTTTTTGGCATTCCAATAGTCTCTTCAATGAGTTTATTGAGTCTTGAAATTGAAACTCTCAATTTTAGATATGCAGACTCAGAGTACTCTTCGTCGTATACAATCCTGATGGCATCTTCAACTGATAAAAACTCCTGCTTGAACAGAGAGTGAAGCACCTTGTAAGGGAAAGAGTTTCTTTTTAATTTAATCGTGTGTGTTCCAATATTCAAGTTCCCGTCAGAATTCAGCGAAATCGAAATGCGCTTTTGGTGAAAAACGCCGCCAAAACTTTGATTAATAAGTTTTTTAGATGCAGAAGGGATGCTTTCTATCAGAAGTCGATACGCTCCTAAAAGATCACTCTCTGGTTCCATTTTTTCATAAAGGCAAATTAGCTTTAACCGTGAAAAAGGAGAATGCTCTTGAGAAAGAAGTGACATTGCATTGATTTGAGAATCTCCATTCAAGAGACTTAAGAGTGCCAACTCGTAACCATCACAACCCTCATGGAGTTGATACTTCTCAAGATCGCCCTTAATCTTTTCACGTAAGTTTTGATTCAGATTATCTTTACGAAGGGATACTTCAATAAAATCAAAAAGAGCCAGACGTGCATCAAAAGGCGCGACATCAGAGCTAAGAATTCGCTCAAGCCTGAGATAAGCAATAGAAGGGCTATTTAACTCCACCTCGGCAAGAAGCAGGGCATGATTTAGTTCGATATCTAGGTCCTTGTCCCTTTCTGCATAAGACAAGCATCTTCCATAATATTGACTTAGATCTTCGATTGGAAAATCAAGAGATGCATAAAGACGGAGCTTCTGAGCTTCGTGCTTCTGCTTAAGGCCCGTATAAGTGCTTTGCGATGTAGACTTTGTTGCACCCAATTCGTAATACTCTACAGCCTCTGCAAGTAGCATAAGCTCCTCGCAGAACTTTCCAAGAGTCAGCGTGGTACATAGATAGCTTTCTTCGCTCAGGAGCTCTTCACTTTCTTTGAGTTCATCACGGAGTCTTTGTACATACTTTGAAAATTCGTTGAAGTTTTGAGTCATATATTGAACGGCGCAAATATCAGATAATAGTCCGACGTGAGGCCCATAAAGATTTAATGCCGTCACTAAGACCACCCCGGCCTCTTGGAACTGAGAACGGCTCATGAGATCTTGAGCTTGCTGATGGAGAAGCAGACGTTGCTCTCTTGCTAATTTACTTCCCATCATTAGCAACCTTTTTTAGATACTCTCTAATAATTCTCTGTTTTTCTTGGATTCCACTTGGGGCCACTAATAACTTTTCAAATTGTTGGCCCTTATCCGGCAAGGACTCCATTCGAAGTTCTCTAAAGTCTCTACTCTGCGTTCCTGCGCCGCCTCCCCAGCCGTTTCCAATACGAGGACGCGGGCCACCTTCGGTAGCACTAAAAGTCCATAAGCTCAACTGAGGTTCGGCAAGATAGTCACAGGTACTTACGGTGCGAGAGTCACTAAATTCTAGTTTCGAATTCATCAACATCTGGATTTGTTGTAGCAAGCTCAGAGAGTTCTCACGCTCACATCTGGTGTTTGGGCTGCTTACTTGCTGGCTAAATATTTCTTCAATACGAAGTGCTTTGGTTATAGAGGCTATAAAAGGCAAGTTATCGACAAACTCCTGAGAACAAGATTTTTTAGGTTCCATGGGCAAGTCAAAACCAAGCTCGCTCATCACCTTGTTTTCAAATTTAAACGCTCGGACCGCCGAGAATGAGTATTTAACAATTGGATTTCTCAAAAGCGCCGCCGGATGACATTCGTAAGATTTATTTTCAAAGCCAGGAATTTCAGGAAGTTTCGCGTCTGCCGATTTGCGTGCACCCAGCGCAACTTGCTCTTTAAAATCCAAAGCAATTGCAAGTTCATGAACAAGAATTCGTAAGAATCTCTGGTCGTTGATTTCCCGAGGGTTTATAAAAAGGTACACATTGGCAATCGTATTTGTCCACGAGTCTAAATAAAGGCCAGGGTCTGGTGAAAAAACAAAAACATACTTTCTGGGGAAAATGCGCTTCTTGGGGGCGATTTCCATGGTCCCTTTAACGTTTCCGCAATCGTTGGCAATACGTTGAGCTGTCGGCGCGGATACGCCATACAACGACGAAATCAACTCCGATTTGCCATTCAGAAGGTTGTGGCAAATGGCCTTCATGCTTGGGGCTTGAGACAGCACCATAAAGGCTTGATCTATGAGAGACTGGAACTCTTCGTGACTCTCGCTCAGTCGAATATAGAACTGACTCGGCAAAAGTGGAACTAGTTGAGCGTAACGGACATCCCCTGAAAGGGCCATTCGAACCTGTTGAGATTGGGATTCGGGATACCATGGCATTGGTTTCTTGAGCAGGCCAATGTCCAACTCTTTAGCAGAAGAAACAGAAAGCGCCAACAATGTAAGGATTGTCACTAGGAGCGGTTTTAAACTAAGTACTTTCAGTCTGAACATCACGAGTTCTCCTAAGCTTGCTTTCAAACAATCGAGCAAATGATATGCCACTGCGAACAATTTGCCCGTCTAACATTTTGACACCTAGTTTGTGAAGGTGAATCCGCCGTACGTAACAAAATGTAACTTCAGAAGTGAGTGGTCTTCCGATACCTTCCTTTCGAACCAAACAACCTAAAACAAAGGACAGTACAAATGAAAATCCTCTCAATTTTAAGCATGCTACTCATCACTCATTCAGCACCAACTTTCGCGGCGCAACCTCCACTCTCTGATGAAATTTTATGCAATACTTCTGGGTATTTTCCAGGGCAAGAAGCCAAAACCGCTATTGATCGCAAAAAAGATTTCGATTTTTGCATGCTCAAAGCAGCGGCTAAAAAAGCTTTCAATTTAGAAGAAAAATCAGGCGCGCCTTCAGAAATTCAAAAAATCAGCGATAGAGCCGAAAGACTTTGCAATTTACGCCCAACTTTTAATGAAGTTAAAAGTTGTTATTTGCAAATTGTTAATAGTGAACTCGGAGAATAATCATTTCAATAGTGGCGGCCTCTAGGCCGCTATCGGAGCCAGGACATAATTACGGAGTATATATGAAAGCGAAGAGCGTCTTCTATTTAAAGTATTTTCTAGTTGCCATGATCTTGCTTCAGGGCCTGATCGTGACCAAAGCTCAAGCAAGAGCATTTTCAGGTTGCGAACCTGTTAAAGGCCTCTGCATTGGTGATCGTGTTGTCACTGCAAACTTTGCAAATATTAATTTTGGCACATTAGTGAAAATTCTGCCTCAGAAGAAAGTGCTCGTTGTGTATGACGATGCAACTACGGCTATTGAGCAAGATGTAGAAATCACGCATAAGGCGAAATTAACGGATTGTGCTGGTAATATTTGCCGCAAGGATCGAGTGATTGTTGAGTTTGCTGGACAATATTGGACTGGATTGGCTGTCGCCATTTATTCTAATACTATCATTATGATCTATTTGGATGTTGGGGAAGTTTTCTATGGTACACGAAAAAATGTTACACGAGTTCAGGAGAATCCCTAATTTATAAGTGAGATTGTATTCTTGAGGATGGGCTCACCCCATAACACTGCTTTTTGGACCAGCCGCAAACTACTTTGAGTTTTCAAATTTTAATTAAAGACTTTTGGGAATGCATAGGCTTTTAAGCTTTTGTAAAAGAGGCCTATGCTTTTATGAACGATTTTCGATATTTTGAGAAAATCAGCGAATGTTAAAGTATCCAACGCAATCGTTGGCTACTTTAACATTCGAAACAAGTGGTTAAGTGGCGAACTCTAAATTTCTTTATCTTCTCTGGGAAGTAACCTGTC
>CAZPYX010000220.1:0-6343 GCA_964590635.1 uncultured Bdellovibrio sp.
GGAATGTATCCTAAAAACAGTTCTGCATTCAAATCTTTTAGTGATTTTCTTGTGATACCAATCTGATCAGCAAGAGGATCTAACTCTGTGCCACCTGGGACGAGGACAACTTCATACTCAAGCGGGTCCATTTTCTCTAAGTCTCTAAATCCATAGAGGTTTGGTGCTTTAGAGATCAACATTGCAGCCAAAATTTTTGGAACGTACTCTTGGGTTTCCGCGGGAAGTGCGGAAAGTTTAATGAGCGTCCAGTAATCTTTGGTGCCATATTTTTTAATCTGACGACGAAGACCGTTTTCACCCATGTTGTAGCTGGCAGCGACTAGATACCACGAGCCAAACTCGCGATGCAGATCGCTGAGATACTTGATGGCGGCTAAGGTACTTTTCTTAAGATCGCGGCGCTCATCCAACCACCAATTTTTTTCTAAACCATAACGAGTGCCTGTCGGTTCGATGAACTGCCAAGGTCCCACGGCGTCAGCATGGCTGATCGCATTCGGAGCAAAACCGCTTTCGATCATCACCATGTAAGCAAGATCCAAAGGAAGACCTGACTTTTTCAATTCATTTTGAATGAAAGGCATGTACTTGTAAGAGCGTTGCAACCAGTTGCGAAACCATTTGTTGCCGCGGCCTTGATAGTAGGCGACCCACTTGCTGACTTTTTTGTTGTAAGTGACTGGAAGATCGAAAATCAAATTATCAGACTGTACATGAGTTGATCTGGCAGTCAGGGCTTTCAATTTTTCTTTGAGCGTATGTGGATTTTGTTCTGAAGGAGCAAGAACAGCTGCCGGCACAGTAGACACCGTTTTGGTTTCCGCGTGGGCGACGTGTGCGAATAATAGGAAAAACAGAGCAGCTGCTAACGTTCTCATTAGATTATTATGAAGTCGATTCTTTGACACTGTCGACAAGGAACTGACAATTCCATGTCGCCATCGACGAAGGTCGCTGTAACGGTCAAATCGCAGAAAACTTGAGTCCATAAAAAAACTTCTAGCTAAAGGTCTTGAATGGAACTCTTTTCCTAGACTGAAGTCGGTCCTGTCAAAAGGTGGCACACGCCTTGCTGCTCAACACAGTGAGGGAGAATCAATGAGTATAAAAGGCGTCTATACAGCACTGAGTGGAGCCATGGCACAAAGTACAAAGCTTGATACGATTGCCAATAATTTGGCGAACGTGAATACTCCCGCATTCAAACGCGACCAACAACTCTTTCAAGAGTATTTAACTGCAAATGAGAAACCACCTGAAGTGATTCAAATCCCTCGTGATGTCGCTTCGATTGAAAGTTTCTATAATATGCAGGGTGGCGATAAGTCCTATGTCGACACAAAAGGAACATTCACTGACTTCTCTCAAGGTGGATTGAAACCGACAGGCAACACTCTGGATGTGGCGATTGATGGTAAAGGCTTCTTCGAAGTTGCCACTCCCGGTGGTGTTCGTCTGACCCGTGCTGGGAACTTTACATTGGATGGCAATGGACAATTGGTTACGAAAGAAGGTTTTCCTGTGTTGAAAGCCGGTGATGCGGGAACAGATCCTGCCTCAAGAGTGATTCGTTTTGACAGTTCTGCCCCTGTGCAAATTGCTGATAATGGCGATGTCTATCAAGGGACCAACAATCTTGGTAAGCTGTCTTTGGTAACAGTGGCAAATCCGGATGCGCTTCAAAAACAAGGCAGTTCTTTGTACGGCTTTAAACCGAACATGAATGCTGAAGTGTCTGACATTAAAAATCCAAGCTTGAAACAGGGCTTCTTAGAAACTTCGAATGTAAATATCGTTCAAGAGATGACAGACATGATTTCGACCAATCGCGTGTTTGAAAGCACACAAAAAGCCATCAGTGCCTATGACCAAATGGCAGAGAAGATGGTTAACGTGGTTGGTAAAACTACGCCGTAATTGGTATGTCTCGACGCTCTGACTTCGTCGGAGTAGGGAAGTCCATTGACGGTTTTTGAATATAGATATTAGTAGTGCTGCCTCAAAAGAATTGGAGCGGCATAACGAAAAGATTGCAGAAATAAGCTAACGGAAGGATTCCTAGATGCTTAAGAGTTTGAATACAGCAGCAACGGGCATGGCAGCTCAACAGACCAATATGGATGTTATTGCCAATAATATCGCCAACGTCTCGACGTCTGGCTTTAAAAAATCTCGCGCTGAGTTCGAAGACCTCATGTATCAAACTCAAAAAGAACCGGGTGCTGCGACGGGCATGAATGCCTATTCTCCAAACGGAGTTCAAACTGGTTTGGGTGTTCGCACAGCTGCGATTCAAAAAGATTTCACGGGCGGTAGCGCCCAAGTTACGAAGAATCCTTTGGACCTTCAAATCGAGGGTTCTGGATTTTTCCAAGTTCTTACTCCAGATGGCGAAACAGCTTACACACGTGATGGATCATTTAAAAAAGATCCAGGCGGTCGCATCGTTGATAAAAATGGAAATATTCTGCAGCCAGAGATCACAGTTCCAGCGGATGTAGCAGGTCTTGAAGTTGCTCCGACGGGTGAAGTTCGTACGATCGCAGGACTCAATTCAACTCCGACGACGATCGGTCAAATTGACGTTGTGAATTTCGTCAATCCAGCGGGTCTTAAAGCCGTTGGTAAAAATCTTTTCACGCAAACTCCAGCCAGCGGTCAAGCAATTCAAGCTCGCCCAGGATTGAATGGCACCGGTTACTTGGCACAAGGACAACTTGAAGCAAGTAACGTGAACATTGTGGATGAGATGGTGAATATGATCACGGCTCAGCGTGCTTACGAAACGAACTCTAAAGTGATTCAAGCTTCCGATCAGATGCTTCAATCTATCAATAACATGAGATAGGCATAGATGAAGAAACTTGTAGCCGCAGTTTTATTGCTTTCAGTGCAGGCGTTCGCAAGACCTGAGATCTCTATTCCATCATCTGTGGAAGTGTCTCAACGTCCCGCACTTCGCTTGAGCGACATTGCCGTAGTCAAAGACGGCAATGAAGAACTTCTTTTGCAAATTCAAAAATTAGTTATTCGTGACGATGCCAGAGAATTACTGTTGTCGCAGCATTTTGAAGCCAATGAACTGTTAGGTAAAATCAGAGCTGGCATGCAAGAGAACGAAGCATTGAAGAAGTTAAACCCTTCATTCAAAATTCCCTCCACAGTGAAAGTTACTTTCGCTGCAGCTCCGATTTCAAAGCAAGAAATCGAAAGAAAAATAATGAATACATTGAATGCAAGATGTTCAGAATGTGAATATCGCCTCAGTATTCAATCAGTTCCCGTTCCTAACTCACGCCAATGGGAGCTCGATTTTACGCAGCTTACAGTTAAGGGGGGCTTCCTTTTGCCGCTCCGCGAAGATGAGAGTGTGCCCCTCCGTGGCAACGAAAATCACAATCCAAAATGGATTTCCGGAACAATTCACGTGTCACGATTAACCCCAGTAACGACCCGATTGATCTCACAAGGAGAGCGGGTGAAACCTGAAGATCTTCGCATGTCCATGCTGGATGTGACATTTGCGAAAGATGCGGGTCTTCGTATGGAAGACATTCAGGGGCAACTGGCGGCTCGCACACTTCCCGTTGGAAGCCCCGTGTGGACTTCCGATCTCAAGCGTGAACCGGCAACCAAGAAGGGACAGATAGTTAAAGCCCTTGTGGGTGATCAAGATTTTGAAATCACTGTGAATGTTGAAGCTCAAGACAATGGCTTCATTGGCGATCTGGTGAAAGTTAAAAATCTCGATACTCAAAAGGTTCTCTCTGCTTTGGTGACTGATAAGGGCGTGGTGAAGTTGCAATGATGAATAAGTTTTCTTCCGTAGTACTAATTTTGACCGGTATGGCACTTTCAACAGGTTGTGCCACCGTGAACGATTATTTGGCGTCATTGAACAAAAAAGAAAACCCACCCTTAGAGAAAATCGCGACATCTCCGCGTTACTCTGATGCGCAGAACATGGGTGTGCCGACGGATCGTCAGTACAAACGCATGACTAAGAATCGCATGGAAGAAGAATCTGATCTGGGCAGCAATGCCGGATCAACCTGGGTGATGGAAGGTCAAGGTGCTTATCTTTTCGCGCAAAACAAAATGCGCAGAGAAGGCGACTTGTTGAATGTGAAACTTGATGCTCCAGCAATGAAGCAAGTGGAAACAAAAGTATCTGTTATCAAAAAACTTTTGAAGCAGCTTGAGGAACAAAACAATCCTCAACCGGCACTTGGCAATTCATTGGCAGCAAATGCGGAAGGAGCGCGAACTCCTGCCTCGGCAGCTCCTGCGGCTCCGGCAACGGATGCCAAGAAGGAAGACGACAAAGAAGGTCTGGCAGATATTCAAGCCATCCCTTCTCGTATTGTTGAAAAATTGCCTGATGGAAATTACCGCGTGAAAGGTCAACAGCCCTTCATGATCGGAAAACGTGAATACAAAGTGATCTTAACGGGAATGATTCGTCCTGAAGACTTCAACGACGAAGGCGTTACGACGCAAAAACTTTTAGACCCTCAGTACGATGTTGTTAGCATTAGAAGGAACAAAGCCAATGAATAAGATTTTAAGCATCATCGTATTATCAGCGCTTGTTCTGCTTATTTCTTTTGAGCAAGCGAATGCGGCAAGATTGAAAGACATCGCCAGCATTCGTGGCGTGCGTGAAAATCAACTGATCGGGTACGGAATCGTGGTCGGCCTTAAAGGCACGGGCGATGGTAAAAATGAATTCATGAGCAAGAGTGTCGTGCGTATGTTCGACAAGCTTGGAATGAAATTAGATTCACCTGAGTTTTCTAGCAAGAATGTCGCGGCCGTTATTGTGACTGGGACAATGCCAGCATTTGGTAAAGCCGGAAATCCAATTGATATCACGGTGAGCGCAATTGGTGATGCGGGATCTTTGCAAGGTGGAACCTTGTTGCAAACACCATTGCGCGCAGCAAACGATCAAGTGTTTGCAGTTGCTCAAGGCAGTATCATCATCGGTGGTGATGGCAAAGATCAGCATTTGACGGCAGGTCGCATTCCGAATGGTGCAATCATTGAACGTGATATGACAGCGGACTTTGCAACTCGCAAAATGTATCGTTTAAATTTGATCAATCCTGATTTCACGACGGCAGCGCGCTCTGTGTTGACGATCAATAAAGAGTTGGGTGGTCACTATGCCTCAGCAAAAGATGCAGGAACCATTGATATCATCACACCTTTTGCCTATGAAAATCGCGGTGTGGAATTATTAGCAACTATTGAGTCGATTGATATCAATCCTGACATGAAAGCTCGTGTTGTTATCAATGAAAAAACAGGAACGATTGTCATTGGTGATAAAGTCAAAATTTCGAAAGTTGCGATCTCGCACGGTTCACTCTCTGTGAAAGTGGGCGATGGCAAAAAAGGAACTGTCGATGAAAAAGTTGCAGTTCTTGATACAGGCGTCAGTGTTGGTGATCTCGTTCAGGCGTTGAACAAACTTGGAGTCTCGCCAAAGGACCTGATTACTATACTTCAGTCCATCAAAGCAGCTGGAGCTTTGCACGGGGAACTCGAAGTATTATGAGATTTTTGTTTCATAATGACACGGCATTCAATAAACTGAGTAAGTATGTTTCAGACACATGGATGTGCTTGAAACGCGGGGAGGGTGAGGAAGAGATCGCGAACCATGGAAGGTCAAGAGTCAAAGTTTTCTCGCAGGAAACAGGAGCAATAGTTCAGCGACAAAGTCACGTAGTGACGGAGTCAAACGGTCACGGAGTGACCAAATTGAGCAAAAGCTACACTCTAAAGAGTCAAGTGCAGGATGCACATGATTCTCCGACTCAACTCCCCTTTTTTTCTTCCTTTTTTTTTAGCGACGACGTGTTCGGAAAAATTTATGGCAGAGTTTGCTCTGCTCTTCGGACAGTCCTTGCTCGTTTTTTTTCTTTTCTTCGTTCTGGGATTTTTGCCTCGGCGAGAGGTTTCGTTTTTACCAATATATTTTTTTTACTGTGGAACTTGATCAGAGCAAACTCTGCCATAAATTTTTCCAGACACTCATTGCTTCAAACAATGAATAAAAAAATGGTAGGAGTTCTCCTTTGCGTGGCTGGGGTTTCTAGTTTTGCGCGGGCTGAGTTTGTTGGGGATGTGGATGTTAAGCCTTCTGTAAAGCAAGCTGCTGTTGCGGCTGCTTCGCAGTTGCAAGGTGCTGTGGTTGGGATGGATGGTAATAAACCTGCTGCTGATAATTCTAATTTTAAGCAGATGCCTGGGCGGTTTATGAAGATGCCTAAGCAGAAGTCGCCTGATGAAAAGTTGCATGATGTTTCTGAGATGTATGAGAAGCATTTTT
>CAZPYX010000221.1:0-6255 GCA_964590635.1 uncultured Bdellovibrio sp.
CGCCGGCCATGAAAGTTCCCTGAACAGCCGCAGTCTGCTTTTCGACGGCCAGCCGGTGTTTCCTGTGATGGGTGAATTTCACTACTCACGCGTGCCGCCGGCCGAGTGGCACGAGGAATTGCTCAAGATGAAAGCCGGTGGCGTGGAAATCGTCGCGACTTACATTTTCTGGATTCATCACGAAGAAATCGAGGGACAATGGGATTGGTCAGGTCCGCGCGATTTGAAAAAATTTATCCAGAATTAGTTAAAACAGATAAAGTCTCTGGTTACAAATCGGTTCAATACGGAAATATTACTGCCATATTGCTAGAGGCTTTAAAACAAGAGCATCAAGAGCGAATTCAAGCAGAAATGCGTTGTGAGTCGCAGGTTCAGAGTGTTCAGCGTTCGCTTGCTAGTGTGGACGAGGGATCTCAGGCTCGTCTTAATAAGTTAGAAAAAGAGAACCAAGACTTGAAAGCTCGTCTTGAGCGACTCGAAAAAATGTTAAGTGAAAAATAAAATGAAGAAGTTTTTAGTTATGCTCATTCTATTCCCATGGATTGCAGGGATTAATACCTTGAGCGAAGGTTATCGCATTCCCGCAGGCGGAGGTTCGAAAAGAATTTACGCCAAAGATGGTGGAGTACAGGGTGCTTGCTACACTGTGAAAAACAATCATGCTAGCAGTGACCTTTTTGTTCCAACCCATAGCACGACAGAGTGGGCAAAATTTATTGCCGCCAGTAAGCCTGGGTTCATCGTTACAACTCAGTGCTATCCAAAATCATGCAAAGAAATTATGACCCTCATGGGAAGTCCTGCAAATGGGTCTTATACAATTGATTCGGGTGGCACGGGAACTTCGTATCAAACTTATTGTGATATGACGACCGACGGTGGGGGATGGACAAGGATCCATCGTCATAATATTGCTGGAGGATATTTCGCGACGGTGAGCGATGCGATTAACAAAAATCCTAATGCTCCAACCGGCAACCTTTATTCGGTCTTAGATAAGATTCCTGATTTTGTGACCAATGGTAAATATCGCTTTCGTTTAACTTGGCCAGGATATAGCCAAAAAAATATCTGGCTGCAAACGACGAATCCATTGTCGGATGTCGCAGCGGCTGGAGTTGTTCCCATTGCTGTGAATGCTTATACAGAAACACGCACAAATTCGTGGTCTGGATTGGAGCTGGGGAATGGTGCTCACGGGCCAACTAATAGCAATTCGTCACTGCTGGATGGCTCTGTTCAGCACACAAACTGGTACTTTGCAGTGGGTACCGTATATTCGACCTATGGCAGTCCGACGGTGGGAATTCCAGCGGATTCAAGTATTTCAGGGAACAGTGGTGTTGCGGAAGTAAATTTGTGGATTAAGGAAGATGATACCTATGTTTCTTATAACTCGTGCAAAGATATTTTAGACAGTGGCGCCTCCATTGGTTCAGGTATTTATACAATTGATCCTGGCCATATAGGCACACCGATTCCTGTTGTTTGTGACATGACCACGGATGGTGGTGGTTGGACAAGAATAATGTATCACGACTATCCTTTGGGTGGATTGTTTGCAAGTAACGCCGAAGCGATGTCTTACAACTCAACTGCGCCAATGGCTTCACGTTATTCTATAGTCGGCAGAGTGGCTTCGTTCTTGCGCAGTGGAAAATACGAACTGAAGATCGATTGGCCGGGAGTCTCAACAAAGAGAAACTGGTGGACTCAAACAAGTAATTTCACATCTCAAGCGGCGGCTGGATATGTTGGCATTGCGATTGATTCAACTAGTAACTTGTGGGGTGGGTTGGAATATGGTTCTTCTCCGGGAGTGACTTTGGCTGATGGCTCAGTGAATTCACCGAACTGGTATTTCGCTGTGGGGGCTCAGATTTCTTGGGGATCACCGACGGCGGGAATTCCTGCATCGGATGATATTACAACCTCAGGCAACGGTGTTCCTCGAATGGAACTATGGGTGAAGTAGAGTTCCTGAGGGAACTCTACTTTAAAAAATCTGCTTAAATTAGCGAGAGAAAGTTCCGTACAAGTAGTAAGGAGTTTGCTCCCATTGACAAACTTGCTGAGGTGGAATGTTTGGCGGAGCGCCTGGATTCCAATGACATACTTGGCGAGATTGCAGTTCCCGTAACACAGTCAGATTCAACTTCACACCCTTATCAGTTTGTTTGAAGTCGATCGTCATCTCACGACCTCTCACCATCAAGCTGCAAGCCGCTGGGTTGAATTCAAATTGAGCGCCGCTCAACTCATAACTTCCTTTGCTGCCTTTCAAGAAAACTTTTTGCATGTTTCCAAAAAAAGAATGGCAATTGTTATTCAAGATATCATCGCCTTGAGAATTGCGATAAGTGACAACCGGTCTGTTGCCTTCAATGCTGACAACAAGTTCACCGCGCACGCCATTGAACTGACCTGCATAAACACCTTCAATTTTTTTGGCTTGAGCAAGATATCCATCAGGAATTTTTCCGTCTTTGATGTCGACTGTTTTGCAACCAACGATCGCAAGAAAAATCGCGCCAGCAGCGAGAACTTTTGTGATACTCATAAAAATGCCTCCACTTGTGCTTGAATAGCTTTACTTGAAATACTAGGCACAAGCGAAGGCAAACAGCAAACATTTAGCCAAGGGCTTTTTTCACGTCGTCCACGATGTCTTTGGGTTCTACTTGCGGAGCATAGCGTTTGAGAACCTTGCCGTCTTTTCCTACTAAGAATTTTGTGAAATTCCACTTAATCATTTTGGTTCCAAGAATTCCTGGAGCGGACTCTTTAAGCCATTGATAAAATGGATCGGCATTTCCGCCATTAACATCGACTTTGCCAAGCACTGGAAAAGTGACTCCATAGTTTAAACTGCAGAATTGTTGAATTTCAGAGTTTGTGCCGGGCTCTTGAGCTTTAAATTGATTGCATGGAAAGCCAAGGATGGTGAAGCCTTGATCCTTGAATTGTTCATAAAGTTCTTCAAGGCCTTTGTACTGAGGAGTAAAGCCGCATTTGCTTGCGACATTTACAACAAGAATTGGCTTGTCTTTGTATTTATCCAATTGCAGGTCAGAACCGTCAGCCGCTTTGACTTTAAAAGAATACATCGTCTTATCCATTATTGGCTCCTATGAACTTATGAAACTTGTTAGATACCTTATGGAGTTTCTGTTGACGTTCCATGAGAATTGAAACTTCAAAAGCCCCCTATTATCACATCTAATTACATAGCGGAAAGACTTCTCAAAGCAATACATTTCAATTTTAGAGACACTGTTAGTCTGATGGCATTACAGGACCACATACGAATATTTGGCAGAAAATTCAGAATCGTTATCAAGTTCTGAGTCCAACACTTATGTCTTAAGAGATGTCTCGATATGAGACTAAAAATTGTTTCATAAAGTTCGTCTAGGCACATTCCGATAAGTTTGGTTATGGGAATGACTCGCCTAATACCTATTATTTTACTATCTGTTTTGTTGGGAAACTTTGGTTTCGCATATGATGCTGGGAGTGAGGTTCTTTGTAGTACGTGCGCCAATAATGATTCTAGTTGTCGAAATACTTGTATGAATATCTGCGAGGACTGCGATACATCTGAGTCATCTTGTTTGCAGAGATGTAGACCTAGGAATGCTCAGCCGGACAACACCAGTAATGCAATGTCATGTAATCAACAACTGGCGCAGCTAACAGCTGCTTGTCAAAGCGAAACAGATACTGCCAAAAATGATTGTGATGATTCTCAAAATACAGGCTTGGCACAAGCTCAACAAGCTGCTGTAGCTATTGGTCAGCAAGTTTCCTCTAGTGTCCAGGCTGCTTGTTCTGGAATGGGAAAAATTTCTCAAGCAGCAAATGCAGCAACGGCCGCTTATCAAATGACTTGTCAAAGCTCTGTTAGCAGTTGTAGCTCAGCCTGCAGTCAGGCAATACAATTTTATACTAAGAATTCAGGTTGTATTGTTGGACCGCCAGCACCTGGAGCCGTAGCGCCAACTCCAACAGAATTAAAAGACATTCAAAAGTCATGCACAAGCTTGCAAAAGAAAGCTGATACGGCCCAACAAGCGGTGAATAACTTTATTGGAACGACAATGCAGGCACAAAACTGCGAACAAAATTCGAGTGGAACATCTGTTCCGACGCCGGCGATTTGTGCTGCGAATCCTCAGATCGCAGGTTGTACTCCAACGGGTCCAGTGGATTGCACGAAGCCTGAGATGGCTTCAAACAAAGTGTGTGTGTGTAGTAAAAATCCAAATGATCCTTCATGTAAGTCAGGACAAAATACAGCGGCATCGCAATCCCCTGGTGTCGGAGGGGATTCAATGGTTCGTAATGGTAGCAACGCTGGAGCCGATTCTGGACTGGGAGGCGATAACTTTGGACTTCCACAGATAGATCAAGCCTCTATGCCAAAAGGTGGTGCTGATGCGGGACTTGATGGAAAACAAGGTGCTGGTGCAAATCTTGGCGGCTCCGGTGGTGGTGGCGGTGGTGCTGACGGTAAGGGCGGTCGCGGTGGTGCAGGTGGTGACCCTGTCGGTGTGAACGCAGGCTTCTATGGCGGCGGCGGCGGCTCTGGTGGTGGTTACAGTGGCAGTGGCAGTGGTTCTGGTGATGGCACTGGTCGCGGTGGCTATTACGCAGGAAAATCAGCAGCGGCTGGTGGTCCTAACTTGAGACAGTTTTTACCGGGTGGCCAATTGGATCCAAAAGCACGCGGTGTCGCGGGGGTTTCGGGACCAGACGGAATCACCGGTCCTCATTCGAATATTTGGCAAAAGATCCAAAATAGATATCAAGTCGTGTCTCCTTCCTTAATGCCTTAATTAAATGGAACAAAAGACGAAGTCCAAGATTCAGAATCGTTATCAGATTGTGGCACCCAGTCTGATGCCCTAGAACTAAATCAAAGCGTGCAAGGCTTCGATTGTTTTATTTCTTTCATTTGCATGAACAACAACGGTGACGCTCATAGCACTCATAATCAATTTGCGCGCTTGAACCTGAGCTTGATCAATTTTCTCTAAAACTTTTTGAGGAATTTCCGGGGACGTCGCCCCTGTGCAAGTCAAAGTGACCGTTGAAAAGTCTGTGGAATTCAAAGTGAAACCTTTGTGCGCTTGAAGTTCTCTTTTTACAGCGCCCATAATTTCTTGCGGACCCGTCAAAAGAATTTCAGTTTCATTTTGCAAGATCTCACAGTGTAAAAGCTGCGGGAACGCGATTTGCTTTTCTTCGAATAAACTTTGCAAACTCTTCAGTGCTTTAGCGGTGTTCTTTTCTAAAGACTTAATTTCTAGAACTGTTTCGTGAGAATTGAGTGATAGGGCTTTGCAAGACTCAAACATATTCAATCCTTTTTTGACCAGAGTTCCATCAGAAGTTTTATTAGAAGCGGGACCGATATACAAAGTGACATCACGCACTTTAGCAAGTTCCACCGAACGATAGTGCAGAACCTTGGCGCCCCAGAAAGTCATTTCCATCAATTGATCGTAATTCAATTCTTGTAGGGGACGAGCACTCTTTACAACATTCGGATCCGCAGTGAATACAGCGGGAACATCTTTAAGAATTTCACAGCGTTCAGCCTTGAAAGCGGCCGCCATAGCAACAGCGGAAGTATCAGAACCGCCACGACCCAACGTCGTGATTTCCTTTGTGATCGGAGAAACACCTTGGAAGCCCGCCAGGATAACAACTTTATCCTCTTGCAAAGCATCTTCGACTCGAAAGCCTTTGACGTCTTTGATGAAAGCATTGACGTGGGAATCGTCCGTGAAAATTCCGGCTTGGCTTCCAGTAAAGCTGATAGCGCGGCAGCCAAGATCATTCAAGGCCATGCTTACCAACGACATACTGATGCGCTCACCCACGGTTAGCAGCATATCCATTTCACGTCTTTGGGGATGGGAAGAAACTTGGCTAGCGAGATCAATGAGGGAGTTGGTGGTTTTACCCATCGCACTGACAACTACGATCAAAGAATTTTCCTGAGATTGATTCGCGATGCGGGAAGAGACTGCTTTGATTTTTTGAGGATCAGCTAGTGTAGCTCCACCGTATTTTTGAACAATCAGGGGTTTCATTCAATCGCGACCTTTTGGTTTTTCGAATACACATAATTCGAAACAATACGACCGGCTCCTTTGGGGACACGGATGTAGTGCTTCTCAACCTGGCGAGGAATGTATCCTAAAAACAGTTCTGCATTCAAATCTTTTAGTGATTTTCTTGTGA
>CAZPYX010000222.1:0-6212 GCA_964590635.1 uncultured Bdellovibrio sp.
ACAAAATTTCTGTTCCCGCAGAATTTTTTGACAATACCATATGAGAAAATACTATGACAGAACATCTTTTTACCTCCGAATCTGTTTCTGAAGGACATCCTGATAAAATTGCTGATCAGATTTCAGATGCCATTTTAGACGCGATTTTGCGGCAAGATCCGAAAGCACGAGTGGCGTGTGAAACATTTGTAAAAACTGGCATGGTGTTGGTGGGCGGTGAGATCACCACAGATGCATGGGTGGATGTTGATCATATTACCCGTGAAGTCATTAAAGAAATCGGTTACAACCATTCCGAAATGGGTTTTAAGTTCATTCAAGTCCGTCTTTGGATCTGTCACTACAAAAGAGTCGACCCTCACAGAACCTTCTTGAACCTTTTCCAAGGCATTCAGGCAACGCAAGAATGTTGACTTACCAGATCCCGAAGGACCGATGATACAGATCACTTCGTTGTCTTTAATCTCACAGCTAACGTCTTTCAGAACCTGCTTTTTACTAAAAAATTTATTCAACTTTTTTACTTCAATCATAACGGCTGATACTTTCGCTCAAGAACACTGACTCCGTAAGAAAGAATCATCGTAATCGCCAAATAAATAAGCGATATAAATAGATACGGCTCCCAATAGCGAGCATAGGCACCTGCGGCTGTTCTTGCCGCATAAGCAAGCTCTGCCAAGCCGATGGCAGAAACCAAGGATGAATCCTTCAGCAAAGTGATGGCTTCATTTCCCAGAGGTGGCAACATTCGACGAATCGCCTGGGGGATGATCACGGTCTTCATCATTTGAAAGTAACTAAGCCCCAAAGATCTTGCCGCCTCGAACTGCCCCTTATCGATAGACTGAATACCCGCCCGAAATATTTCTGCAATGTAGGCCGCAGAGTTCAAAATCAAAGCCAAAGCTCCAGATACGAAAGCTCCGTACTCTTGCTTTAGAAAAATCGCAAGATCCCCGCGTATCAACAAGCCGTCGTCTGGATGAATCAACAACGGCACGAGAGCAAAGTGAATTAACAAAATTTGCACAAACAAGGGAGTGCCCCGAAAAAAAACTACATAGATTTGCGAGGGCCAACGAACTAAAACACGCACTGGCCATTTCCACACGCCATGCTCAACCAAAGCAATTTTTCCTAATCCTAAAAGCAATCCAAAGATGCTTCCGCCCACGATCCCAATTAAGGTCAGCTGCAAGGTCATGAGCATCCCGCGCATGAACAAGGGCCAATATTCTATGATGATGTCGGTGCGAAACCAGCTGAACATGGATTACTTCTTCTCTCCAAAATAAGATTTAAAAATGCGATCATAGGTCCCATCGGCCTTTATCGCCTCGAGACCTTTATTGATCTTCCCCAAAAGACCTGCATTCCCCCGCTTGACCGCAATCCCATAGTATTCTTTCGAAAAACTTTTATCTGAGACAACCTTGAAGGTGACTTTATTGTTAGCCAAAAAATTATTGATCACACCGTTATCAGCCACAACAGCGTCGACACCACCGTCCTCAAGCTCCTTAATCGCCAGAGGAGTGCCTTCAAATCTTTTGATACTGGGGCTGGCTTTCCCCAGAAGAGCCGTCACGACATCGTCTCCGGTGGTCCCCGTCTGCACTCCGACTTTCAAATTTTTAAGATCATCCATTTTCTGTACTTTCGAAGCCGCCGGCACCGCGATCAACTGCACAGCTTCAAAGTAGGGATTGGAAAAATCCATTTGTTTTTTACGAGTGTCGTTAATGGTAATTGCGGAAATAAGAATATCGCGATCACCACTGGAAAGCTGTGTGAACAATCCTTCCCACGGAGTATTCAAAAATTTAATTTCAAATCCACCTTTTGCGGCGATGGCTTTTAAAATCTCAACATCAAAACCTTTGAGTTCCTTATTTGGCCCTTCACTTTCAAAGGGAGCATACGCCGCATCCGTTCCCACCAACATGATACGAGCTTTGGCCGAGTCCATTTTCTTCGTGCAAGACAAAGAAATAGTTAGGAATAACGCCAGAAAAGAATAACTCAATAATTTCATCAAATTCCCCCGAGACCTCATTAGATTTAAAGTTGAGGAAAAGATCAACCGGATGTTCTTTTTCAAAAAAATCATCTAAATCACACAAACACACCGCGAAATAGTTGCATTTTGGGAAGATGCCAACAAGGATGCTAAGAATGTCTACTACCAAAGAAACAAAACCGGAAAACAGCTGGCTCAATCTTATTTTTAATATCATCTTGCCGGTTCTTATTCTTAATAAGCTCACAAAATTCATAGGTCCATTAGCGGCACTTCTCTTGGCCTTAGCATTTCCATTGGCCTACGGGGCCTATGATTTAGCTAAAAGAAAAAAGGTCAATGCCTTCTCTGCACTGGGACTTTTGAACGTCGGCTTGACTGGCGGACTTGCACTGATGGGACTTCATGGTTTCTGGTTTGCGCTTAAAGAAGCAGCCTTTCCAACCTTAGTGGGCTTGTTTGTTCTGGGTTCGGCATTTTCGAAGAAGCCCTTTATCGAGTCGATTTTTCTAAATCCTGGAGTGATGAAGGTTGAACTTTTAGAGGAAAAATTAAAAGAGAACGGCAAACAACAGGAATTCCACGATCACCTCAGAAAAGCGACCATGTGGCTTTCTTTATCTTTTGTATTCAGCGCCGTCTGCAACTTCCTCTTGGCGCAAAAAATATTCTTGAACATTGATTCGGCACTGACAGCAGAAGCTCAGTCGGTAATTCTCAATGAGCAAATTGCCAAAATGACGACTTGGTCCATGGCCATCATTATGGTGCCTTCAATGATTTTTCTAATGGGAATTTTCTGGTACCTGATGCGCGGGGTAAAACAATACTCCGGTCTAAATACTGATGACCTCATGAAGTCATAAACTATCTTCTCTAAATTAAAACTCCGACTTCGCGTCGGAGTTTATCCTTATAATATAGGCCTTCATCAACCCGAGTAGACTTCCCACTCCGACGAAGTCAGTGTGTCAGCCAGCCCTAGAAATCACCATCTTCACCAAACGGCGGAGGAGGTGGTGGCGGTGGAGTAAAGTCATTTCCATAACCTCCCCCAAATGTGTCATCGCCAAATCCTGGCGGTGGAGGTGGTGGTGGCGGTGGCGGTGGCGGAACATCTCCAAAGTCTTCAGGCAAATTCGGAGCCGGTACGTAGCCGCCGCCTCCCCCTGTGTAATCGTCGAAAGCTGGCGGTGGTGGGAAACCCGAACTGCCTCCACCAAAATTCCCCGATGAGCCAGAAGAAACAGCACTGCCATACTTAGGCTTCGCCCCGAAAGCCGCACGTTTGCGGTATTCGTAACGAGGCCTTTCCATATCTAAACCCAACTCTTGGGCCTCCGTAGGAAGCTTTCTGTCGGCACGCGACAACTTTTCTTCTTCGTTTTTCTTCTCTATATAGGCCACGCGAGACTTCTGATAGTCGACTTCAAACTCTTTCTTAGCAACTGCATCAGCCTTAAACTCAGGCCCATCATCGTCCATCTCTTTCGATTTTTTAGACTTTTTATAGGCTTCAAGTTCGCGATGGCGCTGTTCATCCCATTGCTCAGCTTCCTCTAAATAACCACGCTCCCCTTGGACTCGGGCCTTTTCAAACTGCTTGAGATTGCTTTGATGCTCAGCGAAACCGAGCAAACGTGTTTCTTCAGCCCCCGCAGCAAGAGCCTCGCGGGAAAACGTAGAGAGCAATAAAAGAAAGATGAGTTTTCTAGAAAGATGCATCTGAGGCTCAGTCTAACAGGCCCGGTGCTTTTTTTTGAGCAAACAAAAAAGATGCTCGACCTTTGGCCAATTCCTTAATAGCTTAAACCGCTATCTCTGCAAGATTCTTAAGGAGTACCATGGACGCATTGCAAAGCATCGGAGTTTTCGCAGCACAAACTTTCCTCATCCTTTTTGCCATCATCGCCGTGATTTTAGTCATTGCCATGGTCGCCGCAAAAGCTGCGGGCCAAAAAAGTGAGATTGAAGTTGAACTCTTGCATAAGAAATACAAGAACTTCCACAATCTTCTTAAAGCTCATACTATGAGCAAAACCGAGCGCAAAGATCTTAAGAAGCAACTGAAGCAAGAGAAAAAAGACAGCGCCGATAAGTCTCGTACTCACGAAAAGAAAATCTACGTCATCGACTTCGATGGCGATGTGAAAGCCTCTGCGGTGGAAAACCTTCGCGAAGAAGTGACTGCAGTTTTGACAACGGCAAAACCTGAAGACGAAGTTGTTGTGCGTATCGAAAGCCCCGGTGGCGTTGTTCATGGTTATGGCCTTGCGGCTTCGCAGCTTTTACGTATTCGCGACAAAGGCATTCCATTAACCGTTTGCGTGGATAAAGTTGCTGCCAGCGGTGGTTATTTGATGTCCGTGACTGCAAACAAAATCATGTCAGCTCCCTTCGCCATTGTTGGATCCATCGGGGTTGTCGCTCAAGTTCCTAACTTCCATCGTATTTTAAAAAAACATGACGTTGACGTGAAAGAGTACACAGCGGGCGAATTCAAACGCACCGTGAGCTTGCTTGGCGAAATCACACCAAAAGGTGAAGAGAAATTCCAGCAACAACTCGAAGAAACTCATGTTTTGTTTAAGTCCTTTGTACAGAAGTTCCGCCCCCATATGAATCTCCCTGAAGTAGCTACTGGAGAATACTGGTATGGTGAACAAGCCATTACTAAGGGTTTGGTGGATGAAATTCGCACGAGCGACGATTACCTCATGGCCCTCGCGGACAAGCATCAAATTATTAAAGTAAAGTTTGAACAACACGAAAGCATTGGCGACAAATTAAGTGGCATCATTGGAAAGGCCTTCAAAAAAGGTGCCCTTTCAATCGTTGAAGATCTCGAGACTCGTCGTTTTCTTTAAGGCTCAGCTTTAAGTAGGCTCAGTCTTAAATTAAATAAATAGGAAATATTAAGTGCAAAATCTGGTTGAAGTAAAAAATCTGGAAACGACTTTCAATACGAAAGCTGGACCCTTCAAAGCGGTAAACAATATCAGCTTCGAAATTCCTAAAGGTAAAACTTTAGGTATCGTTGGGGAATCAGGCAGCGGAAAATCCGTCACCTCCTATTCTTTGATGCGCCTGATTCAATCCCCTGGAAAAGTGACTGGTGGCCAGTTCCTTTTAAACGGTCGCGATGTTTTAAAGCTTTCTGAAGACAAAATGGAAGAAGTTCGTGGCGGCGAAATGGCCATGATTTTCCAAGAACCTATGACCGCTTTAAATCCTGTTTTAACCATCGGTTTCCAGATGGACGAACAGATCATGAAGCATAAAAAATGTTCTCAGAAAGAATCCCGCGAGCGCGCCATTGAAATGCTACGCCTTGTAGGTATTCCTTCCCCTGAAGAACGCTACACCTCTTATCCGCACCAACTTTCCGGCGGAATGAGACAAAGAGCGATGATTGCCATGGCTCTTTCTTGTGATCCGACATTCTTGATCGCTGACGAACCAACAACGGCTTTGGACGTGACTATTCAAGCGCAGATTTTGGAATTGATCCAAGGTCTTCAAGAAAAATTCAACATGACAGTTCAGTTCATCACTCACGATTTGGGTGTGATCTCTGAAATTTCCGACAACGTTCTTGTCATGTATGGTGGTCAAACTTGCGAGCAAGCTGAAACCCAAGAGCTTTTCTTGAATCCACACCACCCTTACACGGCAGCCTTGATTGCTTCTCGCCCTAAATTTGGTCAGCGTTCTCAACGCTTGACTGCGATCGAAGGCAGCGTTCCGGCTCCTCATGAACTTCCAAAAGGTTGTCCTTTTGTGAACAGATGCCCACGCGCGGTGAGCGAATGCCCTGCCGTTAAACCACAACTTCTTGAAGTTGCACCTGGCCACAAAGTGGCTTGTTTCAATCCACTTTAAAGAGGGCGCAAAGAGATGAACGATATCATTCTTGAAGCAAAAAATATTAAAAAACACTTCCCGATCAAGAAAGGTCTTTTCTTGCGCGAAGTGGCCAGCGTTAAAGCGGTTGATGACGTCACCCTCTCGGTTCGCAGAGGCGAGACTTTAGGCCTTGTTGGCGAGTCCGGTTGTGGTAAATCCACTTTGGGTAGAACTCTGATCCGCCTCTATGAACCCACTGCTGGCGATATCAACTTCGAAGGCCAAGATTTTTTAAAACTTAAAGGGGAAACTCTTCGTAAAAAACGTAAGAACATGCAGATGA
>CAZPYX010000223.1:0-6094 GCA_964590635.1 uncultured Bdellovibrio sp.
CAAGTTGTAAATATCGAGATGCCAGAATTGATGGTTGTGAAAACGACCAACCCAATTGATGCCATTGTTCGCGGAACCCAAAGAACTTGGGACGTTTCTGTGATGACAGTGATGAGCTTCGTTCGTTTGTTTGAAGCAAAGATCTCTCCAAAAAATATCGGTGGCGTTCTGTCGATCGGTCAGGCTGCTAGTGAAACTTATAAAATGGGTATCACTCAGTTCTTGCAAATGATGGCGATCATTTCCGTGAACTTGTTTATTTTAAATCTACTTCCTGTTCCAGTTCTTGATGGTGGACACCTTGTGTTCTATATCATCGAGGTTGTGAAAGGGGCGCCTCTTAGTATTAGAAAGATGGAAGTCGCACAGCAGGTCGGAATGGCTCTTCTTATGAGCTTGATGATCTTTGCCTTGTTCAACGACTTCACGCGCATACTTGGTCTATGAAAATATTAGCCATGGAAACCAGCACCCAAATTGGTGGTGTGGCGGTTGTAATTGATGGAAAAGTTGTCGCAGAGGAAATCTCTCTGCGACAGAAATCCCATAGCGAAATCATCAGTCCTTTTGTGGACCAGTGCTTAAAAAGATCCAATCTGAAATTAGAAGACATTGATGCCTTTGCGGTCGGTCAAGGACCTGGCAGCTTCACGGGTATTCGTGTCGCTGCTAATGCGGGAAAAACTTTTTCCTATAGCTTTAATAAGCCCTTGGTGACTTTAGATTCTTTGGTCTTGCTGGCGGAACAAGCGCGCGGTTCAAAGTTTCCAGTTCTGTCTATCATCAACGCTTATAAAAATATGGTTTATCTTGGATTGTTCGATATGAGTGGCGAAGAGCCTACCTATATCAAAGGTCCAGACGCCATCCCTGTTCGTGAGCTTTCCAAACACATCGACCGCGAAGTTACTGTTGTCGGCGATGGGTGGGAAACTTATCACGAATATTTTCCGACTGAACTTTCTGCAAAAATGCATCGTGACCCATCGTATCCGGACCATCCTCATGCAAAAACGTTGGGTTTGTTGGCTGAAAAACGCGCCTCAAAGGGACACACTTTGGACTGGAAATCATTTGTTCCCCTTTATATTCGCGCCTCTGAAGCCGAAGAGACAAAAAAAGGTATTTTGATTTCTCCACTCAAGTAGATTGAATGAGGACCGTCCATGGAAGACTTTGACGCTGAAAATGAATTGCACAACGAGAATGTACATCCGCTCAAGGCATCTCACGATGGCAATCATCAATCCAAAATTTGGGTTGTTGCCTCTGGAAAAGGTGGCGTAGGAAAAACTTTCGTTTCTTCAAGCCTAGGCATCACTCTTTCAAAACTGGGTCACTCCGTAGTGATCGTTGATCTAGATTTGAGCGGTGCAAATGTTCACACAGTACTTGGAGTTAATCCCTCCCACATGAATATTCGCCATTTCTTCGAGGGAGTTAAAACTCTTCAAGAGATCGTTATTCCCACTCAGTTTTCTAACTTATCTTATATTCAAGGTTTCTGGGATTCTTGGACACCGATCGATTTCACGATGGAGCAAATTTCTAATTTAGTTCCACAGATGAAGTCTTTGCGCGCGGACTATGTGATTGTTGATCTTGGTGCTGGTGCATTAGAACCGCATCTGAATCTTTTCCGAGCTGCCGATGAAAAATTCTTGGTTACAACTCCGGAACCAACCAGCATCGAAAAAACTTACAGATTTATCGAAGCTTACGTTTGTGATTCATTAAAACAGAACGCTACACCTGATGCTTACGGTGATATGATCACTACTTTGCGCAGTCATCGCCAACGAACTTTGGCAAAACCGTTTTCTTTCCGTTCATATTTGAAAGACCAAACAGGTCTGCACTATGATTTCTTCGAATCCCTCACATCTTCGCCAGTTCGCTTGATTGTGAATTCTTCTCGCAGCCAGGCAAATACCGAATTGGGGCATTCAATTAAGAGTGTCTGTAACAAGTACTACGACTTAGGTCTGGATTATGTGGCTGGAATCGATTACGACAATGCAGTGTGGCAGTCCGTAAAGGGCCGCGAGCATGTGCTTGTAGCGCAACCCTTCACTCCCCTTGCAGGACAATTTTTAGCTACCTGCAAACAACTTATTGATCCTGAGGAACTTCGAGCCGTAGTATAATAGGCGATGCAAGCGACAGCGCGATACAATTACTACGAACTTCTTGAACTCACGTCAGGTGCTCCTCAGCATGAGGTCAGCGCTGCGTATGAGCGCGCCCGCAATACATACTCAGGCGATAATCCAGCGATCTATACAATTTTCTCTGAACAGGAAGCTCGCGAGCTTCTTGTTATGATCGAGGAAGCCTATCAAGTCCTTGGCAACAAAATCCTTCGCAACATCTATGATCAAAGATTGTTAAGCGGTCGCGCCTCTTTGAACGACCTCACTTACAACTCAATCGTGGAAGCCAGCAAACAAGTTTATCCGGAATCAAAAACGGAAAAAAAAGAAGCGGCCTACAAGAAGGATCCTATTTTTGAAAAAGAGATTCTGTCTCAAGACAATTGGACTGGCGACTATCTAAAGAAAGTTCGCGAGTACAAGCAGATCTCTGTAGAGCGCATGAGTGAAATCACTAAGATCAATTCTTGGTATGTCACCGCGATCGAGAAAGTAGAACCAGGAAATCTTCCAGCGATTGTCTTTGTTCGTGGTTACGTTGTGCAAATCGCTCGTGCTTTGAGTCTTGACGATAAAAAAGTCGCTGACTCTTACATGAAGATTTTCAAAAGCGCCCTTGGAAAGTAAATCCCCAGTGAAAAGCCTTAATCTGATTGCCACCGAAGAGATGGCCGGGCTTCGCCTTGATAAAGCATTAGCCCTCATTCCCGAAGTTGAAAACAGAACACGTGCCGCTCATCTTATTGATAACTCACGAGTTCTGTTAAACGGAAAGACTGAAAAAGCCTCTGCGAAAGTAAAACTAGGTGATCGCATCCAAATTGATTTGCCAGAACCGACTCCGACAGAACTTCAACCCTATGATTTAAAGTTGGATGTGCTTTTCGAAGATGAAGACGTTATCGTCATTAATAAACCTTCGGGCCTTGTGGTTCACCCGGCGGCGGGACATGCCCACGATACTCTGGTCAATGCGCTGATTTCCCATACTGACGATCTTTCGATGAAGTTTGGGGAAGAACGACCTGGAATTGTTCATCGTCTAGATAAAGAAACCAGTGGAATCATTGTCGTCGCGAAAAATGATAAAGCTCACGAGTCTTTGACCAATCAATTCAAAGAGCGCAGCACCCATCGCATTTATTTTGCCGTCGCCATCGGCACCGCTCGCACTATGAATGGAACTATCAAAAGCTTCTTGGCTCGACACCCGGTTGATCGCAAGCGCTATGCTTCAGTGATCGGCGATGATCGCCTGCCAATGATGGATCAAGACGAGCCGCCTTTGATTGGAAAATGGGCTGTGACTCACTATGAAGTTTTGGGACGAAAAAGCGGTCTTACCTATTTGAAGCTGAAACTTGAAACGGGCCGTACTCACCAGATTCGCGTGCATCTTTCTGAAAACGCACTTCCAATTGCTGGTGACTCGCTTTATGGCGCTGATAAAAAAATAAGATCCGTTGAACAAAAGGCTGTTCAGGAAGATCTCAGAAATCTTCCGCGCTTCTTGTTGCATGCTGCCGAACTAGGTTTTACACACCCCAAAACTGGCGAAAAAATGTTCTTCCAGCAAAATTGGCCTGACGACATTTTAAGTCTTATTAAAAAATGGGGTTTGTTATGAATCTACAACAAACCAAATTTGGATATGAAATTCGCACTCCCCATTTAACTATGCTATTCGGCGGAGTTGATTCGCAATTTGCAAATTTGAAGACAGCCTATCCGCAATTTGATTTTACTCGCGTAAAACAAATTCACAGTGATGCTGTTGTCGAGTCAAAAGACACTTCTCAAGATTATCAAGTCATCGCAGACTCTCACTATACCAGAGCAAAGAATTTAGCTCTTTGTGTAGTCACAGCCGACTGCGTTCCCGCCTTGCTTTATCATCAACCCACAGGTTTGATCGCCGGTGTCCATGCTGGCTGGAGAGGCGTCGCCAATAAGATCATCATGAAGACCATTGACTCTTTGATCGCTCAAGGTGCAAAAGCACATGAGCTAGATATTGTCATCGGTCCCCACATTCAGAAAAAAAGCTTCGAAGTGGGACATGATGTGCGCGATCAAATTTTAGCTAGTCTTGGAACATTGACCGAAGCTCAGAAAACTTTATTCATAGAGAAAGTCTCTGATGAAAAGTCCTTGTTAGATCTCAATCAAGTTGTAAAAGCTCAATTACAAACCAAGGGTATTGAGGCAGATCGAGTTTTTGATTTGCATATCGACACCTTTAGCAATCCCGATTTCCACTCCCACCGCAGAGACAAAGAAAAAGCAGGTCGACAGATCAGTTTCATCTGTCAAACACCGTGATACTCCCCCGGAATTTTTATTCTGAGGATGCTGTTTCTGTAGCGATTGAGCTACTGGGGAAAACTCTGCATATCCGTACAACCGACGAAGAGTTTTGTGCACGTATCGTAGAAACCGAGGCTTATCTCGGGGTCTTGGATCCAGCGTCGCATATCTTTGGAGATCGAAAAACTGAACGGACCAAATCGATCTACATGGGCGGCGGCCACTCTTACGTTTATTTTATTTATGGAATGTACAATTGCTTAAATCTTACAGCTGGGACCACGGACTATCCCGAAGCTGTTCTTCTTCGGGGACTGGAACCCTTACCCTCTCCTGCTCACGTTAAAAAGAAAGACTTAAAAACCAATGGTCCTGGAAAGCTCTGCAAGTTCTATCATATCACTAGGGCCCATGATGGTCTTCGTTTATGGAAAAAAGATTCTGCACTTTACGTGACCGATGATGGTTTCCATATTCCGGAAAAGCAAATCAGTCATCGTCCTCGCGTGGGTGTCGACTATGCCGGTGAAGCCGCTTCTTGGCCTTTGCGCTTCTATATTGCGGGCAATCCTTACGTCTCTAAAAAATAGCGGTCAAAAATAATATCTGAAAAATACTGGAACACCAGTACTCGCTTTACCAACTGGTAACTTGTTCTAAGGCGCGACTATCAACCAACGCCTCAATAGCTCTGATCATTCGGCCAAAATAAAAAAACCCACAGCTTAATATGATCTGTACCCCAAAAATAGGATGTGGGTTTTTATTAATCAAAATTTCAATTCTCTTTTTAGTTTCTAAAGCTGCACTCTTCAGGATTGAAGGTCATTGGCATATCATAGGACATGTCGTTGTAGATAAACGAAAAATTAATCTGATGGGATTTAAAGCTGTATTCATAAACCTTGGTATCAATCACGCGTGTGACAAATCCAAAACCACCTACTTTTACTCCATTAATCTCTGAGTCACCGCTGGCCGCACACGAGAACAAGTCTTCTCCGTGTTTTTCACATTTAACTTTTTTAAATCGCACTGTGAATGTGTCGCCAAGCTTTTCCATTACTTCCGCTTTTTGTTTCAAATATGGAAAGTCATGGGCTGTAATCACGCCTTGAAAGATCGGTGCATTTTTAGCTCCAAAATGATGAACCACTTTAAATTCAACCAGCTCATCACCGTCCGCATTTTTAATCGGCTTTGAATAAAAGGCCGTGGTTGGAAACTCATTCATACACGTAAAATCAGGGGTCACATTTTCAAAAGCAAAGGAAGCAACCGGAACGAACAAAAGTGATAAGAGCAAAGCCTTCATCGAATCCTCCGAAGCATTAAGCTAGAGGTTTATTCTGTTTCAATTATAAGGGATTTTGAATTAAAAAGCCTTTTGACATCAGCTTTGGGCAAAAAAAATCCCGCTTGTGGCGGGTTTTTTATGAAATTAAATGGTGCCCTGAGACGGAATTGAACCGCCGACACAAGGATTTTCAATCCTCTGCTCTACCGACTGAGCTACCGAGCCATTCGAGAATCAGGAAGGTCCATTAGTTACCTTCCTGATAGGCTCAGTGTCAACCTTTCACCTTATCAAAAGCTGATTTTAAGTCGGCCAAAAGGTCCTCAAGATCCTCGAT
>CAZPYX010000224.1:0-6057 GCA_964590635.1 uncultured Bdellovibrio sp.
CACTTTGGTGGCGAGCTGGGAAGACTTAAACATGTCTTCAACTAGTTCAGCTCGGTTTCGCTCTGGTCTTCTGAACTCAAATTCCAGTGGTGAGTTTGTAAGCTTGTTTACTAATTTGAATGCGTGGAACAACAAAGTTTCAGAGGTACAAATAAACAGCTCTTCAGAAACTTACGGAACCAAGTATTTCATCGATTTTTGCTATCAAGGCCCGATTGAAAGTCTCGTTAAAAAAAATGGCTCATACTCTGACAGTTCAGAAGGCATTTATACTTTAACCGCTGGAATCAACGCACAAAATCTGGCTTCTGGATTCGCTTATGCTTCTGATTCAAATCTTTCCATGACCCTTGAAGTGAATTGCGATCTTCGTAACACTGGCAAAAATAAGGATGCTCGTACAGCCACTCAGTTCGCACCCACTGGCAATGCGCTTGAAAGCGATGTCAATTTTTCTACCACAGGATATCCAAGAGCAAATTCATTAAGTCTGTCGCAAAGACTTAATGGTCAAAATAAGCTAGTTCCGCGATTTTGTGCAGTTCGTGCCACGTTTACGGAAATGGCAAACACTAGCGTCGTCAAAGTTCGTCCGAACAATCAGAACCCAACTGAATTCACAATCGATCTTGATATCACCAAGGGAAGTGCTTTCTAATTATGAAAGCTTTGGTTTTCGTACTTCTTTTGGTTGGAGTTTCGGCTAAGGCTTCCGTTTGGAAGGTCAATCACTCCTGGACCGAACAAGACGAAACTCAATTTTCTCTCTTTCTGCAGAACGAATGGCAGACAGATGTCTTTTCAAATCCTAAATCCGATTATTATGGAATCAAAACAGATTGCGCTGATGCGGTCTATGCCGCGCGTATTGTTTTTTCCGCGCGCGAAGGACTTCCGGTTAAGTTTTCTGACGTCACTAAATCCGGCAGCTATTTATCTCAGGAAATGTCGAGATGGGACAATCTGCCTCGACTCGAACGCGTGAAAAGATTTATTTCTTATACAGGTGATCTGGTATCTACACTGACTCTTGAATCAGATACTTATCCTGTAACCATCAGCAAAGAATACTTTCGTCCGGGTGTGATTTTCCTAAGCCCAATCCTTTCAAGTTATGAAAAGAGTGTTACGGGATTTCACGGAGGCCACGCTGAGTATATTAAGAACATCGATGATATCGGCTTTGTCGAGGCAATAGCCTCGACATCTCCTAAAGCTGCAAGAACGCTCAGCCTGAATAAAAATCCCTATATGGCGGCTCTGGTAAATCGTGGTGGCTTCCGCAAATGGAAACAACCTCAACAATACAACATCAGCTCTGACAAACTACCGGGCTATGGCCTCGATCAGTTCAAAATTGCCGACTGGGCTCCGTTAAAACTTATTACTCGCAGACAGATTTATCAATGGCACGAAACCATTCGCCGTACTCTTAGAACTCGCGCTCCTTCCTTTGATGAGCGTGTGGATATCGTCGTGGATAGCATCTGCAGCTTACTCACAACCAGGGCGGAACTGGTTCAGCAGGGTTGGAGTGAGGTTTCTAAAGGTGGGGGACGTTGCCTTTCCGTTGATCTTGCCGATCAATATTCCACCGACAGTCGTGATCAAAGAATTCGAGGGTCCTATTTTCAACTAGGTGACCTCTATGATTGGAAAAAACGTGAAGATGGTGATGACATCCTTGGCTCCGTTGAAGATGCTCAGGAAAAGCTTCAGAAATGCAGTATTCAATATTGGCCAGGCCGCTTTATGAGTACGTGGGAAATATATCCACGGGTTCGGGACGGTCTTTTAGAATCTTCTGCAAACTATGCTCCGGCTGTACGCTGGGGCTTTCGCCCCAAGGGCAATAAAGACTGCCGCTAGCTCATCGAATCCTTTGGTACTCTGACCGTGAATTTCATCACCGCAGATAGTAGGAATGCCGCAGCCACAATAAGATGAATTACATGATCTGCAGTGCCGAACTCTAGGACATCAGGAACAAATTTCCACAAGAACCGGTCTTCCAACGGGTTCGCCACGGAAGCAATTCCCGGTGTTCCGGCAACAAAACCCAATAATCCTAAAATTCCGTAGAATGCTCCAGCAATATAGCAGTATCTTTTTGCTGCGAGATTGCTCTGAAATCCGAACCACAATGCAAATGCGCCGGTTACAACATGAATAACATTATTAAGATAACTTAGATGAAAATCCAAAAAATATGGAATCACAAAACCTAGAAGGCCAACGATCACAAAACCAAATCCTAAGACCACCGAAGTCTCCTGAGCGTAGTTTTTTCTAATGCTCTCGAACTCCACCTTGGCTTCAGGCTCTTTTTTGAATTCCGTCTGTACTGGAGCTGGTCGAGAAGAAGTCGCTGGACGTTGCTTTGGGATTTGCGGACGTAGGCGCTCTTTTTCCGGTTCCATAAATTCCTCCCAGTTAGAAACATTATGAAATCTTTGAGAGTCGCTGACATCGCCTTTTGGAAAAATACAGTTTCTCAAAATGAGACACCGGTTCCCGATTAGCTATTGAACATCGTTAGACCTTTTTTGTCCCTCGACATCTTTCAAGTCCTCACGGGTGGATGGGTAAGTCTTTATTGAGTGCCAATGAACATCTTTACGAAATTAAAATGGTACAAGCCTTGCTCCTTAGCGATATGAACAAAAATCAAAAGGGAGAACTCATGAACAAACTTGTGCTTGCTTCGCTTGTCGTTTTATCTTCAATGAATGCAATGGCTGCTGCTCGCGACTTCCGTATTAATCGCGATGCCATTGCGAGCGGCGGATATGCTGTAGCTTGGGGAATTCCCGGGGAAAAAATTGATTTTGAATCCTTTGAGGCAGATGAGAAGCAAGTTAACGAGTTCATTGATTCTAAAACAGATAAAGTTCGCAATTATCTTGTCGATTTAGAATCCGAAAAAATCCTTCTTGATATTACGGACAGTGATGACGGCATGGTTGATTTCCGTCTTGGAAATTATCATGTCGGCAATCACTATAACATCTCCGTACAAAGGCTTGAGATTGCTTCTTTGCCTGGCTACAACAGCGAAGCTATTGCGGTGATCGAAAACAATAAATGGGCGAACTATCTCAGCCATGTTGTTATCGTCGATCGCGATCAAAATCAGAAGGTAGTCTTAAACGCTACGGACTTAGACGTCAAAATCAAAGCTGAAATCACTAAGAAGCTTTCTAAAAAAGAAAAGGACATGTATGAAGCAGGTGCTGTTAATATCAGCCTTCAATCTACGTTCCTTGAAAAGGTTGGAGTAGTAAATGTGGTCTCTTTGGACAGCGATATTCCTAAATCTGACAAACCCGGAATTGAAATCAAGGCTTACGTAACTCTGGCTTATAAGAATGGCAGCATCGAAGTAAAGGTTCTTTCACAAAGATCTAAAATTCGCTAAGCACAAAAAAGAAAAGCCACCCATAAGGTGGCTTTTCCGCTTTAGAGACCCATCAAGTATTCGACGACAGGCATTCTATCACTTAAAAATTTAAATCTATGCAGCTTATCTCCAAGCAGCCTTGTCGATATCCCAACCGTTACGATTTACTGAGTCGTCAGTTGTGAATACCATTTTAACGTATTCACCCTCTACAACAGGTCCGAATGAATCGTCATTCTTACCACTCATCGTTCCTACAAGCTTACCAGAAACATCGTAGAATTGAATTTTGTCATAGTCTCTTTCAGTGTCGAAAGTAGAGAAGTGGACAGTGATTTGTTTTGCTCCTGGCACACGAACTTCATACGTCTCGTTTGTTTTTCCAACATATGGATGCGCTGAAGAAATTTTTTGAGTCATTGTCTGCCAGTTGGATGGATCGTTTGGATCTGGTTGTGGCGTTGTGTTCGTCAACATTGCATATGCATTTACGAAACCTGCTTTAACTTTTCCACGGATACCAGCGATTGGGCGGGAAGTAGCAATGATTCTTTCTTTCATTTGTAAACCAGTGATGCCTGGTTCGTGAGAAAGAAGAAGAGCTGCCATACCAGACACATGTGGTGTCGCCATAGAAGTTCCAGACCAAGAGTCATAACCAGAACCTGTGATTGAAGAGAAGATATTCACTCCAGGAGCCGCTACGTGAACAGACGTTTTACCGTAGTTCGAGAATGAAGCGATTTGACCACGGTTATCGATTGCTGCCACAGAAAGTACGTTAGGTACATCGTAAGTAGCAGGATATGTTGGGTTTGAATCATTATTATTTGATTCGTTACCAGCTGCTGCGATGAAGATTGCGCCAGCGTCGTTAGAACGTTGAATCGCTTGTTTCAAAGTTTCAGAGTAACCGCCGCCACCCCAAGAGTTCGAAAGAATCTTCGCGCCCATAGTTGTTGCATAGTCTACTGCTTTCAAAGCACCTTCAAGAGAACCAGAACCGTCTTTGCTCAAGAATTTCACACCCATGATGCGAACATTCCAAGAAACCCCAACGATACCTTTACCGTCGTCACCACGAGCACCAATTGTACCAGAGCAGTGAGAACCATGACCATGATCGTCTAAGTTGTCTCCTGTAGGTTTCGCAGCATCAACGAAGTTAGCACCGTAGATATCATCGATGATACCATTGTTATCATCGTCAACACCGGCTTTACCGTTCAACTCTGCTTCGTTGGTCCAAAGATTGTCTTTAAGATCCGGATGGTTGTAGTTGATACCAGTATCGATAACTGCAACGATCGTGTTTTTAGAACCAGTTTCGATATCCCATGCTTGAACAGCACCAATATCTACGCCAGCAATACCAACTTTGTTTTCAGAATCTTTTTGTCCAGTGTTTTGCATGCCCCACAATTTTCCGAATGAAGGATCATTTGGAACTTTGTTGATGCGATAGATGAAGTTTGGTTCAACGATATCAACCAAAGGATTTTGTGACATTGTTTTGATAACACTGTCAGTAAGTTCAAATACTGGGCGTTTAACTACAACGATACCTTGATTAGGGATTGTTGATTTCACGTATGCGCCAAGTTGTTGGCTCAAAATGTTTACAGAAGAGATCGCATAAGTATTCTTAAGCTTTACAACGTACTCTCCAGGAACTGCTTCAGGTTGTGCTGCAAACGCATTAAGTCCAACCAAAGTTAGGCAAAGCGCCGCAACTTTAGAGGCTCTTTCCATAAGCCCTCTCATATAATCCCCTCCTTCAATGGGTGATTTAGTACCAACGAACTGGGAAATCTTTAACGTCATTGTGTGGGCGGCGATGGGCGACTGGGCAAGCAGGTTCGCACAGAAGGCGAAGAGGAAGGCTGCCAGCGCCCCCGCCCCGCGGCCGCCTAGGCGGACTGCCCAGCTGTAGAGCGCGACGCCCAGCGCCAGTGACAGGCCGAGCACCGTGTAGCGACAGACGCGCAGGAGGCGGATCGCGTCATTGCCCGCATCGTGCAGAAGGCCGTCGCCGAAGCGGCCGTCCGCGACCAAGTCGTCCGGGTCTCCGACCGGCGGCAGGCGGGGATCCCCGGCGAGGATAAGCGGCAGCGTGATGAAGAGCCCGAGGAGGGGCGGGCGCTCCTTCATCAAGCGGAGATCCTGGTGCCGGAAGGCGAGGTACGCCGAGCCGATTGCCGGCGGCTCGTCGTAGGTCAGCGACTCGGATTCGATGCCGAGCGCGCTCTGGACGACGAACGCGGCGAGCGCCAACGGGAGCGCGAGGCGCGCGGCGCGCTCGGAACGAGCGGGGCGTCGACCGGAGGGCAGACGCGCCGCATACGATGCGCTCGAAGTGACGGTCAACTCGGACGCCGTCGGCAGCGTCGGCTCTTCGACGTCTCAACGCTTCCGTACGCCGATCTCGTATTGCTCGCGCAGAATTGCGGCGGCTGCCGCGGCTCACAGTGCCGCGATTCGATCCCGGTCAGAGCCGCCCGAGCCGGTGGGCCAGGCGGAACCACCAGACGATCCAGAGCGCCTCCATCCCGATCCGCTTGTTCAGTTTCGACTCCCCCCGCACCCGATCCTGGAAAATGAAGGGCACCTCCCGGATCCGCAGGGCCACCTTCCAGGCCGGGAACGTCGTCTCGATC
>CAZPYX010000225.1:0-5925 GCA_964590635.1 uncultured Bdellovibrio sp.
GATTTCGAAAATGCTTCTTAGGACCGACAAGCTGAGAGCTTGTGAATCCACGCCCTCTTCTTTGATGTGGAAAACAATCTCGTCACCGACGTATTGATAGATCAAGCCATCATAGCGTTCTATGATCTCTCGGGATCTTATGAAGTATGTATTCATGATATCAGTGACGTATTCGTCTTTTTTCTCAAGGAAGATTTGCGTGTATCCATTGAGGTCTACGCGGATCATGGAGGATTGGAATGAATATGGCGAGCGTTTGCCCGATTTCATCTCGTGCAAAATTGCTGGTGTGAGACTATCTGAAAAGCTGCGGTTTTCGTGTTCGAGATATCTTTTGGTGTCATCAAAGCTGCGCGTGGCGTTGATGAGGGTTTGGCCTTCTCGAGAAATGCTTTTTAGCTTTGTTAAGGCCGAGCGATCCCTTGTGGCAAGAATACGACTGAGGCTGAGGATGTCTTTTAGAAATAGATAGACAATCAGGCCCACCAACAAAGTAACGACTGCGATGTCTCTAAGGATGAGACCTTTGAAATTGATGATGGTTTGCCAGATGATTTTATTTTGATTCTGAAAAACGCCCACGGTGAACTTATAGTCCATAAGCTTGATGGTGCGAAACGAGATGTTCTTGGTTACTAAAATCTTATTGAACACTTGATAGTTCGAGTTGATCCCCTCTAGATCGTTGTGGTTATTGTACCACGTGATAACTTGGTCATTTTTTTGAACGATATAGAAATCGATCAACGAGAGGTCTCTGGATTTTTCCAGACGATCTTTAAGGAGTGCGATATTTTCGGTAATCAAAAAAGGTGTCACACTTTCCTGCACATATTGCATGGAGTGTTGGCGATTCTTGATTTCAATTTCTGTCATATTTTTCGCATTAAGATAAAACTGCAACAACGAAACAGAGACGTAGCCGATCCAAAAGACAGCGACGATCAATAAGACAATCGATTTGTTCCACTTATTTTTGGCGAACAAACTGGTCTCCTTGATCCAAGAAGATCACTTCCCCTTTGGCTGCTCCGTAGCTATTGCCATAAAGATCTAGGATTGTGATTTTTTGTGATTCTAGTGTTTTTGAGAAAGAACTGTCTTTAAGCTTTGCTTTCACGGTGGAGTAATTTCCGTTTGAAACAAAGGTGATCGACTCTTCCCTTGCTGCAGTGGAAGTTGATTGTCTGTTAGTGTTTGCTACTGAAGCTGGGGCTCTTGTGTTGTTGCCGTTGCCATTGTTAGTGCCAGTGTTAATCGGTTCAATGTTGTTTTTTGGAGTGACTTCTGATGTTCCTGTTCTATCGGAGGCCGCAGTAGAGGCAGCGGCAGCGAAGGAACCAGAGGCTGAGGCTCCTAAAGACCCTGCACTGCTTGAAGAAACTCTGGCATTACTGCTTCCACGGGATGGGGTGGATGGAGTAGATGATGCCAATTCAGAAGAAGCTGGATTCCTGGCGCTTTGAGTTTTTGTTTGTGCTGACACATTCTGATCTGTCGACGTGGAGGCTTGAGATGTTGTAGCCCTTGATGGAGAGCTTGTGCCATCTAGGGTGATACTTTCGACGACCCTTTCGTCTGATTTTAGGGTCGATTTTGTCAAAGTTGAAAAGTTATTGTTGGTGCTGGCTACAGTTCTTCTTGCAGGCGTATCCGTATGCTCACTTGAGGAACTCGGAACTACATCAGCTTCGGCTAAAGTATTCATTGATGCAACAGAAGGAGTGTTCATCGTGCCTACGATATTGTTGGCCATACGTAATGCATTATTTGATTCAAATGCGGATCTTGTTAGAGCCGCTGTTGCGCCTTCATCAGTGGAATGCGGAGGGTTGGAAATCATTTGCGAGAGCGTTGTGGAATCCGGGGCTGCCACCGATGCGACGGACATCTCTTCTTTCATGTTCACTGTGGACTCAGAAGCTACTTGGCGGGATACGGCATTTGGCGAGCTTGTTTGTTTTGCAACTTCGGAAGCAATTGCTTCCTCGTGGGTATCTGCTTTTTCAGATTTAGCTACTTGTTTAGAGGCCTGTTTTGCATCGATATCAATTGTAAAAGTCGTACGCTGATTGTTACTGGCAACTAACTTAAGACCGTCATCTCCTGTATATGACTTACACAGTACTTGAACGCTATCAACAAGAGCTTCGTCCTTCAAACCAGCCATATGCAAAAACTCGTGCTTTATTTTGTTTCCATCAAGATCTGACTGGCCATTCTTTCCAACATGAATGACAATATGACCGTCCTCTGTTGATTCCAAAGTTTTACCTGACTCGTCTTTGTCAATTTCACATCGGACCAAGCCCTTTGTGAGATCAACCTGTTGCCTCAAAGACTGATTCCTTGCTGCAAACTGAACTTCAAATTTTTTAAATTGAACTAGAGCTTCCGGAGTTGGCGCGATGGCATTTTGAAAGTCACTTTTTTGAAGACACGACTCCAATTTCAGATCGAAAATAGCACTTTTAACAGCGCTCACAACTTGACCTCTAGTTCTCGGGTTGAGAACTTGATCACAGCTTGAATCGAGTCCATGTTCTTTGAAGTAATCAAGAAACAATGTCGTTTGCATATTATCCGCCTGAGAGGACAGCTCTTCCAATGGCTTTTTAGCCAAAGGACATTCTGTCGAACCTTTCAGGATGGCCAAAGAATTATTCAATGCCTTTTTAATAACATCAGGAACCACGGACCCCGATCCAGCAGCATTATCTTTATTATCTTTCTGTTCTTTTTCTGCGATCGAAAAAATACCGACAGGCTTCGTTGATTCATCGTAGGCCCAACGCTCTAGAGCGCGCTTATTAGCATATTGAAGTTTTAGAGTGCCTTTTTCATTTTTGTAGAAAACTTCCTGCACTTGATCGTTTATAATCTTCTTGGCGTAATAGGTTCGAACTCGTCCGTCCACATAGGTGACTTCAAATTCCAAGGGACCTTTTTTGACCTTCCAAAGATCAATCTTACCGTCCCAGTCAGAGTCGATGCGGATATCCTGATAATCTTTGTAAGAAACGAAAAAGCTACCGGGTTGGTATTTTACTGGATTATAAATGATCTTCTCTACTTGCAAAGCAGTGCCGGGCTTTGGCGCCTGGGCAAAGCTGAATTGCATAAATAAAACTATGGCGAAGAAGATTCTCATCACTCTCATATTTTCGGCATTTCTGACCAAAAATTTAACTGGACTCAATGCCTTAAAACCTAAGTCTAGTTTTAATAAGGCCCCTTCCTTAGAAACCCGAGATTCTTCAAAATGTAAATATGAAACTATTGATATATTTTTTAGCGTTCGTGACCTGCAGCCTTTCACAGGCAGCTCCCCTTGAATTTCGCATGTACTCTGCTGACAAGAAGACTTATCAAACAATTCAGGTCACTGAATTTAATGGGGTAAAAATCTCTGCAAGTTGTATCAAGAATGGGAAAGCAAATTGCAACGCCTGGAATGCAGTTCAGAATAAAGTTGCTCTTTCCCCTTCTGGAGCTAGAGTTGTCGGAAATCCTGCTGCTCATTATTGTTTGGCGCAAAAATCCAACAACCGAATTTTTCTAGATCAAAAAAACCGCGAATATGACTACTGTGTTTTCTCTGACGGATCCGCAATTGATTCGTGGACTCTATACAATAAACACTATGGAGATAAATAATGGGCTGTAAGAATTTTCTTCCTCTGCTTGTCGCGACGCCTTTGTTTTGGAGTCTGGACGGTTTTGCTGGTTATGGCCTAAATCCCTTTGGGGCTGAATTTAAACCCCAAGCTAGCTCTGTCATTGCTGTCACCAATATGCCTCGAGTTCGCACTCAAGACACCATTGGAATTTGTTATGCTTTCGTAGCCTCAACTCTTATTGATCAAGCCAATTGTGTGCAAAAAAATGTCTCGGACTGCTCTGCTGTTTCGGATAATGACAAAGTATCTCCCTTGGACATGTCCCGCTATTCGCAAAAATTAGATGACAACGCTGATGAATCCGATCGTTTTAATTACGAAGGTTTAAGCGATGGTGGCAGTGAAGTGTTGGCACTTTATAACGCTGCCTTTCGTGCACAAAGTATTGTTCGTGAATCTTGCGCACCCTTTGATCAGGTTGTAGGAAGACTCCAAGATCCCCATGAAGCACAACAAGCTGAGTTGGCTATGTGGAAGAAGTTTAAGGACTCTTATGATGCTTTTAAAACAAAGCAAAAGGGCTGTGCGCAATGTGCCCTTGAGTTTGCAACTGCGACTGCAAATGATATTAAGCAGAATTACAATATCAAAGCCTCCAATGAGGAGATCTTGAAAGCTTTTAGCGAAGATACTTACGGTAAGTTTCTAGACAAACTTCTTGTGCCTGATGCCTGCTGGGATTTTAAAAATCAAACATCCTTAAAAGGCAATTGGAAGTTAGGACTCTATCCTGATGCCGGAAAAAAATCGAATTACGACAGCACTATTGATAAGATCAAGGAAGTTTTAGGTAAAAAACATCCACTCTCTATTGGCTTTTGCACACAGACGCCTTTGAAAGCGAAATCGATGTCTGACTGTGGGGATCAAAGCAAAAAAGGTGACATGGCCGTTGGCGAAGGTCACTCGGTCGTCATCAAAGGATATCGTCGCGTCTGCAACAGTGCGAATAAATGTTATGACGCTGTTCAAGTGCAAAACTCTTGGGGTCAGTCTTGGCAAGATGCCAATGACGATGGCTGGGTGAATGCTAAAGACCTTCTGGATCGTTCGTTTTATGAGCAACAATCCATATCTTGGTTGGAAGAAAAAAAGTAATTTTTTAGCTCAATCACTTTTTTAGCGATTGAGCTTTTTAGGATCTAAGTAGGCTGGAATTCCAGAGCCGCTAAACTTCACTGTCTGATAAGCACCCGTTCTTATTTTTTCAGAGACGATCTCTACATCGACAAGTCCTTCAAAACCGGCGTTCACAGCCATGAATGCCAATCTTAAAAGTGTTTCTGCACGATCAGCGCATTCTTTTACTTTAACGGGGTTTTGATCGCGCTTAATCAGGCGTGTCTGCTTGCTGTCTTCTTTGTAGTAAACTTGAACCGTTTTAGCCTTTTCGATTCTTGCGTTGTAAGCGGCGAGCCCCGGAGTGACCTCAGTCAAATAACAGGGGTTGCAATATGTGGTGTGAGAAAGCTTTTCAGGCACTTTTTTTATGAATGAAAATGTATCTTCATCGAGAAACATCGCGCACTTCTTGCAAATCGTTTCTTTGCAAGATCCACATTCTAATGTGGCCTTGGGCTTTTGGCACATATAACAAACAGCTTTTTCCATATGCTGAGCACCTTAACACAGGGCCTTGGAAATCTCGACGACTTTGGTGGAACTCTTTTAAGAAATTCCACCAAATCGTTTTAAACCTCTCTTACTGACAGAAGCTCAGCTTCTTAACCATTTTAATGATTCCAGCACTGGCGTCATACCTTCCACCGGGATGCAAGGTCGCCCAGTAAAGTCCACTGCCTCCGACAGGAATCATGATCACTCCCCGTTTGGTGACTTGTTTGGCCATGATAGCGACGCCAAGCTGAAGGTTTTTAATTGGATCTTCGAGATCTGAGAAATTAAAGCCGAATTGAAACCCATAGTTCTGCTGGTCGACGACACTTAACTGCAAAAGTCCTACAGACCATGTATCGCGGTTATTTGAAGTTCCCACGTCAACGGAATTTGAAGTTGGATCCCACGCACACTCATAGTAAGCCGTTCCTGCAAAAATATCGGCCCACACATTGATTTTTTGATCCTGCGTTAATGAAGCATAACGAGGGCAAAAGCTCGCGGTATCTTTCGCTTGATCTAGTTGTGCAAAGGAATTTGCAACTATTCCCATGAGTGCTGATGACCACTGGGCTCGCTCTGGATGCGACGAAGACTCCCAGATAAGTGGCTCTGCTTTATAAGTTGC
>CAZPYX010000226.1:0-5785 GCA_964590635.1 uncultured Bdellovibrio sp.
ATCTTTATTTTTCGCAGTAGATGCAAACGACTCAAGCTCGAACATCTGACTTAAAATTCGCAATACAACTTGCAACATCAACGTCACATTGCAAACAGTTATCGACAATCTCAGAAGCACAACCTTGCACCGCCATGACTTGTGTCATCATTCGTGGAATGGGACTCGATAATTTCTTCCAAGACATTGCGGAGGTTTCGGCGGGAGCAGAGTGCTACCACATGGACGACCGTGATTACTCACCATCAGTACATCCTATAAATGCTGTGTTAGCATTGAAGCTAAAAACCACTAACCAAAAAAAATAGTGTAAATACTAAAAATATTTTCATTGAAGCCTTCCTTACAGGCAAAATAGCGCCAATGAAATTGCTTGCCTGTTGACTTTACTGCAGGTTCGAATCTAATAATTGTCAACATGAGCAAGTTTGAAATCGCCCCAGAAGATTGTCTGATTGCCCTTGAGTTTCGCGACTCTTCATCTTTAAGAGACGTAGCCGCGCGTTTAAATTGCGACCCCTCAGCTTTGGTGCGCCGAGTGCAAAGAATTGCAGCCGAACATGGTCTTCTTGAAAAAGTAAAAGGTCGTTGGGTGCTGACCCCTAAAGGACATCTACTTAATCGTTGGACCGAAGACTCTTTAGTCTCACAAAAAAAACTTCTCGATTCCAAACCGCAAATGCGTATTGGCACCAGCATGTGGCTCGCAGAGCAAGTCGTGATCCCCTATTACGCCGGCCTTCACAAAGCGACCGATAATAAATATAACTGGGTGGTACTAACACCTCATCGCAGCTTTGAGGCAGAGTTGGTCGAAGGCACGTGCGACTACATCATAGCTTGTGGGGCTCCCATAGATCCGCTTATTTCTCACAAGCGCATTCTGCCAGAGGAGTGGGTTCTGATTGCTCCTAAAAGCTGGGCCAAAGAATTTAAAAAGCTTTCAGATGCCGAACTATTAGAAAAATTGCTCGAAAAACCCTTCGTGCGCCACCTGGATATGAATCCCCAAGAGTTTCTCAATCTCAGTGAAGAGCTTTCCAATATATCTGTAACCGTCGATAACATGATTGGGATTCGCTCTGCCGTCACAAAAGGCTATGGTTGGAGTGTCGTCCCTCGCCTTTCGGTCCTTAAGGAAATGCAAACTGAAGAGTTGTTTGAGATCTCATACCCAAAATTAAAGAGCTTAAAACAGAATCATCTTTCATTGTGGTGGCTTCGTTCGCGCAAAGAGCCTCAACATGTTGCAGGCTCTCTTCAGCAATGGTTGATCAGTTCGCTCACCTAAGAGACTCATGAACAGGGAGTTCACAGAGCGAAAAAAGGGCCAGCTCCATGGAAGCGTTCTTGCATGATCATGTGGTCTCATTAATATCTTTGTTGAGTTCAGAGGAAATTGAAATGATCACCAAAGTCAACGGCACTCGACATGAATTGATTCTTGAAGGTCCTATCAGCGAAAAAACTGCCATTTTTGACTACAACATCAGTCAAGCCACGGAAGTTGACATTAATATGGAGAAAGTCACCTTCATCAACTCCATCGGAGTAAAAAACTGGATCAACTGGGCCATCAATCTTTCACCCCGCTGCCGAGTCAGTCTTCGCAAATGCCCCTATGTGATCGTGAACCAAGTGAACATCGTCCAAGGTTTTCTGCCACACAATGCGAAGATAGAATCTTTCATCGCTCCTTATCTATGTGATCAATGTGGACTTGAGGCTCACATACTTACAGAACGCGGAAAAGACTATGAATATGCAACGGAAACACATCCAAAGTTTGCGCGTGTCATGACAAATCTCCCCTGCACAAAATGCAAGGGAATCATGGAGCCTGATTTTATCGTGGAAAAAACTTTTTCATTCCTGTCGCCGAAAAAATAGGCCTATTTCTTTACGAAAAGATGAAGCATCTCAAACAGTGCATCCATCCCCGCAAGGGCCGTGATGTCGCTGCTATCAAATGGCGGAGAAATCTCAACCACATCGCCGCCCACCAAATTTGGAATAGTCAGCGCGCGGAAAATTCTTTGCACTTCATAAGTCGTCAAGCCACCTGGAACCGGGGTGCCCGTCCCAGGAGCACACGAAGGATCCAAATTGTCGATGTCATAACTGATGTATGTAGGTGTCTCATCAAAAGTCGGCAATGTCTTTAGGAAGTCGTTGATGTTTTGATTGCGAATCTCGTCCACCGTGATCACACGAATGCCATGCTTATTCACGAAATTCAAATCATCGCCACCCGCCAAGGGACCGCGGATACCAATTTGTACCATCTTTTTAGGATCCACCAAGCCCTCTTCCACCGCATGGCGTGCGAAAGCTCCGTGGTGATATTCACAACCCCAAGCCGCTGGATATGTATCCAAGTGCGCATCAAAATGCACAAAGGCCAAAGGCTTGCCATATTTTTTGCGAAGAGCACGCAGCACTGGCAACGTTGTCGAGTGGTCGCCGCCCACAGATAAAAACTTTTTATTGTGAGAAAGAACTTCGCCCACGAATTTTTCAATACGCTCGTAGGTTTGATTTTGATCAATAGGTACTGTTGGACAATCGCCAATATCAGCCACTTTGAGCTTCTCAAAAAAGTTTTCCATGCGAGTCATGTGAAAGCCACGGCCCAGAGCAGAAACTTCTCTCACTTTTGTCGGTGCAAAGCGTGCTCCCGGTCTGTACGAAACACCGCCGTCATAGGGAATACCAAAGATTCCGACATCATAATCTGCATCAATTGCGACATAGGGAAGACGAAAGAAAGTTTTAATCGCAGAAAATCGAGGAAACTCGCGTCCGCTCAGTGGTTTGTATTCCATATTGACTCCTGATTTATCTACCGACTAGATTACCGCGAATGAGCGCAAAATACGATCACAAATCTGCCCCGCACAAAGAGCATCATAAAGAATTGGTACAGTGGTACAAAAAAAACAAGCGGGCCCTTCCATGGCGTGCAAGCAAAGATCCGTATAGAATTTGGCTCTCCGAAGTAATGCTGCAGCAAACCACAGTGGTTGCGGTCATTCCTTATTTCGAAAAATTTCTAGAAAAGTTCCCGACAGTTCAAGACTTGGCTGCAGCACCCAAACAAGATGTCCTAGAAGCTTGGGCAGGTCTAGGTTATTACTCACGCGCACGCAATCTGCACAAAGCCGCGAAGGCCTTGGCATCTAACGGATTTCCTGAAACAGCGGCAGAACTTTTAGAACTTCCAGGTTTTGGGCCTTATACATCCCGTGCTGTTTCGAGTATCGCCTTTGGCGAAAAAGTGGGTGTTCTGGATGGCAATGTTATTCGTGTTCTTTCACGCAAGTACGGCTTGAAGACAGAGTGGTGGAATAACAAAGCTCGTGCAGAGCTTCAAAATCTTTCAGATCAATTAGCTGCCTTCGGACAATCTGATTCTTTGAATCAAGGACTGATGGAATTAGGAGCCACGGTCTGCACGCCTCAAAAAGTCATGTGCATGTTATGTCCATGGTCTAAAGGTTGTGTTGCCCGCGACAAAAATCTTATTGAAAAACTGCCCCTTAAAAAACCACGAAAACAAAGTGAGGTCTGGGTCTGGAAACCACTCGTCGCGATCAAGGACCATAAGGTTGCTTTAATTGAAAACGATTACGCTCCCTTCCTCAAGGGCCAGTGGATTTTCCCTGGTGCAATCTCCATGGAAAAAACCAAGCCCAAAGACTATGATGTTAAACATAACATCACTCATCATGATATTTTTATTCAAATTACTCAGAAAAAAAGCCTCGCCGACCGAAACATTCGGTGGGTAAACTTGAAAGAACTCAAGAAGGTGAATCCATCTTCGCTCTTACAAAAAGTACTGCATAAGGTAGAGATATGAAACGGAATTTGAAGATCGCAGCTTTGATGGGATTGCTTTGCGGCTGCTCCCACCTGAGTGTCACCAAGGATCTTCTCAGTCCCGATTATCTTTTAAGTAAATGTTCCAAACAAATCACTTTCCAAGGCGACAACGAACATCCGCGTTTTTCCCCGGATGGAACCAAACTGCTTTACTCCAGTCGCGCTCGCTCCTTCAATAAAGGAGCACAGATCTATGAAATGGATCTGACTAAAAATAAAGAGCGCCGCGTGACTTTTTCTGACGGCGATGCTTTTGATCCCAGTTATGTCAGCGATACAGAAATTCTGTATGCTTCGACCACGGATGAAATCAAAGAAAGTCCATTCATAAATAAAACGATCAATAAAGAATTTCCTCCTTCTGATCTTTACATGAGTGATCGCTTCGGAAGTGAGATTTTACGCCTCACTCAACAACCTGGTTTTGATGCAGAAGCGGTCTTTGTCACTCATCCAGCGAAGCCCTTTATTCTTTTTACTTCTTATCGTGGTGATTTGATGGGCGTCTATCGCATGGATCTTAAACATCTTTTGATCAGCCTTATTTCTGCCGAAGGTGAAAAAGAGCGACGCTTTCCCACCATTTCGCCAGATATGAAGCAGATTGCCTTAATTGAAAAAGACAAAAAAACTTCAGAGCAAAGTTTGATGTTGTTCACAATGAAGGGTAAAAAACTTGAAGCCCTTAAAGGTGGTGAAGGCATCTATCGTGATTTGATTTTCGCTCCTCGCACACCGGCGCGACTATTTTATAGCGTCCTTCGCAAAGGCGATAAGCAATACCAAATTGAATCCTATGACATCGAAAAGAAATGCACACAGGTTGTCTTCAAAGGCGCAGACTCTTTGACCTATCCGGTGGTCTCTGATGACCGCCAGGAAAGAATGGCTTTCGCCAGGAATTTCCAAGATAAGAAACAAATTTACATCGTCAATCTTCCTGAGGATCTGGGGCCCTGCCTAGAAGAGCGCTCAACTGCAACTCCAGCGAAATAGGCCATTTCCTATTCTGTACTTGCAAAAACAAAGAGGGTCTTGTTAGCCTAAAAAGGTGAAGACTTTGCTGATCTCTTTCTTACTTCCTATCTCTGCTCTTGCCGCTCCTCATCCAGCGACAAGCACCTCCGCATTTACTGCGCCAGAGAAAGGTCTTTATTTCCTGCACAAAGGATTCACTTTGAAAACGGATGGCAGCACATGGCTGCCCGTCTCTGAATCAGACTCCACACTTTTGGAAACCGTTCGATTCGCCTCTAAGGACAAACCCCAAGGTGGTTACTTAAGCATTCGCACGGACAGAGTTGCAAAGAGTGCCTCGCTCGAACTTTATACACGCAAGTGGATGCGTGATTATCCGAACTATGGTTTTGAAGTTCTAGCTTCAAAGGCTTTCTCTTTGAATGGGCAACCTGCTTTAATTGTGGATTTGCTTTCTCGATCTAAGGGAAAACAAATTCGCCAGGTCATTCTGAAAAATGAAGACAAGGTCGCTATCATGACTTGCATGGATGCAAAAGAAAACTTCACGGCGTCTTTGCAACAGTGCAATCAGATCATCAAAACATTTCAGTGGACGACGACGGATACACCTAGCGCACCCGCCATCAAAAAATAGTCGGACTGCTCTAAAGACAGAGTCAAATTAAGTCCCACGGCGCGATAATCAAAAACTGCGCCACTAACATGGTGCTAGGACAAAGAGTTCAACGCGTAACTCGGACCAGTCTCTTCGTCTGGCAAATTTTAAAGTATCGTCATCGTGAACTCAATCTTGCTGAGACTTCACTTTAAATGTCTCAGCTCTCTATAAAGCACTACCAATGCCCCCATTGTGGAGAAAAGTCTTTCTCCAAACGAGGCCACTTCTATAAACGAAGCACTAAAACATATATCCCTAGGT
>CAZPYX010000227.1:0-5681 GCA_964590635.1 uncultured Bdellovibrio sp.
TGGGGCCTCGAATGGATGATTCATATGGGCTGCTCTGTATTTTAAAGCCAGATAGTACCGAATTATTGCTCAAACCAAATGTTTCCCCAATCTTCTGTTCTAAGAAGAGGGATGTGATGCCGTTTCAAAAGGCTTTCGGTTTCGGCATGGGGGTGGCGGTAGCGAGCCCAGCGGGCCGAGGCGATGGCCATTTGCAGGTGGGGCAGTCTGTCCAAGAGTTCCGGTGAGGTGCTTGTACGGCTGCCGTGGTGGCCTAAGACTAGGACCCTAGTTTGCGCAATCCAGTTTATTTCTTTCCAGGTGTGCTCTTGCAATTTTGGAGAGTCTCCGGGCATGAGGAAGTTTGAATAGTTTACGACGTGGCTTGCTGAATTGGTGTCCTTCAACGATGCGGCGTTTGCGGGAGACCATTGTTGCAGACCTTTTTCACTTTGTGTGCACTCTGTAAAACGCTCTAAGATTTTGGTTTTATGTTTAGAACTTTTTCCTGAGGGAGCCAGAGCTATGCAGGCGGACCATGATGAGGGCCAGCGGGACAAGCCTCCGATGTGATCCCAGTCCCAGTGACTTAAGAAGATTTGGTTTTCTTTGGATTTGCATGTGCCCGAAAGTTTCTTCCACGGAAAGAACTCGCCACCAACATCAAAATGAAGACACGTTTCTTCACGTAAGGCCGTGACCCACTGTCCTTGGCCGACATTCCAGACGATTATAAAGTTTTGTAAGAAGTCGCGCCTTAAGGGACTGGCACTTAGACTGATTAAAAGAAAAGTGGCGATGAAAAGACTTTGTCTTAAAAGTAAATCGAAAAAGCTTTTCATCTTGAGCGATCCCTTCCTTGATAAAATCGCAAACGTAAAAGATGGAAGAAAATGTGCCAGGCAAAGACCCACATCCAAAGCAGGCCAATGGCTGGGGCGGTTCCGCGAGTCATGGTGATGGGCTCTGCCACGATTTTTAAAAGGACATTGAATGCGTTCATGACAACATCAAAAATGGGCACCAAAGGATGGATGAGCGAAGCAAAAAAAGCCAAGGGCAAAAGCAGAAAAGCGACAACCGGCGCAAGGAGCAAATTATAGAGTAAGCTTAAAGGATGCAAAGTTCCCAGTCCCCAAAGCGGAGCACTCATAAATAGAAAAATCGCCAACTGCGAAATCAAAAGAGCAGAGAATTTATTTTTAATTTTTAAAACAGAAACCCAACACAGAGCGAGTGCCGCGCACCAACTCATCACCAGCGATAGTGAATTCCACCACTCCGGAAAAAGTGCCAGTGTCGCCATGCCGGCGATAAGAGAGGTTAGATCAGAGGGAAATTTCCAGTTCCAACGACGAAATAAAATGCGCACTCCGAGTGCAATCAGCGCACGCACGGCGGGTGGCTGCCAGCCAACGGCAAGAGAGTAAATACTCAGAAAAAAGAATCTTACAATTGCTGGAATTCTTAAAATGCTCAAAAGCTCATCAAGCAAAATAAGATGCGAACCAGAAATAACAAAGATGTGAATCAAAGAAGTCTTCACCAAATTTTCTTTAAGCTCTGTGTCTGTGATATTTTCACCACACAAAAGTGATGACAGAGTTTTGCGATTTACAGACTCTGTCGGAAGAATCTGTACACATTTCTGATGAAAGATTGTTGCAAGTTCTGACGTATTTTTCAGCAAGCTAGAGGAATTAGAATTGCTTAAGGCTAAAGCAAGAAAAAGTAGAATGATCATGGAATCAGACACTTAGCAAATTTCAGTTCAGTCATGATTTCTAAAATAATCTGTCGTGGTCCCTATGCGTCTCCTAGGGACGGATTTTAAGATCTGAAATTCGGGCGCTTAAAATTGCTACTTATTTTTAATATAACTAAGTTATTACATATAGTTATGATGTGCCTAAAGAGGTGGCAATCAGCTGAAACCCTTGAAAACAAACAGGTCTAAGGTCTAGCATTACAATAACTCAACATTTTATGTGGATAAGTCCTGCTTGTTTGCAATTCTCTAACCGTGTCATACTGGAGAAAGATCAAGGGGTGTACATAGATGAAGCAACTTAGACTTTTAGCAGCAACTGTATTTTTAAGCTTACCTTTGGCATTGCATGCTCGCGTTGGCAGTACAACGAGTCAGTCAACTAACATGAATCAGAAGCCATCCTACAAGGATTTGAAGGAACAGCAACTGCTTGTTGAGCTGACGGGTAAAGACGTTTCTAAAGAAAGTGATATGAAGCTTTATGCTGAAATGGTAGGCGCCTTTGAAGCAGATGACGAAATCGCTTTCAAGAGTCGTTTGCAAAGTATGATGAGTCGGTTCCCAAACAGTTCCTACGCAGACAATGCCCTGTACTTGGCTGGTAAATTAGCTGTGAATCACAATAATTATCCAGAGGCGATCCGTTTCTTTGGCCGTGTGGAAAAAGAATATCCGAAGAGTGATAAAGTCACGGCAGCGACATTTGCAAAAGCAATGACCTATAAAAAAATGAATCTTGGTGAGTACGCAAAACGCTCGTTGCTGGAAGTGCGATCAAAGTATCCAGGCAGCCCGGAGTCATTCAGAGCTAACGCTGAACTAAAAATGTTAAACTAAAAGTATCATGGCTTTGCTAAGTTCAAAGCACTGAAGAAGTAAAAGTAGAAAAGCATTTTTCGCAAAGTTAAGGAAGACACTGTGAAAAACACCAAGTTCCCTGTATTGTTGGCGATGATATTTTGTGCTCTTGTGGCGAAAGCCCAAGACGGATCTCAGAATTCAAATTGGGATGCAGATCCCTTGGATGTTCTCGAGCCTAAGAAGCAACAAGAAGTTGTGGAACCTACGGTCCCAGAATTCAAAGAAATTCCAGAAGCGGGTGCAGAAGCTAAGAAAGAACATGCGCCGCTGCCTTCAGACATTCCTCCTCCAGTATCGGCTAAGCAAGAAGCGGCAACGCCAGCATCACCTATGGGCAATGAGCCTGATATGTCCCGCGAGGCTGAGTTCAATCGCATTTACAAGAAATACAATGAACAACCCACGTCTGTAGAAGCTTGGGAAAAAGCGGTTGGGAAAAGGCAGGCAGAAACGTATCAAGTCCAAAAAGGGAATACTCTTTGGGATATTTCAACCACCTTCTTTGGCGATCCGAACTTCTGGCCAAAAATTTGGTCTTTCAACAACGGAGCCATTGGCAATCCCCATGAGATTGATCCATCAATGTCCATTCGTTTTTTTGCGGGTGACATGAATGACGCTCCAACTGTGGAGCTTTCAGCGACGAAGGCTGACAAAGATGCTGTTGTCGACGCATCGAAAGCAGCTGCTCCCGGAGCGGCTGGTCTGGTCGCAATGCCTGCGCACAAGAAAAAAGGGGCTCCGGTTTTACAAGCACTTCCTGGCAGTTTGCCGTCCCGTCGTTTCGGTGTCGACATGAATCAAAAATCTGCTTTGGAAATTGAAGTTCCTCCAAAAAATGTTTCTAAGGGACTTGAGTACTTGGGGTATTACTTGAACGATTCTCCGGTGGTCGGAGTTGGTGTTGTCACTGCGACCGAGTTGGACCTTAAATCAGCCGGTGATTTTGTGTATATCTATGTGCGTTTGGATCAAGAAGGTGGCAAAGACTTTATTGCGCAAAAGAACCTGGCGCAAATTGAAGATCCTCGTAAAAAAGATCGCAAAGCCCAGATGGTTGAAGTGCAAGGGCAGATTGAAATTCTGGAGCGCGTGAATAGTCAAAAAAATATCTACCGAGCCATTGTGAAGAAAGCGATTCAGCCGGTGGAAGTGGGCTCTTTACTAACCCCAGGTCAGTTGCCGATGATTGATCCATCGGCGGGTGCGATGTCTTCAGGTGCTGGAGCGCGTATTATCGGCGGACAGTTTGGCAGCAGCAGATCTTTGTTCGGATCGAACAGTTTGATCTTTTTGGACGGTGGTACGAATCAAGGATTCTCTGAAGGACAAAGTTTTGGAATCTTTGCGGACGAAGCAGTTCGTAATCGTCAAACCGATGCCATTCAAAATGATCGCCAAATTGGCGTTGTGAAAATTGTGAAGGCGACGCCTAATTTTGCGACAGCTTATATTACGAAAACCAGCGATGACGTTCTTAAGGGCGACTATATCGGCGAGGTTTCTAAACAAGCGATGAATAGCCCAGCAGTTTCAAGTCCGGCGGTTGAAGGCCATGGTGCCCCGGCTGTGGAGCCTGGAAATGATCTGGAAAAAGAATTTGAAATGGAAAACACGCCGTCATCCACTTCGCCGAGCGGCGGAACAGATGACTCTGACCTAACGCTTTAAGATGAAATAAGAGGGCCTGCAAAATTGCAGGCCTTTTTATTTCATGACAGATCTATTCGCTTTTTCTCAACTAATAAAAAATCATCCCCACTATAAAAAACATCGTGATGAAGTTCATCAGCTCTATTTTCGCTTAGGTAAAAGTGGAAGTCTGAGTGTGGAAAACCTTTTGAGGATGTTCAAAGAGTGTCTACCAATGATGTCTTTCACTTTGGATGACAGTCTGAAGTTGCTTCGTCAAATCGCTGAAGAGGCTTTGAAACATAAACTGCAAGGCGTGCAGTTCGTTGTTTACGGTGAAGATCTTTATCCGCCTAGTTGCTATTTGATGGCAGATCCTCCATTGACCTTAAGTTTTTTAGGGGCCCCGGTGTGGCTGATGCAGCGAAGTTTGGCGGTGGTTGGAAGTCGCGAGCCCAGCTATGAATCTTTGCGCTGGATGGAAAAGGAATTGGCCGAGTTCTGCGATCTAGAGCAGCCCTTGATCGTAAGTGGCGGGGCCCGCGGCATTGATCAAAAAGCCCATGGAGTCGCGCTTCGAAAAAAATGTCCAACGGTGGTCGTCCTGCCTTCAGGTTTAGGGGAGATGTATCCCGACAGTTTGAAGGAATGGATTCGTCCTGTGTTGGATGGCGGCGGATGTTTCTTAAGTGAATACGAACACGGGCAGAAGATGCATAAGCATCTCTTTCACCATCGCAATCGACTGATAGCGGCTTTAGGTTCGGCGACTTTGTTGGTGGAGGCCCGAAGGCGCAGTGGAACTTTGATCACGGCAAATCAAGCGGTGCAGTTGGGGCGACCTGTGTGGGTTGTGCCGGGACATCCCCAGGATCCACATTTTGTCGGATCCTTGGATTTGTTAAGTGAGGGGGCTGTTATGGTTCGGGATGCTCAAGATTTATCCATGTTCTTTCACTCTGAGTTATTAAGTGAAAAAGTGGCCTCAGTAGGGGTTGGGGGTTTGGATGGTTTCCGGAGGCCGGCCGCGGCCGGGAACCGGGCAGGGCTCTGTCGCGGCCTCGGACTTGGGACCTACATCGGGGCCTGCGGCAGCAACGGCCCGGACACTGCGACCGTGACGCTCGACCGCGACGGCGGCATCACGCTGCTGATCGGCTCGCAGAGCACGGGCCAGGGCCACGATACTTCCTATGCGCAGCTTATCGCCGAGCATCTCGGCGTGCCGCCCGAGCGCGTCGGGATCGAGCAGCGCGACACCGATCGGGTGGCGACCGGCACCGGTACCGGCGGATCGAGCTCGAACCCGTGCGGCGGTGCGTCGCCCGGGGGGGCGGTGAAGAAACTCTCCGAGAATCCCAAGACGCCCGCCCCCACAGCCCCCGAAACGACCCTTGCCGAACTCGAAAACCCCCGCCGGTCCGGGCCCGGGGTCCCC
>CAZPYX010000228.1:0-5665 GCA_964590635.1 uncultured Bdellovibrio sp.
CCCGGGGCTTATAGGCATGGAACCGCAGGGAGGTGGAAGCCAATCTTGCGGCCGGAGTATCACTCAAGCTTTCCGCTAAGCCCTGTCTTAATAGCAGATCACGATCAGCGTCTTAGAATCCGGCCTTCTTTAAGATGTCTGCTTTTTGCTTTAGATCTGTCGCAGAATACGTTCCATAGCCTCGGCCTGTGCCTGCAGCTACCTCATGGGCATCTATAAGTGCTTGCTTCTCTGCTGCTGTCAGCTTTCTTCCTAAAGAACCTTCAGCCGCAGCTATACGCTCGACATTTGAAAGCTTCGCAGCCTTTTGTAAATCGGCGGCACTTGCAACGGCCCGAGCCACGGTTCCTACTTCTGCTGCTTTTTCGGCCTCCAAAGCGACGCCAGCAATTTTTGCGATATTACCGACTTTTGCTGCTTTAAGCGCAACTCCCGCTGGGCCAGCCGCTAGGGTTGCCACATCGGCAATCGCCTCGCACACCATGGCCGCCGCTTGTTGAGAGTTATAACACTCAAGTTTTACTCCCAATTCTTTCAACTTATTTTTAGCAAGAGCCACTAAATCAACTTTAGGGCCTAATTGGGATTTTCCCCACTCCATGTATTCTTGTTCGTCAGCGGTAAAGTTTGGCGTCTTAGACATAATCTTCACGCTGATACCGCGGCCTACCTCATTGGATTTAGTGACCTGATTCATTTTTAAAACAGACTTCACAGAGGCACAGTTTGTTTTCGCCAGAATCGCGTCTGATGGCTGAGCCACTCTTAGAAGCTTCGGGACACTTTGATTGTATTCAGTAAAAAGATTTTTCTTCAGCTGAAAATCGCCATCACAGATTGCATTTTCAGCTTTGGTATTTTGATAACTAAGAACTGCCTTTGCGGCACCCTCACCGATAGCGGTGCCAATTCCGACAAATGTGTCAGCAACAAAGTTCCATCCGCCAATGGCGCAGCCTGAAGTGTAATTCCAAGAAGTTTCAAAAGCTCTGGAAAGGGAGCTTTGATCCTGACAGCGCAATGCCTTTTCCTCCGGTTTTTCTCCGTTGGCGCGCATTTTTGAAAATAGATCTTGGCACTCTTTTGATTTGAGAGTTTCTATACAGCTATTTTTTGAAATCGCTGTAAGACCCGAAGTCGAAGTTTTTCCCGTAGCACAAGGCTCTGCCCACGAGAGCATCGAGAATAGAAATACAAATATGAGAACAGCCAGTTGCTTCATGGAATTCTGATCGGACCCTTAGCCCGACTTCTCAACTAGCTCTTGGTAGAGGATTCATAAATCCACTACCAAGATGAGACGGTTTTTCCGGAGTTATACGAAGAATATTTCGTATTGCTCTAGATGGTAATTAGGTTCGATCTTAAACGCCACTGAGCGACCCAGCTTTTTCTCGATACCCTCAAGACTCTCACCCTCGACTTCGTAGATCCAATCTACAACTTCGCTATGGCAATGAATGACGACGTTGGTTTTTTTATTCGTCAACATGTCGGCATCTCGTTCAAGTTCGCGGAATATTTCGTTAGCCACTGTTGATTTGCGTTTGATATAGCCTTTCCCGTCACAATAAGAACAAGGTTCACACAAAGTTTTAATCAAACTTGGACGAATGCGCTTACGAGTCATTTCAACCAAACCCAATTGGGACATTGAAACCACGTTTGTACGTGCGCGATCTTTTTCCAGCTCTTCAGCAAACGCTTCCATGACCTTGTCACGATGGGATTCTTTTTCCATGTCGATGAAGTCAATGATGATGATGCCACCGCAATTGCGAATTCTAAGCTGGTGTGCCGCTTCGCGAACCGCTTCTAGATTGGTTTTTAAGATCGTATCTTCAAGGTCTTTTTTACCGACAAACTTACCCGTATTCACGTCGATCACCACCAAAGCTTCCGCTTCGTCGATCACAATGTACCCACCGGATTTAAGCCAGATCTTTCTTTCCATCGAGCGAGAGATCTCAATGTCGATATCGTACAAGTCGAACAAGGGTTTGCGTTCCTCATAAAGAACGATGTTCTGCTTGTACTTCGGCATAAATTGCGAAACAAACTTCACAACTTTTTTATGAATCTCAAGATCGTCGACCCAAACGCTGGTTACGCTTTCGCTCATCAAATCACGCAAAGCACGCAGCTCAACATCCAATTCTGTATGTAAGGCGCCCGGCGTTTTTTTCTTTTCGTAGTTTTTGAAAATCTCTTTGCTGAGGCGATCCAAATACTCGATGTCAGCCTTCAACATCTCCTCTGAAGCCCCTTCACCAGCTGTTCTTACGATCACACCACCTGACGGATTGATTTTCTGAACAAGCTTGCGAAGACGTTCGCGCTCGTCTTCATCTTCAATTCTGCGTGAAATTCCAAGATGGCGAACAGTTGGCAAGAAGACCACGAAACGACCTGGCAACGACAAATGCGTCGTTAAACGGGCACCCTTCGTTCCCAGTGGATCTTTGGCTACTTGAACCAAAATAGACTGACCTTCTTTAAGTAAATCTTGGATCGGAGTTTTAATGTTATGATGAGTGGGCGGTTTGTCGTCATCCCCATCCATTTCCAAGGGTTCATCACGATCCACATTGGTCAGGAAATTATCATCAACGTCTTCACGGATATCGCCGACATACAAGAATGCCGCTTTCTCAAGACCAATGTCGACGAAGGCCGCTTGCATTCCTGGAAGAACGCGAATCACTGTCCCGCGATGAATAGACCCGACTAAAGTTGGTGAAGTCTTTCGTTCAATTTTTAAATCTGAGAGAACTCCGGCGTCCACATAAGCAACACGAGTTTCTTGAGGCCTAACATTGATGAGAATTTCTGCTGACACACTACCTCCGAGGAGCTGCTTGCACTCCGAAACATCGGAGTATGGACTTTGATCATTAGTTCAATAGTCCAGAAACAAGACCCATGACAAATAATATTCAATATTGAAACACAACTTGCCGAAAAGATCACTGAATTAGCATCTTTATGGAGTGAATGATGGCAACAATTGATGAACTGTTTAAACTCATGGTAGAGCAAGGAGCGTCGGACTTACACGTCACAAGCGGCGCCGCACCCTTTCTGCGTCTCCATGGTAACATGGTTCCACTAAACTATCGCGAACTCACAAATCAAGACGTGCAAGGTTTGATTTTCGAAATTCTTTCTGAGAAGCAAAAGAAAGCCTTCGTTGAAAAGTGGGAACTGGATTTTGCCTACACTCTAGCGGGCATCGGTCGTTTCCGTTGCAACATCTTCATGCAGCGTAAAGGACTTGGCGCGGTTTTCCGTATTATTCCTGAAAAAATTAAAACAGCTCAAGAGTTGGGACTTCCTCCGGCGGTCATGGACATGATCGATTGCGATCGTGGTTTGATCCTTGTGACAGGTCCTACGGGTTCCGGTAAATCGACAACTCTTGCTGCGTTGATTCATCAGATCAACATGACCCGTGAAGCACATATCATCACAGTTGAAGATCCTATCGAGTTCGTTCACCCGAACATTCGCTCTTTGGTGAATCAACGTGAGGTTGGAAGTCATACAAAAAGTTTCGGTAATGCCCTTAAAGCGGCTCTGCGTGAAGATCCAGATATCTTGCTCGTGGGTGAGTTGCGTGACTTGGAAACTATTTCTTTGGCACTGACGGCAGCAGAAACAGGTCATATCGTTTTTGGTACTCTTCATACGAACAGTGCCGCAAAAACTATCGATCGTATCATTGACGTTTTCCCGGCGGGGCAACAGGCACAAATTCGTACTATGCTTGCAGAAAGTTTGCGCGGAGTTGTTGCGCAAACTCTATTCTCTAGAGCTGACGGTCAAGGCCGCGTGGCTGCCTATGAGATTATGAGAAACTCTAAAGCGATCGCCAATCTGATTCGTGAAGGTAAAGTCCATCAAATTGCTTCAGCAATGCAAACTGGCGCTAACCAAGGCATGATCTTGTTCGAGAAATACATCGAGGATCTTGTTAAAAAGGGAAAGGTTTCCGCAGCAGATGCGAAGACCTTCTTGGGTCAAGCTGGCGGTGGTGGTGATACCGTTGCCGGTGGTGCCTTAGGCGCTACCAAGGCCAAAGTCGGATAATTTATCAACGGAGAGTATCCCAGAATTTGCGGATACTCTCTTGCTCTGCCTTCCCAGATTTTTTAGAGACCTTTGTGACCAGGGCCATCGCCCGCGCATTTAAAAAACCCGCAATAACTTTTCTTTCGACAATTCTTGCTTCCTTGTCTTCATCATCAAGTTGCGCTTCACAAGTTTTTCCTGTGTGAGAGTTATAGATTTCAGCTTTTACAACTTTCAAAGATATCTTGTCTAACGGACCAAACATTCTGATCAAAAGCTGTTTGCACAAAGCTAAATCCATGGACACTGCTTGTATATCCTTGAATTCATAAAGGTCTACAATTCGTAAATCCTCTTTTTCGTGAACGCGAGTGATCACTCCGGAAAAGTCAGCTGTTTTTCCGAAGTCGAGCATCTTTTGATCTCTTTTCCCGACGAACTCCAAAAGCTCAGAGGACGACACAGGCAAAGTCGAAGGTTTCTTCTGTGCAAAAGCTAAGCTGGTGCTAAGAAGAAAGCTAAAAACTATGGTGAAACCAGCTACCTTCAACATCACTTGACTCCAGATTGAACATTCGCTGTGCCCGTCTTTTTCGATTGAGCATCTTTTACCTTCTCAACGATGCCTGCAAACTTTGACTCGCTTGATTTCTCAAAAGTGACACCTTGAATAGAAACGCTGGAGTCCCCTTTTACTTTTGCCGCATAGGTGGTTCCATTTTCCAAAGTAACGTTTAAAACTTTTCCGTCGTAACAAGCTTTGGAAATATAGCCATCATCAATTAAAATTTCCCCGGGCTTCCACACATATCCTTCCAATTTGAGCTTCTCCCCCACAGTGCGGATCTTCAAACCAGCAGTGACTAAGAAGCCATCGGTGGTCAGCATCGTCGGAAGTTTTTGTACAAAGGTGGGAAGACTTGAGCTTTTTTCTGCAAATTCAGAAGCTGTGCTTACACAGGTATCCGCAGCGAAGAGGGAGATAGAAAAAAGAAGGCCGACAAGAAAGGTCCCTAAGGCTTTACAATTATTCATAACCTCATTTTAACCAACTTTGCTATCAAAAGTAAACCGGACCAGATAGAGATTTACATTAGCCCGACTAATAATGCGCTAGTGACAGAAGTAGGGTTTTAGACTACATTTTTTCCATCACCTCAAACCTAGAGGCCAATGCGACTTTAACAACGGCCTAGAAATGGAAACAGACGTGCAATTGAGCCGTTAAATTGACCACACTTTATTAAAAGCTGATGCGCAAATGGAACAAATTAAGAAGCTTTGCCAAGAAGCGCGTGATCAGAACTTCTTCAGTGTTTGTGTTAATACGTCTTACGTAAAAACCTGCGCTGATCTTCTTCAAGGGTCCTCTGTTAAAATTTGCTGCGTCGTTGGCTTCCCGTTGGGTGCCATGGACACAGCCTCTAAAGCTTTCGAAACAACGACAGCTATTGCAAATGGAGCGCAAGAAATTGACATGGTTATTCAGGTTGGTGCCCTTAAAGATCGTCGCTTGGACTATGTTCGTGATGACATCAAGGCTGTGGTTCATGCAGCACAATGCCACACCGTCAAAGTCATCACCGAGAAATCC
>CAZPYX010000229.1:0-5645 GCA_964590635.1 uncultured Bdellovibrio sp.
GCATCGGTAGTGTTTTATAGAGAGCTGAGACATACAAAACGAAGTCTCAGCAAGACTGATATCACAATGACGATACTTTAAAACAAAAAAGGACAATCACAGTGATCCGAGTTACGCATTGAGATCTATACTCTAACACCACGCTAGTGGTGCAGTTTTTATTTGTTAGCGAGACTGTCTTCTGCTTCCTTCAAGGCCGCCGTGGTCTTCTTCAAACGATCAGCAAAGGACTTCAACATGCAGTTGGCCCAAACTGGAAGATCTTCCAAAAGCTGTTGAAAGCCCTCTTCAGATACGCGCACCAAAGTGACTTCTGTTGCCGCAACTGCTGACGCTGATCGAGGTTTGTTTTCAAGAAGTGCAAATTCTCCGAAAGATTCACCGTCACGCACTTGTCCAAGAACAACGGGCTGCCCTTGGCGGTTCATCGTGCAGATTGAAACCACGCCTGTTTCGACGATATAGAAATGTCTTTCGATATCACCTTCGAAGAAAATATAATCGCCGGCGGCGTAGGTCTCTTTTACAATTGCATCTGCTGAGGTCATTCAAAAATCCGTTTCTGAATCAGGGCCTATATCAATTTACGCAGCTCATGTACGTTTTTGACAAATGAAATTTTCTTATCCTTCGAGATTTTTACATCCGCGAGGTGTCGCTTATTTGAAAGCGGCATCACAAAGTGTTTGAATCCTAGCTTGTCGGCTTCCTTAACTCGACTTTCAACGAAGGAAACTCCACGAACTTCCCCAGTTAGACCAATTTCGCCAAAATAACAAGTATGGGCGTCAAGATCCTTGCGACTTTCCGTCGACAAAATGGCGGCGGCCACGGCTAAGTCAGCGGCAGGTTCGATCAGTTTAAGGCCTCCAACGACATTGATGAAAATATCGTTGTTGCCTAAACGGATATCAAGATGACGGTCCAGAACGGCTGTTAATAAATGCAAACGATTTACATCAATACCCAAAGCGGTACGACGAGGCATCGGCATTGGACTAGAAAGAGTCAAAGCTTGAACTTCGCAAAGTAAAGGACGAGTTCCTTCCATGGAGGCGAACACCGCAGAGCCGATGAGCTGATCACCGCGTTCGCCAAGGAATAACTCTGAAGGATTCGAAACTTCCTCAAGGCCCTTTGAGATCATTTGGAAGACACCCAATTCTTGGGCAGCACCGAAACGATTTTTCAAAGCACGAAGCAAACGGAAGTCATAAGAAAGATCGCCATCGAACGAAAGCACGCAGTCGACCATGTGCTCAAGGACTTTGGGACCTGCGATATTGCCATCTTTAGTGACGTGACCAATTAAGATCACGGTGATGTTGTCGTGTTTTGCGAGACCCATCAAATGCCCTGCGCATTCACGAACTTGTGATACCGATCCCGGCGCCGCTTGCAGATCTGGCAAGTACATCGTTTGAATAGAGTCGACGACCAAGACATCTGGTTTTTTATGACGAGCTAGCTCCATCACACTGTGCAAATTGCTTTCACAACCAATTTCGATAAGCGGCGAACGAATGCCTAAACGATGAGCACGAGATCCGGTTTGAGAAACACTTTCCTCGCCTGAGATATAGAGAACTTTGTGCTTGTGATCGGCAAGTCCGCCAGCCATTTGCAAAAGCAAAGTCGATTTACCGATACCTGGTGAGCCGCCCAAAAGGACAAAGCTTCCTCGGGCCAAACCGCCACCTAGCACACGGTTGAGTTCTTCAAATCCTGTGTCAAGGCGGTCCAACTTGATCTCTTCAAGTCTTTGGTCTAGTGATACAGGTTTGTTTGCTGTGCTTGCTGTCTCTGTGCCACCGGTCGACCAACCTCTGGTTTTGACCTCCGGTAACTGCAATTCTTCGACGTAGGAATTCCACGCGCCGCAGTCAGAACATTTTCCTTCCCACCTAGGGCGTTGGGCTCCACAATTTTGACAGGTATAGATCGTTTTCGTCTTCGATTTTGCCATGGATATTCGGTATCATTATTAAGGTACGGTGACAACCCTCCTTCGCGCTATTGCGCTACGGCGGGGCGGAGCCTGTCCGGGCAGGGATGCCGGGATTTTTTAATTTTTAAATCTTCTCACTTGGCAGCTAGGTGGACTTGTCCGCCGTAGCACGGAGTGCGAAGGAGGAACATGATGACCTCCCTGAAGTGCATTTTATTTTCTAGCAGCATTTTAATCGGTGCTACGACAGCTTTTGCTCAATCAGGAAAAGATGAGCTGAATTCCTTTAAGGGTGCCTTAGAGCAATTTAAAGCTGCGAAATATGAGCTGGCTATTCCAGCTTTCGAGGACATCGCAAAGCAAAAAACCGATTTGCAAGAATATGCACGTTTTTATTTGGCTCAATCTTTTATGAAGACGGGCAAAATGGATGAGGCTGAAAAGGAGTTGGATAAAATCCAGGCTCTATCACCCAACGTAAAGATGAGCATTGATGCTTCCAATCTTTCCGGCCAAGTGGCTTTGGAAAAGAAGAACTACAAACACGCGTCTCAACAGTTTGTGAAGTTAGAAAAAAGAACTCGTAATACCGAAACTTATCCTGACGTGATTTACAATTTGGCGGTGGCTGAAAAAGGTTTGGGCCGTCATTCACAAACTTGCAAATGGCTTGTGAAACTGTACGAGAAGTATCCTGCGTATACTAAAGTTCAAGAGTGGGGCGTGGATCTCGCTGCCAATAAATTCGAAGGCAAAGAGTCCGGCTGCCAAGTGACGACGGAAAACTTCCGAACTCGTGTTAGATATCTTCTTTTCGCGGGGCTTGATCAAAAAGCTCAAGGCGAAATCAATATCATGAAAGACAAGTTGGCAAAGACTGACAAATATCTTGCGGATAAATTGCAAGCACAGTTCTATCTTCAAGAGGGTGAGTTGGTAAAAGGTGTTCAGATTCTGACTCCTTACTATGAGAGCATGAAAAAGAACTTCGATTACTTGATCTTGTTTGCCTCTGCAACAGCAAGGGCCGGAGAAGTTCAACAGGCGGTGGGTTCTTACTATTCGGCTTACAAAATGAGTCCTCGGTCTAAAACAGGCCGTCAGGCACTTTATCAATCGGCATTCTTAAGCTATCAGTTTCAAGACTATGATGGAGCCGCACGCAGATTTCAAGAGTTCATGAAAGTTTATCCGAACTCAGGTTTGAATCGCGATGCAAAATGGCACTTGGCTTGGTTGAAATATTTGAAGGGTGATTATCAAGGGGCTTACAAAGCTTTTTCTGATATGCAAACTTTGAAAAAGAAAAATAAGAAAGCTTGGAAAGCATTTCCAAATGATCGTGTGACTTATTGGATGGCGATGAGTTTGTTCCGCCAGGGTAAAACAGAGCAAGCTCGTTCAATGATGGAAGGCCTTGCAAAGGATCCATTGCTAGGTTACTACGCGATTGCGGCCCAGGCTCGTATCAAAAAGATGGATACAATTTTGCCGGCCAAGCTTGCGCAAAGTCCGTTGCCAATTCAACCTCGTGTGATTTCAAGATTCTCTGCCAGCGAGTTCTTGATGCCGTCAGTTGAAGACTCTTATCGCGGTGATGATGCAGAATCGGAAGAAACGATGATGATCACTCAATACTCTGCTGATGATGAAAAGGGTGATGAAGAAGAAGCTGACGGGTCCGATGCTACTGATACCCAATCTGTAGAGGTTGCTCAGACAGATAAAGATGAGGCTGCCTCTGGCGAAAGCACGGCGACGTTCTCAAGCCCTATCTTGATGAAGCGCTTTGAACGTGCACGCGATTTGATGATCGTGGGTGAAAACGAGTGGGCACGTTGGGATCTGTATGATATCGAACGAAAGACTGCGAATCGTGAATACCTTCGCACGTTGATGACGGAGTATAGCACGGCCGGGCATTTCAATCGTTCTTCTTATATAGCTCAGGTGACTTTCGGAGGCCAACGAGCTGCGAATGGCGTTGACGGCGTTCGTTATCTTTGGGAGCTGGCGTACCCACGGGCCTACGGTGAGTCCGTCGAAAAATACACTAAGAAATTCGTTGTTCCTGAAGAACTTGTTTGGGGCATTATGAGAGCGGAAAGCAGCTATCGCCGAGACGCGATTTCTCCGGTGGGGGCGTTGGGCTTGATGCAAGTGATGCCATTTACGGGCCACAAGGTTGCAAGCTTGTTAGGTGATAAAGACTTTAAAGCACCAATGCTTTTGGAATCTGAAACCGCGGTGAAAGTGGGATCACGTTATTTGAAACGTTTGATGGATCGCTTTGATAATACAATTCCTTTAGTGGCGGCAGGTTACAACGCTGGTCCTCATAGAGTGAAAAACTGGTTGGTTTCGTTTGGTTCATTGGAAACAGATGAGTTCATTGAACATATTCCTTTCCTTGAAACGCGAAACTATGTAAAACGCGTTGTCTCGAATGCGTATGTTTATGCAAAATTGTACGGCAACAAAAAAGATCTTTTCCCGTATTTGTCAGAGCCCGTTCCCGTGAAGGTGAACGCTGAACTTGTGGGTAAGGAAAACTGGGATGACATATAGGCACTTGGTTTAGGTTTCTCTTTAAGAAGGTTTTTGAAATTGTAGCGTCGCTGGTGTTCCTAGCGGCGCTTAGCTTTTTGTTGCTGAAGCTTCTTCCCGGTGGCCCCTTCGATGATGAGGCAGCGCTGAATCCCTTAGTAAAAGAGACCCTGGCAAAGCAATGGGGTCTGCACGAATCTAACTTTATACAAATTTTGCGCTATCTTTCTTCAGCCCTTCGCGGTGACTTCGGCATTTCTATGATGCATCCAGAACAAACGGTGGGGGCGATCATTCGCCAGGGCATTGGCAATTCCTTGAGTTTAAGCCTGGTGACTTTGTTGTTTGTTTTGGTGGGAGCTTTTACTTTGGCGTTGGCATCCATTCGCTTCCGCGATACCTGGTTCGAACGATGTGTCGACCAAGCGATGATTGCCATGTTGTCTTTACCCAGTTTGTTCTGGGGACCTTTGTTGATTTATCTGTTTGGTTTTTACTTCAATGTCTTGCCAGTGGCGTTCTTATCAAGTCCAGTGCATTACATTTTGCCGGTTCTTACTTTGGGGTTTCGGCCCTTGGCGACTTTTGTGCGACTGTTAAAAACTTCTTTATACTACAATCTTCATTTGGATTATGTGCGCACGGCAGAGGCCACTGATTTGGGGCCTTGGGGAATTTTTGTTGTGGCTTGGTCGCCGATCGCGGCAATCTGCTTGCCGGCGGCGACGACAAGACCGGCGCCGAGGCAATGGCAGCCAACCAGGAACAACAGACGACCGACTACGAGGATCGCATGCGCCAGCGCATCGAGAACATCGTGGCAAGCGTCGTCGGCCCCGGGCATGTCCGCGTCCAGGTGACCGCCGACATGAACTACAACCACACCAACACGACGAGCGAGACCTACGATCCGGATTCCAAGGTCGTCCGCTCGACGCAGACGGTGGAGCAGAATTCCTCCGACGCCAATGCGCAGTCGAACGCGGCCTCGATCGCCAACCAGCTCCCGAACGGCCAGACCACCGCCGCATCACCCGGCGGCGACAACAGCAAATCGACCAACGACCGCACCGAAGAGACGACGAACTACGAAATCTCCAAGACGGTGAAGACGAGCAGCGACGAGGGCGGCACGCTGAAGAAGGTCTCC
>CAZPYX010000230.1:0-5587 GCA_964590635.1 uncultured Bdellovibrio sp.
TGTTTTAAAAAGGTTTCCTGCCGGCTATTTAATTAGTTAAATCTTTATCACCCGTAGGTGTGGCTGCTCAGATTAAAGCGATGAAACAAGTTGCGGGTTCTATGAAACTTGAACTTGCTCAGTTCCGTGCGATGGAAGCATTCGCGGCGTTCGCTTCTGATTTGGACAAAGCGACTCAACAACAGTTGGCTCGTGGTCGTCGTCTTGTCGAAGTTTTGAAACAACCGCAATACGCGCCGGTAAAAGTTGAAGAGCAAATCGTTATGATCTTCGCTGCTTCTAACGCATTTATCGATAACTACCCTGAATCAGATGCGAAGAGATACGAAGTTGAGATGATCGAGTTCTTGAAAAACAAGCACGCCGATATCATCAAAACTATTTCTGAGAAGAAAGCGATCAGCGACGATACTAAAAAAGCGTTGTTGGCGGCTCTTGGTGAGTTCAAAGCTATCTTCCAACCTTCTAACAAGTAATTTGGTGCTTAAATGGCAAGCTTGAAGGATATCCGGGCTCGAATTGAGTCCACAAAAAACACCCAGCAGATCACGAAAGCTATGAAGCTCGTGTCTGCTGCGAAGTTGAGAAAGGCGCAGAATAACATCGTTAATATGCGTCCTTATGCTCTAACTTTGCGTAAGGTGATTGCGGATATCGCTGTGACAAACAAAGTTTCGCATCCGTTGATGGAGAAGAAAGAACAAGTAAAGAATGTTTTGCTTGTTGTTATCACTTCTGATCGCGGTCTTTGCGGCGCTTTCAACAGCAATATCAACAAATTTACTGAAGCTTATTATAAAGAGAACAAAGACAAACTCGAAAAAATTGATTTCTTATTCATCGGTCGCCGTGGCCATGATTACTTTATCAGAAGAGATATCAAGCCGGTTGATTACATCACGAAGCTAGATAAAGACATCTCTTACGAGTTGGCTTCTAAAGTCGCAAATCGCGTGATGAACGATTACCTTGAGGGTAGCTACGATGAAGTTCGTATTATCCACAATGAATTCAAATCTGCGATCTCTCAAGTTGTTGTCGCTGAAACAATCTTGCCAATCGATCTTGGCTTGACGACTTTCAACGTTGAAAACGAGACTGCGACTGATTTTGCTGTCGATATGATTTTCGAACCAGCTCCTGAGCAAATCATCAAAGAATTGCTAGAGAAGCATTTCGATCTTCAAGTTTACAGATGTATGTCTGAGTCGGTTGCCGGCGAACATGGTGCTCGTATGAGTGCGATGGAATCTGCTACGAACAACGCGAAAGAGATGATCAACAAGCTCACTCTGACTTACAACAAATTGAGACAAGAAAAAATTACTACAGAATTGACTGAAATCGTATCGGGCGCGGAAGCGCTTAAATAGGGAGCTGAATAATGGCATTCGGTAAAGTAAAACAAGTTATGGGTCCCGTAGTGGACGTAGAATTTGAAGGCGGAGAACTTCCAGCAATCAATTCTGCTCTTCGTGTTACAAATAAATTTATCTCTGAAACTGAGTACAACCTTGTTCTAGAAGTTGCCCAACATTTGGGTGACGGTGTTGTTAGAACAATCTCTATGGACCAAACTGAAGGTTTGGTTCGTGGCGAAAAAGTTAAAGCTTTGGGAACTCAAATCACTGCGCCAGTTGGTCGTGAATCTTTGGGTCGTATCATCAACGTAGTTGGTGAACCAATCGACGAAATGGGCCCAGTAAACGCAAAAGAACAATGGGGTATCCATAGAGCAGCTCCGAAATTTGAAGAGCAAGCTACTTCAGCAGCAATGTTGATGACTGGTATCAAAGTCGTGGATCTTCTTGCTCCTTACGCTAAGGGTGGAAAGATCGGTTTGTTCGGTGGTGCCGGTGTTGGTAAGACAGTTCTTATTCAAGAATTGATCCGTAACATCGCTACAGAGCATGGTGGTTTCTCTGTATTCGCAGGCGTTGGTGAACGTACTCGTGAAGGTAATGACTTGTGGCAAGAGATGAAGCAATCAGGAGTTTTGGCGAAAACTTCACTAGTTTTCGGTCAAATGAATGAACCACCAGGAGCACGTGCGCGTGTTGCTTTGACTGGTTTGACTGTTGCTGAATACTTCCGTGACGTTGAAAACCAAGACGTTCTTTTCTTCGTAGATAACATCTTCCGCTTTACACAAGCTGGTGCTGAAGTTTCTGCGTTGTTGGGTCGTATCCCTTCTGCCGTTGGTTACCAACCAACTTTGGCAACTGAGATGGGTGCTCTTCAAGAGCGTATCACTTCTACTAAAAAAGGTTCGATCACGTCAGTTCAAGCGGTCTACGTACCAGCCGATGACTACACGGATCCAGCTCCTGCAACTACATTTACTCACTTGGATGCGACTACGAATCTTGACCGTGATATCGCAGCTATGGCGATCTTCCCTGCGGTTCACCCATTGACGTCTACTTCACGTCTTTTGGATCCAACTGTTATCGGTGAAGAGCACTACAAATGCGCTCGTGACGTTCAAGCATTGTTGCAACGTTACCGTGAACTTCAAGATATCATCGCGATCCTTGGTATGGATGAGTTGTCTGAAACAGATAAACTTGTTGTATCTCGTTCTCGTAAAATTCAACGTTTCTTGTCTCAACCGTTCTTCGTTGCTGAGCAGTTCACTGGTCTTCCAGGTAAATACGTGGATATCAAAGACACTGTTAAAGGCTTCAAAGAAATCCTTGAAGGTAAACATGATGCTCTTCCTGAGCAAGCATTCTACCTTGTTGGAACTATCGAAGACGTTATCGAGAAAGCTAAGAAACTTCAGGCGTAGGCCTGAGGTTTTTTGCGAAAGGTTGATGTATGTTTAAACTGACTATCGTGACTCCAGAACGCCGTCTTCTTATCGACCAAGAGGTTGAAGAAGTGACTGTGCCTGGTTTCAAAGGAGAATTAAATATTCTTCCTGGTCACGCGCCTCTAATCACTACGCTAGGAATTGGCGTAATGAAATGGAAGCTTAAAGGTCAAGAAAAGCAATCTCAAGCTGTTATCAGTTGGGGATATTGCCAAGTAAGTACCGAAGGCGTGAACGTGTTAGCAAACGTTGCTAACTTGCCGGAAGAAATCGATCTTGCAGCTACTAAAGAGTTCCTAGCTAAATCTGAGAAACACGTTCTTAATGAAGTGATCACAGATGCAGACTGGACTGAGTTCCAACGTGAGTGGTCTCATGCAAGAGCAAAAATTGAAGCTGCTGAAGGACTTCCTAAGAAGTAATTCCATTGCTTTAATGTGATAAAATACTATGAAGGCTCAAGTTTAAAGACTTGGGCCTTTTTTATTTAAATAATCCGCCGGTCCATTGGTAAATGTGCGATAAGATTCGTTCAGGCCATGGCTAAAAAATCATCCATAAGAAAAATTAAAATCGATATTACCCAATTTGCGGTTCCTTGTCCGCGAGTGGGCAGTATTGAGCTGCATTCGGGCTATGGCCAGGTCCCACAGTTGGGCCAGGAGATTCATCAGACCGTGCAACGTCGTCGCATTCGTGAGGTTCCGGGATATGTGGCTGAGAAGAAAATGGCCATGGAGTTTCCCTGCGGAGAATATCTTTTTTTGATCTCGGGTCGGGCAGACGGATTCATTGAGTCCAGTGATGTTCAGATTGAGGAGATTAAATCGGCTTTCGACATTGAGGGTCTGGAACGCAAAATTTCAAGCGATGAAAATCACCCCTATGTTTGGCAGCTGCGTACCTACGGATACATTCACTACAAGCAGACGGGGGAAGTGCCTGAACTTAAAATGCTGCTTGTGTCTTCGCGCAATTTTAAAACAAGCGAAATCTATTTTGATCTGGATATTGAAGAGTATGAGGAATGGCTGGCTTTGCGCTTGGCCGAGTTAGTTGATGAGACCAAAATTCGCGAAAAACTTTTTAAGAAGCGCGTAGAAATATCTGGAAATCTTCAATTTCCGTTTCAGTCGCCTCGTCCTGGGCAGACGGAATTGATCGCTAGCATTGAGGAAGGATTTGTTGAAGAGAAGTCTTTGTTAATTCAGGCTCCTACTGGCCTTGGTAAAACAATTGGCGTTCTGTATCCTTCGTTGAAAGATTCTTTGGCCCGTGGACAGAAGGTTATCTATGTTACACCGAAGAACTCTCAACATCAGGTCGCTGAGGAGGCCGTAGATCGAATGCAGGAGCTGGGTGCGGCGATTCGTCCTTTGACCATAACTGCTAAAAGCAAGATGTGCTTTAAGGCCGAGCCTATATGCAATCCTCAGTATTGTGAATTTGCAAAAGACTACTACAAGAAAATTGCAGAGAACGATCTGGTCAACAAGGTTTCGAAGTTACGTTCACTAAGTCAAAAGAAGCTTCGCCAGCTTGGCGAAGAATTTGAGGTTTGTCCTTTTGAATTGTCTGTGGAGGCCATCGAGAGGGCAGATGTCGTCATCGCAGACTATAATTATGTATTTTCAACACGAAGTCTTCTGGGGCGTCTCGAGAATCCTTTGTTGGAACCGGATGAAAAGGCAAATTTGGTTATTGATGAAGCCCATAATTTGCCGTCCCGGGCACAGGACTATTTTTCTCCGTCGATTTCTACTCGTGAGCTTCGTCTAATTGAAGTACCTTTGAAAAAGGTCGCGAAAAGATTTTCTAAGCGTGGTTTGGAGTTATGCAAAGAGGCACAAGAGTTGATCGAAGAGTATCGCGGCGACTCTCGTAATATTAAAATTGATTTTGATCCGGTGTTTGAACTTGAAAAAAAACTTCGAGAATTTATGGCGGAATATCTTGAAGCCGACGTTGAGGTGCAAACACAGGATGGTGTTCTTCGTTTAACCAATGTGTGGAGTGACTTTGCTCAAGCCCTGGAGTTACAAGGACCAGAGTTCTTTCAGACCTATCAGAAGAATAAAATTTTCGGCGAAGAGAACGAGACTTTGAAGGTTACCTGCTGTGATGCCTCAGCGCATTTGAATGAGATCTACAAATCTTTTAAAAATGTCGTGGCTTTTTCAGCAACACTGAAGCCCTTTAGCTATTCTTCGAAGCTTTTAGGCCTTACGGACGCTTCGACAAAGTGTCTGGAGTTTGTTTCTCCATTTCCGAAAGAACATCGTAAGATCGTTTTGATTCCACAGATTTCCACTAAGTATAAAGAGCGTGCCTTTAGTTCGCCTCGCATTGCCGAGGCCATAGAAAAAATTATGGAATTGAAATCTGGAAATTATATAGCGTTATTTCCAAGTTTTGATTTTATGAAAGATGTAGAAAAACATCTTAAACAAACTTTCTATCAACGTCTTATTCAGCAACGTGAAATGAAGGCGGCCCGTGTGGACGATTTTCTGTCGTTCATGAAAAACAATGACATGCCGACTTTGTTGTTAGCGGTGCAGGGTGGGGTTTTCTCTGAGGGCGTGGATTTCCCTGGGGATATGCTGATTGGAGCATTTGTAATTGGACCAGCGCTGCCAACTTTTGATTTTGAGAGAGAGCAAATTCGTCAGTATTATGAAAAGAGTCATGATAAGGATGAAGCCTTTAACTACACCTATGTGTATCCCGCGATGGCAAAGACAATTCAATCCGCGGGCCGGGTGATTCGCT
>CAZPYX010000231.1:0-5587 GCA_964590635.1 uncultured Bdellovibrio sp.
ATAACGGTTTGTTTTTTAATTTTTGAGAAAACAACGGTATTAGTTTTTCACGTAAAAGGAAAGGTTTATTGGGTTAAAGGTCTTGAACTTCTACGTGGAATCAGAACTTCAAAAGGGAAATCGTTGGCAAACGTTGTTCAACTTTCTAACGGAGAAAGCGTCCGCGCGATTCTTCCAGTAGACGAGTTCAACGACAAACAGTTCGTCGTGATGTTGACTGAAAAAGGTATTATCAAGAAAACATCATTGGATTCATTCGCGAATCCAAGAACTGCAGGTATCATTGCGTTGACGACAGATTTAGAAGATGGCGTTATCGCTGTTAAGATTTCTGACGGTCAAAGTGATATCTTCATTGCAACTAAAGAAGGCATGTCTATTCGTTTCAATGAAAATGATGTTCGTGAAATGGGTCGTACCGCTCGCGGCGTGAAAGCAATCACACTTGCAAAAGATGATTCTGTTGTTGCGATGGAAGTTCTTGAGAAGAATACGACGGATACTATCCTTATGGTGACTTCTAAAGGTTACGGAAAACGCTCAGAAACAGGCGAATACCGTATCCAATCTAGAGGTGGCGTAGGTATCATTACTCAAAAAACAACTGATAAAGTCGGTCTTGTTATCGGAACTAAAAAAGTTTCAGAGAAGCATGAATTGATTCTTTCTACTGATAACGGACAAGTTATCCGTATGAAGATGTCAGACATCTCAATCCTTGGACGTAACACTCAAGGTGTGCGTTTGATCAACATCGATGAAAAAGATGAGACTGTAACAGGTGTTGCGGTGGTTGAAGATGATCACTCTGAGGAAGCTGCTGTTGTGGCGACCGAGGGTGTAAAACATTAAGATGATCAGAACACTTCTGGTTGTTTTAGTGCTGGTTCTTTCTGCCTGCTCTTCACAGGAAGAGGGCGATTTTAAACAAGCACAAAAAAACATTACTCAGGGTCACTTCAAGGTGGCCCTGAGTTTTTTGGATCGTGTGGTAAAACGAAATGCTCCGACGGAACTTCCTTTGGAGGCTGCTCGAGAGGCCGCAAGAATTTCATTCTTTGAATTAAAAGATTATCCAAAAACGATCGAGTATTATCACTTCATTGTCTTACATGCCCCTGATGAAAAAGAACGTCTAGAAGCTCAGAAACAAATTGCCGCGATTTATTTCAATAACCTTCAGGACTACAAAGCGGCCATTGTTGAATACAGTAAGCTTCAGCAAATGCCCCACACTGATCTTGAAGCTGCTCAATATAAAATGAATGTGGCCCGGGCCCATTATTATATGAACAATTTCTTTCAAGCCGAGTCAGAGATCGACAACCTACTTCGCTTAAGAGCCGATGATAATATTCGCTTCAGTGCTTTGATGCTGAAGGGAAATATCCTGGTCGGAAAAAAGGAATTTGGAAAAGCGACGGACATCTTTAAGACTTTGATGCAAAACTACCCACAGAAATCGATTCAAGAAAATGTGGGGTTAACTCTTGCCGTCTGTTATGAGGAAAATAATAACTTCAAAGAAGCGATCAAAGTTCTTGAGGGATATCGTGGTAAATACAATCCACCAGAATATATAGAACTTCGTATTAAACGCCTGCAAGAACGTTTGAAAAATGCTCCGGGAGCCAGGGGCTTAAGGAAGTAATGAAGAATAACTATATAATTTTTGCATCTATTGGCTTTGAACTTGTCGGCTTGATCGTCGGATGTTTTTACCTTGGTGATTATTTGGATTCGAAATATCACACAAAGGGCCTTATTTTTGTGGGTCTGAGTTTGCTCTGTTTAATGGGTTGGCTTTTTAGAGTCATCTGGCTTTTAAAACGAATTCAGGATCAAGAAGAGAAAAGCTCGAAAAAAGACGAAAAGTAACAGCGAAAGAAAAAGTGAAAAAAGTCCTAATTTTCCAAGGGCTCATTAGTATTCTTGGAAGCCTCCTTCTAGCTATTTTTACCGCGCCGCCCCAGGTATATTCATTCCTGGCGGGCTCGCTTGTTATTTTTATTAGCTTTCTTATGCTTGGAGTTGGCTTCAGTCTTATCTTTCAGAAGAAATTGATTGCCCTAGCCATCTCGATCATTGTATTTAAGTATGCGATTTTAGGGATTATTATCTTCACGATCGTGAAGCTACCATGGTTCACACCATTGTGGTTCGCGATGGGTGTTGCGAGCTTCGTACTCTCAGCAATTTATTTTGCTATCAGCGAAGGTCTTAAAAAAGGAAACGACAATGTCATTTAATTGGACACAACTTATTCCTGGCGTTGGCCACCATTACGATCACGTTGCCACTCTTGCGATTACTACTGTTGCAACTTTCGGAATTGGTCTTGCTGCTCGTGCATCTTTGGGAAAAGGTGAAACAGCGGTATTGCCTGCAGATAAATTTTCTCTTCGTGGTGTAATGGAAATGCTGACTGAAACAATGTCAGGCCTTGCGGAAATGGTTATCGGTGAACACGGTAAGCATTACGTACCATTTTTCACTTCAGTATTCTTCTTCATCGTATTCAACAACTTGGTTGGTATGATTCCAGGGATGACTCCTGCGACTGAAAACATCAATACAACTTTTGGTTTCGGTATTTTGATGTTCTTGTTCTATAACTTCCAAGGTGTAAAAGAAAACGGCATCGTTGCTTATCTTAAGCATTTCATGGGCCCAGTTATTTTCTTGGCTCCATTGATGTTTGTGATCGAAATCGTATCTCACTTAGTAAGACCTTTCTCTTTGGGTCTTCGTCTTGCGAACGTAATGATGGGTGACCACACAGTTCTTTCTGTGTTCCTCGATCTAGTTCCAATTGGTGTTCCAATTCCATTCTATATGATGGGATTGTTTGTCTGTTTTGTTCAGGCTTTTGTATTTACATTGCTTTCAATGGTCTATGTAGCATTCGCGATTGCACACGATCACTAAAAGGCAAATTAATCATCATCATGTTAAGGAGATTTACATGAAAAAAATGTTCGTAGTTTTGGCTGCTATGTTGGTATCTGTTTCTGCTTTTGCTCAAGAAGCTGCTCCAGCAGTTGCTGCAGTTGGTTCTGATAAAGGTTTGGTAGCTATCGCTGCTGCTTTGGCAATCGCTTTGTCTGTATTCGGTGGTGCTTTGGCTCAAGGTAAAACTGCTGCTACAGCTCTTGAAGGTATCGCTCGTAACCCAGCGGCTTCTGGTAAACTTTTGATCCCAATGATCTTGGGTCTAGCTCTTATCGAGTCATTGGTTATCTACGCATTGATCATCGCTTTGAAACTTTCTTAATTAGAAAGATTCTAACGAATCAATTCAAAAAAGGCTGGGGAAACCGGCCTTTTTTATTTAAAAGGTACCTGCTTCCTATTCGTTCAATTCGGTACATCGTTTTCCCGTCATCCATTTTAAAAATTAAAAGAAATAATAAAAAAGGCGTTTGACCTTGGCCCGAGGGGAAGCTCGAAGGTGTTCTTGAGGTTAGGATGAAGAACTGGCTTACAATTGGACAATTCTCTAAGGAAATTGGTGTCTCCGCGAAGGCTCTTCGCCTTTATGAAGATATGGGACTAATTAAATCCCATGCCCGTTGCGAAAACGGATATCGCTATTATCATGAAGACCAAATTCTGAAAGCTCGTCGTTTGAAGGAGTTTAAAGATTTAGGATTTTCACTATTAGACATCAAAGGACTTTTGGAAGTCGATGATGAGCTTGACTCTAAGAAACTCATGGATGGAATGAAATCTCGTCTGTTGCTAATTTCTGAGCAGGCTGAGCTTCTTCAAGGTCAAAAAAATCAAATCGAAAACATCCTCTCTTTTTTGGAAAAGAAATCAGAGCCCTTGGAGGCTCAACAAAGGAGAGCGATTATGAGTTTTTACGGGAAAGTTTCAATCTTGGTAACCGGTTGTGATGGCCTAGAAAAGACGGCCGGTTTTATTCAACAGCACTATCGAAGTTCTCAGCAAGATATATCAATCCTTAATTGGCATGAAGAATTGATTCTGCCAGAAGAGAAACCCTACATTTTGATCGTTCCGGAAAAGTATTTAACTTCTGAAAGAATTTTAGAAATTAATGCTGACGTCATCGTCATTAAAAGTCTGAGTGTCCATTCGGTGGAGATTGAGAAAACTTATCTTCGCCTTTTTGCAGAAGTGGGTCCTCACGTTACGACGGTGATTAATGCTGATGATAGAGCTTCCGTTTCATTTGCTGGGAATAAAGAAGTTCAAAAAGGTCGAATTTTTATTTTTCAAAAAATCGCGTGTTGGAAAAACAAATTCAACATATCGGTGGAATTATAAGCAGTGGTGATGAACTGGATATCTATGGATTTAATTTAAAATCAAAAGTGCATTTAAAGGTTGATCGCATTATGGCCTTTGAAGAAGAAATTGCCTTGATCTCCTCCTTAGCTGCGGTGATGACTGTTGGCTTTGATCAAGAGAAGTTAAAAATATTTTAAGATCGATATGTAAAAAAAAGACCACTTATTACGGTGGTCTTTTTTAAAATATGTACCAAAATGAACAAATAGGAAGCAGGTACCTTTAGAGGTATTTATTTACTACTGCTTCTACGCGATCTTGAATGCGTTTCATGCCTGCGGCAGTCGTTGCTTCATAACGAACAACCAAAACAGGTTGAGTGTTTGAAGAGCGGCATAAAGCCCAACCGTCTGCGAAGCTTAAACGGATTCCATCTGTGAAATCTACTTTATAATCTGCACCGGCTTTTTCAGGGAAAGCTTCGATCATTTTTTCTACGATCAAAACTTTCTTTTCTTCTGTTGTGTCGATGCGGATTTCTGGAGTGTTAAATGCTGGAGGTAAGCCTTCGAGCAATTGAGGAATAGTCTTCCCTGTTTTTGCCAGGATCTCTACCAAACGAAGTCCAGCGTATGGAGCATCGTCATATCCGTAGTTGCGATCGGCGAAGAACACGTGACCGGACATTTCTCCACCAAATGGAGCTTTCTCAACTTTGATTTTTTCTTTAACCAACGAGTGACCTGTTTTCCACATGATTGGCTGACCACCGTGTTTTGCGATGTCGTGATACAAACGATCAGAACATTTTACGTCGCCGATAATCTTGGCACCTTTTTGTGTTTCAAGGATTGCACGCGAAATAATTACCATCAGCTCGTCACCGTAGATCATGCGGCCTGTATGGTCCACAACACCGATACGATCGGCATCACCGTCGAAACCAATACCGCAAACTGCACCTTCTTTAAGAACTTGAGCTGCAAGATCTTTCAAATTTTCTTCAACAGTTGGATCCGGATGGTGATTAGGGAATGTTCCATCTGGTTTTTCAAAAAGAATCGTTGGAGTCAGTCCCACAGCTTCGAAAAGACCTTTAACAACAGATCCACCGGCGCCATTTCCACAATCCAGAACAATTTTAATGTCTTTCATGTGACCAAACTCTTTTTTATAGCGCTCGTAGTACATCGGCTTGATATCGAAATGTTCTTCTGAACCTTTTCCGTCGATGTATACATTTTTTTCAATGATTTCCCAAAACTTCTAAATTTCGGGCCCGAACATTGTCGATTTACCAACATAGACTTTAAAACCTTTAAATCTGCGT
>CAZPYX010000232.1:0-2170 GCA_964590635.1 uncultured Bdellovibrio sp.
AAGTCAATTGGGCTGAAGTGATGTTAGGCCTGGGCAATAAACTGATGGACCAGTCCGTGGCGGATGGCTTGATCGGCATGCCGCGAATAGATCGCAAAGTCGATGAAGTGCTTTTGCGTCTTGGTGCCTACCCGATTCAAGATCCCGTCGACAAGATGGGCTACCCTTGTGCGATTCTGTTCTTCGATAAGCAGAAGAATCGCCATTTCGACAATCTCACCATTGAAAAGTATGTGCAAAGTCTTTGGAGAGACAAAGAGATGGTCGGAGAGACCTTCGGAATTGACCGCTTTCAATATCAGAAAACAGCATAACCAAAATAAATCGGCTTAACACAGTAACAATAAGGGACGTCTAATGAAAAACAAAACCGTGATCGAAGTTTTAAAACCGCGCCTTGAACAATTGGGTAAAAAGTTTGTTGATGCTCCATGGGGAGATCCCAACTTTTATGGCGCCTGGCTCGCGCAAACCACTTATTATGTTCGTCACTCAACTCGTCTGCTAGCCTTAGCGGGAGCACGCACCCCTCAGTCGAAGCAAGATTATCATGTTCGTTTTATCGAACATGCCGAAGAGGAAAAAGGACATGAAAATCTGACCTTATTGGATTTAAAACACTTAGGATTTAGTATTAATGACTTTCCAGAGTTCCCGACAACTCAGTCTTTCTATCAGACCCAGTACTATTGGATCGAGCACGAAAATCCCATGGCCTTCTTTGGCTACATTCTGCAGCTCGAATGTTTAGCCGCAAATTATTGTCCTGAGGCTCAGAAGATTGTAGAATCTCACTACGGCCCCAAGGGTGCTCACTTTATACGGGTTCATGGGAAGGACGACATTGAACATGTCGAGCAGGCCATTGCCAAAGTAGGAAAGCTGTCTATGGAAGATCAACAGGTGATCATCCATAATATGCTCCAAAGCTTTAGCAACTACGAAAACATGATTGCCGAATGCATCCAGCACGCAAAAATGAAAGCCGGCAAAAAAGCCGCTTAGTTCGGCGCCAGCGTCGCCCTTTCGAAGATAATAAACGCATCAACTTGTTTATTCTTAACGAGAGGGCTTACTAATTTTACCTCATAGGTCATAGACAAACAGTCCGCTGAGCGAATCTCTTTCAATAAATGTGGTTCAATCGGCGGGAAATATGTTCCTGTGACTTCACCCGAAATCACTTTAGAAACTGCATCAAAAATCTCCATGGTCTTCGCCGATTCACGTTCAAACAAACTCCACCACTCAAGCGAATGAAGCTCTTCAAAGGTGTAAGAGCAAAATTCGAAGAATTTAAAGTTTCTATAGAGCTGTCTATTTTCTGAAGAATAGATTTCTACGATATCATCGTCAGTAAGATGATTGAAGATGTCCGCGCGAGGAATAAGTCCCAATTTTTTAAAGGCTCTCCATGTAAAGCTTAAGTTGTCTTTTAACTTATAACCTTCACTCACCTGCTCTTGGCAAAGCTCTGCAAAGAATGTCAGGCTGCGCACAATTTCCGCTTTTTGATCATCGGCCAAGACGCTGAAGTATGGAAGCCCCTCGATGTAAGGTTTGCGATAAATGCCTTCTGCCGCAAGCATGACACAAACTTTTTGAGCGGCCATTTTAAACTGCTCATTCAACTGAAGTGATCTTGAACTTTGTGTTTTTACTACTTCCAATGACATTGCTAACTCCTACTTTAAAGACTGAAACTATTTTTTATAACTAACTCAAAGCCTTCGCTTCGATAACCACAATCATCGCTTCAGTCTTTTTATTTACCACAAGAGGGCTAAATAATCTGACACGATAAGAATTTGCAAGTTTATCTACGGAGGCAAGCTCCGTGACCATATGTTCTCTGATTTCAGAGAAGATATGAGTATCTACCGTATTACTGAAGATCTTCTGACTTTCCTCGATCAGCTGGCTCGTAATATTCGCGTCCCGAGAAAACAAATTCCACCACTCCAAAGAGTAAAGCTCTTCGATAGAGTAGGAACAGAAATCAAAATAACGAAAATTGCGATATAACTGACGACTTTCATTGTTGTAAATCTCAATGATATCGTCTTCCTTGATCAAAGAAAAAAGATCCGACTTAGGCGCATAGCCTAATTTACCCAGGGCCTTCCATGTAAACGATAAATTGTCGCGAAGACTTTTCCATTCAACAATT
>CAZPYX010000232.1:2180-5566 GCA_964590635.1 uncultured Bdellovibrio sp.
CTCTTCACACAACTCAAGATAGAATTTGACGTTCTTAATGATATCCAACTGTTTGTCAGCTGAAAGCTTTCCGAAATGTGGTAAGCCTTGAACAAACGGACGAACGCGCATTCCTTGAGTGCTGAAGATCATAGAAAGTCGTTGAGCCACGCGTTTAAACTCTTCGTGAATGAGCTGCATTGCCAGCAAAGAGTTTGATATCCCTTTAACATTAAATTCCACTAGAACGTCCTTAACTGTTTCGGAACAGAGTCAGGCCTATAATTTCATTTTTTAATGATAGAAATCAATCGTTTCGGGCCAATGAAGGCCTACATTACAGAAATTTTAGATTAACAAACTGATGTGAATTTAATACTTGAAAAATAGAAAGGGACCGCGAGGGTCCCTTTCTATTGAAAATACGAATATTTTTATTTTCAAACTCTAAGATTAAGTATTCTTAGAAAGGAAATCTACGATGGCATCTTTTGGATGATTACCAACAAGCTGACCTACTTCGCTGCCACCTTTGAAAAGCAACATCGCAGGAATGCCGCGGATACCATACTTGCCTGGAGTACCAGGATTCTCATCCACGTTTACTTTTACGATTTTAACTTTAGTAGCCAACTCTTGAGCAACTTCTTCAAGCTTAGGAGCTAATGCGCGACAAGGTCCGCACCACTCTGCCCAAAAATCAACTAACACTGGAGTTTGAGAATTTAGAACTTCTGCTTCAAAAGAACTGTCTGTAACTGCTTTTGTAAATGTGCCCATTACGGCCTCCGTCTGTGACTAACTTATCACACAAATTAAATATGAACACGGAAACCTTATAGTCAAGGCCCCGAGGGATCAATCACTTTCTGAGCGCTTTGGCTTGCGAAAGAAGAGCGTTTTGGGGGCCAAAATGGCGATCACTTTGCCCGATTTTTAGCACTTATTTTTTAAAAAGAGCTTTCGTAAACTCTCGGCGCAACTTATCAAGTTCATTGATATTTTCGTTGTCCCAATCCGCCGTAAGTTCCCTTTGGCGACGACGCGCCTCAACTCGAGTCAGGGTACTTTTCGGAGCGACTTTCACATCATTGACCAGAGCCGAGTATTTCTTCATTTTCTCATTCAGCTTATCTTGGGCCTTTTTCAGATCCAATAGAGCGTGCTCTTGCTCTGGAGATGCCTGATCGCTGGGCAAATTGGTCGCCACTTCGACGCGCTCAACCTCTGGAGCCCCACCACCTAGCAGTTCACGCTCAAAGGCCTTAAGATCCACGTCAGGGAAAGCTTGCTCTTCCCCGCTCTCAGAACCCCCAGAAGAGAACCCCTCACGGTCCACTGACTGCATGCGTTCACCAAATTTGAAGCGCATGCTTTCTTTTTTATTCTCAGTATTTAGATCGAAAGCCTGCGAACCTTCTTGAGCCTCATTTGTTTCAGAGTTGAGATTAAAAGAAGCTTCTTTCCCTTCAGACTCCGTGGATCCTTTGACGTAAATTGCTTCCGCCTCTGTCCCCGCTTTTCCCGCAACATTTGTAACGCCGGTTTTTTGCGGACTCTCGACATGCATGGATTTATTCAGACGCTCTAGTAAAAGAGACTCATCATGCCCGAGCAGTTTCGCTAAAACTTGCAGAATTCTTAGCGGCGCCACCGGGGCCTCAAGAATCATATCGACACGGATTTTAATCAAATCCTGCGGAGATGGTTTGAAATTCGCAGGAAAAATAAGCACCGCCTTACCCGGCCAGCGCGCCATTTCCTTTAAACGCTTCCCAACCCCCAGGGAACTAACTTTACCGCCACGGCCAGAGCCGATGACAACATCTGGGTTGAAAGAAAGCATTTGTTCCGCGACTGCGTACTCGCTCGACAAACCGATAACATCGAAACCGACTTTTTTTAAAGTCGACTCCACACTCATCAAGTCTGCGTAGTCCTCGTACACCAAAAGAATCTTATTCATGTCACTATTGTCAGATAAGGACTGTTCAGCGTCAATAAGCCTTCTACTAGCTGTCTACTGGACATTGGGCGCGATGACTCCGCATAAAGCACCATATACAATACGCGAAGGATAAGGCCCGGAACTGCCCAATTGGAGAGTCATGTTCAGTATTTTTAATGGCAAAAAAGCCGCGCAGTACATTTTTTTTGAGATGCTTCCCAGTTTCATTCTTGGACTCTTGGTCTTCATTTCAATCATCCTCATGTTTCAGGTTCTGCGCCTGACCGAATTTGCCCTGGTTCATGGCGTGGCTTTAAAAGTTATTGGCGAAATCATTGGCTATGTTGTCATCTCTCTTTTGCCGGTTCTTTTTCCAATGGCTTTGTTGTTTTCAGTACTTCTCACCTATGGACGACTTAGCCAAGACTCTGAAGTCGTTGCGATGAAAGCCAGCGGACTGAGCATGGGCACGCTGATTTTACCTGCTGTGGTGTTGGCTCTTTTGGTCGGAATTATTTCAGCGCAAACTTCCTTTGTTATAGCGCCCTGGGGCAATCGACAGTTCGAGGTTTTGTTCAGCCGACTCGCGAACACCAAAGCCACAGCAGTCATCAAAGAAGGAACATTTGCAGAAGGCTTCTTTGACATGGTTGTTTACGCCAACGAAGTCGATTCAAAAAAAGGACTGCTAAAAAAAGTTTTCATCTATGATGAAAAAAATGGCGAAGTTCCTCTAACTATTATCGCCAAAGATGGATCGATCCTTCCCGACCCAGATCGCCCAGGCCAAGAAGTTTTACTGCGCCTGAATAATGGCGAAATCCATCGCCAAGCGAAGACTCACACCAAAATCAGTTTTGACTCTTATGATGTGCATTTTGCTGAACCGGATTACACCGAAGAAAAAGCCAAGTCGCCTCAATCCTTAACTATTCAAGAGGTGGCCTCGCGCCTTAAAGAAGACATTAAAGATCCCGAGCAACGTCGCATTCTTGAAACAGAACTTCACAAGCGCTGGGCCATTTCTGTTCTGTGCATCGTCTTTTCCTTGATTGGCGTGGGTTTGGGAACGACGACAAATCGTCGCGCGGCCAAAGCCGGAGGGATGAGTCTTTGCATCGGATTGATTATCTTCTATTGGATTTTGTATGTGGCAGCTGAGGGCGCAGCAAGAAGTGGCGCAATCCCTGTCCCCATCGCCATTTGGGCACCGAACGTCATCTTTGGTCTTCTAGGATTCGAAGCCCTTCGCAGAAATTGGAATTAAAACAAAAAAGCCAAATCGACAAAACGATTTGGCTTTTTTTAATTCTCTTTATCTATTTTTAAAATTGTTTTTTAAGAGTGCGACTGGGTCGTCGATAAGGGCAGAGGCATTACTTAGAAGAGTCCAAAAATTAGAGACGATGCAGTAGCGTCCTTACCACCACGGTCATCCTTGACCACATCGCCCCTCCCT
>CAZPYX010000233.1:0-5527 GCA_964590635.1 uncultured Bdellovibrio sp.
CACCAGTTTACTGTTGTACTTTGCGGTAGGGTCCGCAGGTTGAAGTTGTACAATACTGTAACCACGGGTGTAAAGCTCGCTCAAAAATTGCGGCAAAATTTCCGCAGTTCTTCTTTGAATATCGTGGAAAAGAATGATCCCACGGCCTCGCGCATCCAACTGTGCCAAGGTGTTACGAAGAAGGTTCTCATTTGTCTGAGCTTTCCAGTCTTCGGTATCAATGCTCCAGAAGAATTCTGCCGTAGCCGACTGAGCCAAAAACTTTTTCAACTCTGGAGACGCAGCTCCGTAAGGAAAGCGGAACATAGGATCAACCCAACCTAAAACATCATAAACAGCCTGATGGCCGCCGATGATTTCTTTAGTCGCAGCATCGAAAGAGAATTGAACTCCACCGTTCGCATGGCCACACTCTTTCAAGTTTCCAATGCAAGAATGAGTCACCGTGTGAGATCCCACCATGTGACCATCAGCGGCCACCAATTTTGTGATCTCAGCATTCACACGAACATTCTTTCCAAGTTCAAAGAAATGAGCTTTCGCATTCACTTCTTTTAAGGCTTGAAGAATTGTTTTTGTGTATTCAGCACTTGGACCATCATCGAACGTCAGGACCACTTCTTTTTTCGCAACGTCACCGCTGACCGCGAAGTAGCCATTTGAAAAATCACGCTTTTGGACATTCACTGGAAATTTAAAATTGTTCGAAGTCGGCTGCGGGTTCAAGGCATTCACCGGCACCGCCATCGTACTTCTTTCCGCCGCAAAATAACGATCTAACTGTTGCAACAAGGCTTGCTTACACGAGGCTAACAAAGTGCTATTAGCTTCGTCACGGATCTCTCCTTCAAAGATCGAAAGCGATTGACCATTTAAGGCTTTAAGCTCTCTACAAAGATCTTCTTTCAACTTCTCAGTTTGCTCTGGGCTTCTCGCCGTGTCCTTACGCCATTCGCTGAAAAGAACTTCAGGGTTGGACTCAGAGCTATCCCATTCAGCCAAAGTTTTGGCGTCCTGGTTCGCTTGAACAGAGCTGTGAAGCTGGCTGCTAACTTTGTTGCCGCAACCAACAAAGGCCACGGAACTAAGAACTAATAAACTTGATGTGAAAAGCTTCTTCATATCCACCTACTGAGTCATGTCAGAACCCTGCCCGACATTGAGCATGTTCCAAGCGATTTCTTTTTTTGGATCACCCGCCTGAGTATCAAGCTCAGAAGGGGCGTCTTGTTTTTTCATACTAAATTTAATTTTTGAATTCTCAATAATCACTCGCGGTTCCACCGAGTGATTGTCGAAAATCAACAGATTGCGCGAAGCCTGCGCTGTCACGACATCTGGATTCCAAAGATAACGGAAGTAAATAATAAGTGACCCGAAGAATTGACTCAAGAGAATCGAAAGAAGTGCCAACGCCAACAAACCAATCTGTGGCAAAGTTGTTTCCCAGCGAGCACTATCCAAAACCTCGAAACGGGTTCCAATCGAAAGCTTTGCAGCCTCTACCTTCCCCAAAGCCGCATTCAATTCTTTATAACGATTGAACTCCATATCTGATTTCTTGCGAAGGTCATCAGCCAACTGCGCCTGATAAGGCAACTGCTTCACTTCCTCTTTCAAACGATCAATGGAGCCTTGAACTTGCGAAAGCTTGCCGGCCAAAAGATTGTTCTCTAGTTTCAAAGATTCAATTTTGCCGCCAATGCCATACAACGAACTTTCTTTCTGATGGGAAGAACGACCTTTTTCAAGATATTCAATCAACTTTTTGTTCTCTGCCATTTTTAATTTCAATTCGTTAGAACGAACCAAAAGCTCTGAAACGTATTCACCCATTTTATCTTTGGAGGCCAAAGGCAATAGATTTGAATCCTGACTCTGCGCCTCTGCCAACTGATGACTAAGTTCATTAAGTTTATTATCGGCGATACTTTTTTGCGAGGTGATGAAGTCTTCAACGCGGGTGATCTCTTCCAGCTCGCGCTTCTTCAGAATATCGCCCGCAAGCTCCGTAGCTGTGTTCGCAAGAAACAAAGACATCGGACGACTTGGTGTCGAAGCTGACAATTTGATTTCAAATTCAGAATCCAAAGTTGCTTTGGTCCACTTGTCTAACTTCTGAAGAACTTCCAATTTTGTTTCAGGTTTATCCGCGACAATCTTGTTCAGATAATCGGTTTTAAGCTGATCATAACCTTGACGCTCTTCCATTGTGATTTTGGGACTGTTGCCCCGCTCGTTGATTTTCACAAGCAAAGCCTCAAAGAACTCGCGCGTTTTCAAATACTCGATGTGTTTAGAAAGAACGCTACTGCCTTTTTTGGAATCCTGGAGGGATTTTGAGAGTCCAAAGAACTGACTAGAGAAGGCCTGCAAAGACGAATTCTGAGAGTCATTGAAAACCATGCTGGTGGTCGCAATGTAAGGAATTTTTATAACGTAAATGACCGAGCTCACACCAAATAGAACCACTGTAAACACCGCGAACATGCGCCAATGTGACAGATACAGCTTGATGATTTCTCCAACTGTAAGTTCTGGTTCAATGTGTTGCTCAGCCATACCGGTCCCGACCTTCCGCAATGGTTGTCCAAGCATTGGTTGTGCCACCGTTTGACAGGGATGACCTGTGTTTAATCTGCAATGAGGATTAAGAGTTTGAAATTAGTTCTGGGAGGGGCGCGGAATTGTCACCGAAGCCGCAAGAATTCCAAAGACCAACCAATACATCCTGTCGGCCATTCCGCCAATGGACAAATGGATGTGATAAATCAATAAAATTGGAATATGGGAAAGCAGGTATATGGCAATGGCCCGCTTCGCGATATCGAAGGATTTTAAAGCCTTTAGTGAGCCTAATAGCATAAAAATAAGGGCGCCCCCCGCCAGAACCAATAGAGGCCATCCTCCGATCACCCCAGCGGAAACAAAGATATTATGAGGATCCTTCATCGCATTGTAGTTCGAGACATCGACCTCGTTGCCTGAAGCAAACTTGGACATCAAGCCATGGCCCAACCAGGGCTGCTCCATCATGATCTCAGTACCACGCTGGACTTCTTCCATGCGCGATGCAATTCCATCTTGAGCTTGCCGTGAACCTAAAGAATTTTCCCCGGTCGCAATGCCGTGGGCGAATTCATAGGTTTGCATTCCAAAGAAAACCGTAAACGTGACAATAAAACAAATCGAAGCAAATTTAAAAATGCGGCCTTTGTTAGTGATCGTTTGATGCAAGATCATCGTTAGAACAAAAGCAATGACAGCGGCCCCCGCCGACGAGCGGGTTCCTGTAAGAATGATGGCCAGAAAGCTTGCCAACAACACCGCAATATCCCAAATCTTATGTTTCAGTTTTTGATCCGTCAGCAGAGTACCTAAAGAAAAAATATACGCCACCGTCGCGCAGGTCACCATGTGGGGAATATGTTTGAAAACTCCAATGAAGCGGCCGCCTTTAAAAACCGCCCCACCCGCAACCGGAAGTAAGAGCAAAGAAATTATAACCAAAGCCCCTGACCAGCGCTGTACAAAACGTAAGAAATCTTCGACAGGCCACAGACTGGGAATGACCAAGCCATAAACAACAACCATGAACAAAGAAACAAACACGGCACCGACCTGCACGATCGGTGATTCTTCCGAATTCACATAATGAATTTGTAAAAGCGTTTGCACCATCAAGGTCAGCATCAGAACAAAAACGAAAAGCTTGTAGAAGCCACTTAGATGCTGTCGGTCTCGAACTTTCAACCACAACAAAACAAGCGGCCCACCTAAAAGCACAGACAAGATCACATTCACATAGGGATGCATGCCCTGTTGAAAAATCAAATAAGGCACTTCGCGGGGAATCGGCAATAATGCACCAAAGGAAACCTTGGCGAGAAACGCCAAAGCCACAAGTGCCTTTATTAAAAATAAAATGCGTCCGTCGCGGGCTTTAATCCCAGACGGGTACGCCGGTGCTGCTCTGAGCATTATTTATGATCCGAATTTTTTTGGATCAGCAAACCTGTTAGCACAATGCCTGCGACCAAAGAAACCACCGTGATCGTTTTCGTAGCTTCGCTGGTTACCCAAGTTGAGCGTTGGGGAACATAGACAAAGTCATCTTGCGCCAACTTCAATTGTCTCGCTCCGCCGTACTTGATGATTTTTTCAGCATTCACTTCGTAAGCGCCTTGATATTCGTTGATCGCTTTAGATTTCACTTCATCCCAAGCTTTGGGTTCTTGCTTGCGCACTAAAACTTCGCTGACGTCACCGACGTTTGTTGAACCGCCAGCAAGAGTTATCAACTTCAACAAGTCCGTGTTCGCCGGAATGTAGTAGATCCCAGGCTTATTCACAGCGCCCATGAGCTGAACGCTGATCAGAGATTCCTTCTGTGTTGATCGAAAAATATATTCAGAGGCCTGTTGTGGAGGCTTAATGTCGCTTAACAATCCCGTTTCATCTGCGCGGGCAACACCCACTGAACTGAAAGAAAAAATAACTGCGGTCACAAGGCACATGCTTTTCTGCAAATTCATACAAAAAATTCCTCCTGCTACACTGGACCTACATCGAGACCCTAGACTCTTGTCAATAAATTTCGATGACTTGACTTCGGTCTGTGCATAACAATTATGAAATGATGACAACGTCAGTTCCCGAGCACGAAAAACTTTTTGATGAAATTTGCAACAAACTCAACGAGCTGAGCACTCAGCAAACGGAGGGTGAAATCGTTCCTCCGCAACCGAAATACGAGCAGATGCAAGTTCAGATGAAGAAATTTCATTCAGACTTGAAGGGCTCGCAAGAAGAGCTTCGCGAGAAAATAAAAACTCTCGAAAATGTTTCTTACGGTCCTGCAACAATGGATGCTCAGATGCAGCTGCTTGCGGACCAACTCAGCGCTGAACGTGGCAGCAATGCAAAACTAAGTGCTGATCTTGCGAAATCTTTGGAGCTCAGTTTGCAACTGCAACTTGAGATTCAAGGCTTGAAAGCTCGCGCGATGCAAATGCAAAGCGAAGAAAAAAAATACAGCCAAGCTCTCTTCGATAAATCCCGAATTCTGCAAAGAGACCTGGACCTCAATCAAGCTTTGAAAGAGGAAACGGCAATGGAACTCGCGAAAGCAAAAAGTGCTTTCTCCCGTGACCAAGCTTTGTGGGAAGAAAAACAGGAACAATTCGAAAAAGAAATTCAATCTTTGAAATCCGTAAAATACGAATTGGAACAAACTGTTGATTTGATGAAAGAGACGATCACGCAAAAAGATGAAAAGATCGAATCTTTGAATCAAGAAATCGAAAAGATCTCCACGGCTTTCAGCGAGGTCGAGTCTTCGGCTGCACAACAAAACGATGTGCTTAAGAACTTGATGGAAGTTGCTGAAGGAAAAATCATCGAGATGAAAATGGCCCTCGATAAGAAGTCTTTGGAAGCTCAGGACTATTACAGCCATTTACAACAGGCACTCACTCAAACTGGCATTTCCAAACAGGAAAATACCGCTTTGAAAGAGTATGTTTGG
>CAZPYX010000234.1:0-5453 GCA_964590635.1 uncultured Bdellovibrio sp.
ACAGCGCCAATTTGGAACCGGGAAAAGTGGCCTGTTAAATTATTTTGATTGGATCTCTGCTTAGCAAGGGGTTGTGTCTTCTTACTATGACACCTTGGCAGAATATCGAAAAAATCTAGCGCGCTTGAGTGCTGCCATTGGAAAGGATTTGAATCCATGAAATTGAAAATCTCACTTAAGACCATCAGCATTCTAATCTTTCCGGCACTGGTTTCCTGTACAAAATCGGAACCTGTAACTCCTGCTCCCTACAAGGTTGAAGGCAATCTGATAACTCTCAGGGAGGGAACACCTTTTCAGAAACATCTTGAGATCCAAAAGGTGCAGACCGTAAAGAACGGAGAAGGCTTGGGAACCGTGGGGCAAATGATCGCCTTGGCAAATCCTCCAGGTGATTTGGCGCATACGGGAATTGCTTGGACCGAGCTGGATCCGGATTTCAGTAAAATTTTGAAATTGAATTTGAATTCCTTTGGCGCATCCGTGGGAACTGCATTGGGAGTGACTTCTCTTCCAGCGGAGTACCGTGGACAAGTTAAAGTGGGTGAAACTGTGGAAGTGTCTCGTTATGGTTTGAAGAAAAGTTCTCAGAAAGGCGTCATTGTTCAAATCAATGCTCTTAAAGAGAAAGAAGATTCTTTTAAAGTGATCTTCAAACTTGGCCAAGGACAGGATTGGTATCCGGGAACAAACTGCGAGGTTAAGTATCCGTTGTTATTTGTTAAGCCGGTGCAAGTGCCTACAACAGCGATCTTGCACGAAGGACTTCAAGAGTACGTCATTAAACGAATTGCCCCACTGCAGTTTCAGATGGTCGGTATCATCATTGTGAATGAATCTTCAGACATGGCTCAAGTGGTAGGACTGAAAGCAGAGGATTCCGTCGTGGCTTCCGGCGCTATTCTTTTCAAACCGGAACTTCATAATTTCATTCAGGACAGAAAGGAAGGCCTACATGTTCTTCAATAATTCTGTAGCTTGGGCTCTAAAAAAACGTTGGTTTATTCTTGGTATTGCAGCTTTGGTAGCAGGACTGGGCATGTGGAGTTTCACTCGCATGACCATTGATGCCTATCCTGATATTTCCGGAGTTCAAGTGCAAATTATTACAACTTACCCAGGCCGTGCTGCCGAGGAAGTTGAACAACAGATCACGATTCCTTTGGAACGGGCCATGGCCAGTGTTCCGCATTCTGAAGTGATCCGCTCCCGTACCATTTTCGGCTTGTCCTCTGTGCAAATTGTTTTTGAACCGGATGTTGAGGACTATTGGGCGCGTCAGGTGGTGTTTGAACGAATTGCCGATGCTGGATTGCCACCGGATGCTCAACCATCCTTGGGTGCTTTGGCGACGGCCTATGGTGAAGTTTATCGCTATCAACTTGTCGGTGATCAACAGCATGATCCAACAGAACTGCGCACTTTGAATGACTGGGTTGTGACTCCAAGACTTCTGCAAGCCAAGGGCGTTGTGGATGTGGAAAATTTCGGTGGTCTTGGGAAACAATATGCCGTGCACTTGGATAAAGACAAGCTGGCTCAGTACGGAGTAAAGCTTCAGGAGGTCACTGCTGCGATCAAAGCGAACAACAGCAGTGGTGGTGGTAGTTTGATGGAGCGCGGGGCAACCTCTTTGGTGATCCGTGGCTTGGGACGTGTCGAGGACTATAAAGAGCTTGCCAATGTTTTCATTAAAAACTCCAATGGCACTCCAGTTTTTGTTAGAGACGTGGGCTCGGTGGTGATCGACCATCTTCCCAGAACAGGTGTCTTCGGAAAAGACAAAGATGACGACAGCGTTGAAGGTATCGTAGTCATGCGCCGTGGTGCCAATCCATCTGAAACCCTAAATAATATCCAGCAGGCGGTGAAGGAGCTGAATGGGAGCACTCTCCCTAAGGGTGTGACAATCAAGCCGTTCTATGATCGTTCGAATATGATCAACGAGACTGTTCATACTGTTTTGCATAACACGGCCTTGGGAATTGGCCTGGTTGTGATCATTCTATTTTTCTTCCTTGGTGATCCAAAGATCGCCTTTATCGTGGCAATGACTATTCCGGGATCATTGCTGATTGCTTTGTTGTTGATGAAGCTTACGGGCATTCCTATTAGTTTGCTATCTGTGGGAGCCATTGACTTTGGTATCATCGTCGATGGTGCGATTATCATCTCGGAAAACATCATCCGGCATTTGCAGGATGACGGGCGAAGCGAGAAGAAAAGCGATTTGAAATCTTTGATCTTGACGTCGACTCAACAGGTACAAAAACCCATGCTGTTTTCCATGATCATCGTGATTGTGGCGTACTTCCCATTGTTGTCGCTACAATATATCGAAGGATTATTGTTCCGTCCTATGGCGATCACTCTGTGCTTCGCTTTGTTTGGCGCGACTTTGCTGGCTTTGTATCTAGTTCCTATTTTGTCTAGCTTCTTATTTAAAAAAGGAGTTAAGGAGCATCAGTCCAAGATCTTTGATTATATCAATGATAGCTACGACAAATTGTTGCCGATGGTTTTGGTCCATCGCTTTAAAGTCTTGGGTTGTACGGTGATTCTATTTTTTGGAGTACTCTTTGGAGTTATGCCAAGATTAGGAACAGAGTTTCTGCCGTATATGGATGAAGGTGTTTTCTGGCTTCGTGCAAATTTCCCTGAAGGTATTTCGCTCAAAGAAAACAGCAAGTATGCCAATCAATTGCGAGGCATCGTTGGCAGTTTCCAAGAGGTGTCCTTCGTGACTTCTCAAACAGGTCGTAACGATGGTGGCACCGATCCATTCCCAACCAACCGTCTTGAAATGATGGTGGGGTTGAAACCTCGCGGTGAATGGCGTGACTATCATACAAAGTTGGATCTAGAGTCCGCATTGCGTGCGCGAGTTTCAGCAGAATTCCCGACGACAAAGTTCAACCTTACTCAGCCTATTATTGACAGTGTGACCGAAGACACGAACGGAACTTCTGCGGATCTGGCTGTGGAGTTGGTCGGAAACGATCTGGAGGAATTGCGCAACCTTGGCGAAAAAGCCGCAAAACTTCTGCGTTCGATTCCGGGCAGTCGTAACGTGGGTATTGAGCAAGAGGGGCCCCAACCGCAATTGCAAATTCGCATCGATAAAGCTCGCATGGCTCACTACCAATTGGCGGTTGATACAGTGAATGATGTGATTAATACGGCAGTGGGTGGTCTTCCGGTTAGCCAACTTTATGAAGGCGAAAGACGTTTTGATATCGTCGTGAAATATGCGCCTAAGCAGATCGCTACACCAGAGCAAATTGGTCTGTTGCCCGTGTTCAATGACCAAGGTGAAGCTGTTCCTCTGGCCCAAGTTGCGGATATTCGCGTGATCGATGGTCAAACATTGATCGCTCGAGCCAACAGTAAACGGCGTCTGACGGTTCGCTGCGATATTCGCGATCGCTCTCAAGGGGAGTTCGTGGCTGAAGCTCAAAAGAAATTTGATAAAGACATCAAGCTTCCCGAGGGCTATTCGGTCGAGTGGCTTGGTATGTTTGAAAATTTAGATCGTGCCCAGTCTCACTTTGCATTGCTGATCCCCATGACTATTGGGGTGATCTTCCTTCTTTTGATGGTGACATTTGGTTCCTTCAAGCGAGCTGGTTTGGTTTTGGTGACGGTGCCTTTTGCCTTAATCGGAAGTGGCTTGGCTTTGTGGTTCCGCGACATGCACTTTAGCGTTTCTGCGGGTGTGGGTCTGACCAGTTTGTTTGGTGTAGCCACAATGCATGGGGTGTTGATGGTGAGTTATATCAACCAACTTTGGGATGAGGGAAAGATGAGTTTGGATGCAGCTATTATAAAGGGCGCCAGCCTCCGCTTGCGTCCCATCCTAATGACAGCAGTGGTCGCTATTATTGGTCTTCTGCCGGCGTCTCTAGCGACGGGGATTGGTTCTGATGTGCAACGCCCGATCGCAACGGTGGTTGTGTGGGGATTGTTCTCGTCAGCTTTGTTGACCTTGTTTGTGATTCCGGCCCTCTATAGAATTGTGGAAAAGTCTGATCGTAAAAAAATTCTAGAGTCAGAAAGCTGAGTCCGTTAAAAAAACACTTTATGCCGTTACGGGATCATCACTGTGAATGACAACCCGGGACGGCATCGTTCGTTGAAGTGACAGGTTCTTTGCAATGTGGAGTGGGTCTGAGCTGGTATGGCTGTTGCCTAGAGGTCTTTTAGATTAACAATCCATATGGATAAACTAAAGGAGCTGTCATGAATAAAATCTTATTTTCTTTGTCGTTGTTGGGCGGAATGAGCGCACAAGCTGCAAGTCAATGTCCCATCTCTGTGCCTGAAGAGACATCCCAGGAAATCCTCGCGACTTTGCAAAACAAAGGTTAGACAGTTGTTGATGGAAATTCTGCACAGTATGTTTTGCGTTTCGAAGAGTATGAAGCGCGTGCTATTGGTGGTAAAGATGGTCATGCGAACTTGGTTGGTTCTTTAGCTTTGAAGATTTATAAATTGGGTGCGGCTCGTAACGGAAAAGATGATTTGCAAATCACGATTCGCGTGAAGTCTTCCGTTGAAGGTCAGAATGCCACGTTGACTCAGGCTGCGAATGAACTTTACTCAAGCCTGGTGAATCATAAAGCTTTGGCAGTGAAGATTCCAAGCTGCCGTCAGTTGAATTAATTTTTATTTCCCAACCAATCGCTGGGGTTCACCAGTGATTGGTTTTTTTGCAAGGCCGCTTCCCGTAAAAGCGGCCTTTTTATTTTGAATAGTCTAAGGGTCAACGCGAAGAACGCGGCTCTTGCTAGGCTGAAGAACCATCAATCCCGCTGGCGTCAAAGAGATCCCCACCTGACCAGCAAGGGTTGTTCCCTCAAATGGATAGTTATAAACCGAATAAGTCGAGAGTGTTGAATCAAATTGAATTCGACGAACGGTAGAGCTATTTGCCAGATAAACCTTGCCACTTCCAAGAACACCGGCCTGTTCAGTAGAGAAATCATACCAAACAGAGGTCGGTGATGTGAGATATCCCGGTGTATTCAGATTGACGACATCATATATCTTAGGATTTGCTGATTCTGTATAATATGAAATCCGTCGCAGGTATCCTCCATCAAATATCAGAAGATCTTTCTGGTAGGGACCTGAGGGGATTTCTTGAATGGCCGTGACATTCGATAATTGTGCTGAGCGTGCCAGTTGGCCATTATCTGCTGGGCGATATCCTGTTGTTGCAAGACCTGCAATCCTATAATAAGTGCCACCCGATATTCTGTAGATGTAAGCGCCACCGGCCGAGTCCATGTAAATGGCTGTTCCATCTGAATGCATAAGCATCTGTGCGGTGAGCGCACAAGTGATTCTTGTTCCAGCTACGGACTGATTATCACTGAATGGAGAGGTTGTTGGATTAACATTTCCTGGGGCTACGATGTTGTCGGAGCTGATCGTGCCGGTTAAGACTCCCG
>CAZPYX010000235.1:0-5439 GCA_964590635.1 uncultured Bdellovibrio sp.
GCTGTGTCTTGAAGGTGCGAATGCCAGTCCTCCTGAAGGATGCGGGGGAGCATATGGTTTTGGAGAATTTAAAAAAGCCATCAACGATCGTAAACATCCGCGACACAAAGAGACACGTGAGTGGTTCGCGCAGATTCGCAGCGGTTTCTATGAGCCTGAGTATTTCGATATCAACGTGACCAATTTCAAAATCTCGCGCCGTAAAAAATTGCGAACCGCCAAAGATAAGTAGCCGAACCACGAGCTTCAAAGGATACCTGTGTATTGGGTATACTAGAGAGTAGTAGAGTAGTCGCGAGGGATACTTGCATTCTATTTTTATGAAAATCTGCCAAGGTATTGGCACTTTCTAGGCTCCAAGCCTGTGTTCGAAAGAGGCTAAGAATTTCTTTGGATTTCGCCTTCAGAATCTAAAGAAGCTCCCTAAATTGGCCTGATTTATAAGTCCTTGACCCGACACTGAGCCAGCCGTCATCCTGAGACTAGTCCTAGGGTTGGTGGCCGGGCTAATTCCTTTCAATAAAGGTTATTAAACTGGCCCGCGGATTTCGGTAAACTGCCGATAGGTATATATGCGCAAACTATTTATTTTCTCATTTCTACTGATAACAGGTTGTGCGACGAAATCGCGAGAACCGGCTATGGTTGTTCCATCAGGAGCTCTTGAATTAAGTCAAGCTCTGCAACAGGGAATGGCACCTACTCTGGCTCAGCTTCGTTTGCAAACATCCGTTCTGGGTTTTGAAGGATTAAATTCTAAAGATCCAGCGGCGCAGTTGCCGGCTTCGTTGAAGGCTGAAAAAACTGTGCAAGTAGTATCGAAAGATAAAAGCCAACAACAGCAGTTTTTAAAGAAATTCCGCAACTGGAGTCTGACAAAGAAAGCCCATCGTGGACATCAATTGCTTGCAGAGTTTGACTGTGGCAAGGCCGTTGAAAGCCAAGCCCTCGGTTTTTCTTTAGAGTTGGATTTTCCAGAAGCCGAAGCAAGTTTAGTTTCGCAAAATTTGCATGAAAAGGTTTTAACTTGTCCTGCTTTTTCAAAAAATGAAAGCTTGTTTCGCCTTGCTGTTTTTGCAATTCAAAGAGGTGAATGTCCTAAAGCCCAAGAATATCTAAGCATGTTCCCAGCAAATGCGGAACGTGGGGCGAGTGATCGTTTAGCTTATCTTCACAGTCTTTGCTCAACCTCTAAAGAGGTAAGCAATAGAAATCCATGGGGTGGGTACGGTATTCTTTTGGATGATGAAAAGAAGTCAGAGCATATCAGACCTCAATGGTTCTTAACGACGACGAGTGGCTCTGAAGATTGGGATCGTTTGTTGGTGTCGTTTATTGAGTTAAATGAAAAGGGCAAAACAGATACAGTCAAATATTTGGCAAGTAAGTTGAATTATGAAAAGTTCAGAAGTTTGCCATTGTCATTCCAAACGTCCATGATGGTATTAATGAGTTTTAGCGGTGCGGATCTTTCAGTATTCCAAACTTTGCATCGCTACTTAGCGGATCATCCAGAGATGTTGTCGCAATCAGTGGCTGGATTGTTATTCCCGGTTCGCTATTGGAAAGAAATTGTTGAAAATAGTAAAAGTGCAGATCCTGTTCTAGTTAAAGCATTGATTCGTCAAGAGAGTGCTTTCAATCCCTATGCGCGAAGTCGTGCGAAGGCTGCAGGCCTTATGCAGTTGATTTATCCAACAGCACGCATCTTCGGTGTCAGACAGCCGAAACAACTTTTAAATCCTGAAGCAAATATTCATGCGGGTTCTGAATTCTTGGCTCGTTTGATTAACGAATTTGGTTCCGTAGAATTGGCTTTAGCGGCCTATAATGCGGGGCCCGGCGTAGTTCGTCAGTGGCAAAAACGGTATCCGACAAACAACATTGATCTGTTTGTGGAAATGATTCCTTATACAGAAACCCGCGAGTATGTTCGCTTGGTGACTCGCAACTATAAGGTCTATCAATCTATTCTTATGAAGCCCCAAGTCTTGGGCGATTTAAGATAATCATTTTTAAATAGCGCCATTAGTATGGTGGTAAATGCAAATTATCACCAAGCAAATGAATCTGTATTTGTTCTTCGATTCGACATATTAAAACAGTTTGTGCCGATAAATTTTCTTTGGCGTGACTTCCGTTCTGTGATTGATACATCCGTAAGTAAGTGCATCTTATTAAAAGTAAAGTTTTAAACAAACTCAGTATCAATGTGGACTTAGAAAAACCTGCTTGTGTTAAGGCTTCTTGTTACTTGATTCCATTGCATATTCAAATGATCAGCTTGTGACGTTATTCATTTTGAGAAGCATTACATCTGTTTAGGAAGATTAATATCCAGCAACGATGGACTTTGGCGGCTCGAGACAATTGTTAATGCTCCGAATAGTTTTGGGTCTTCGGACGGAGGGAGTTTCATAATGAGTACTGCACGTAGGATTGTCGAATCAATTTCTCAGCCAGATGAACTTTTAACTCTTAGAGAAGAAATTAAAGCACTTCATAGAGTTCAAGCAGTCATAGAATTCAACTTGGACGGAACCATCATTAATGCCAATGAAAACTTCCTAAAAGCCTTAGGCTATTCGTTGGAAGAGATCCGAGACAATCATCATTCAATGTTTTGCGACCCAGAGTATGTAAGAAGCCCTCAATACAAAAAGTTTTGGCAGACTCTGGCTTCTGGCGAATTTGTTGCCGGAGAGTTTAAACGCTTCGGTAAAGGCGGCAAAGAGATTTGGATCAATGCTTCTTATAATCCAATTTTAGATGAAAGTGGTATTCCTTTTAAGGTTGTGAAATTTGCTACAGATGTAACAGCCAGCAAGTTGAAGAATGCAGAGTTCGAAGGAAACATTGAAGCTATCAGTAAAGCTCAAGCAGTTATTGAGTTCAATCTTGACGGTACAATCATCAATGCCAACGAGAACTTCTTAAAAACTTTGGGTTATAGTCTTGTTGAAATTCAAGGCAAGCATCATCGCATGTTCTGCGAGATGGAATACGCCCGTGGCGCCGACTACGAAAATTTCTGGAAGAAACTCAATCGTGGTGAGTTCGATTCTGGTCGTTATTTGCGTGTTGGTGCTGGTGGAAAGCAAATTTGGATTCAGGCGACTTACAATCCCATCATGGACATGAATGGAAGACCGTATAAAGTCGTTAAGTTTGCGTCTGATATCACGGAACAAGTGAAGCTGGAAGAAGCCGTGAAGTTAAAGGCAGAGGAAGACCAGATGAAAGTGGATCTTCTGTTGGCAACAGTGAATAAGGCCTCGAATGGAGACCTGACATCAGAGATCACTGTTGCTGGTGCGGATGCCTTGGGGCAGTTGGCACTGGGAATTAAAAAAATGATGAGCGATTTACGCGTGGTTATTTCGCAAGTTGTGGGCTCTGCTAATAACTTCGGAACTTCATCGAAGGCGATTGCCGATCAATCGAAATCGGTTGCATCAGGTGCACAAACTTTGGGAGCAACAGTTGAAGAGATGAGTTCTTCTATCGAAGAGTTTACAGCTTCTATCGCCTCCATCGCCGACAATACGAAGAAAGCTAATGAGTTGGCAAAGGTCACTCAGAAAGAAGCCGAGTTGGGCGGACAGGCCATATCTAAGTCCATCGAGGCCATGGATTTGATTAACAAGTCTTCTGAAGACATTAGTGAGATCATCAAGGTGATCAGCGAGATCGCAAGCCAAACAAATCTTTTGGCCTTCAATGCTGCCATTGAAGCGGCAAGGGCCGGGGAGCACGGGCTTGGATTCTCTGTCGTGGCTGATGAAGTTCGTAAACTTGCGGAAAGATCATCGCAGGCGACAAAAGAGATTTCTAAACTGATCAATGAATCGGTGAAACGTGTTGAACAGGGCAGTGCGATTTCAATTCAAGCGGGTGATGCCTTCGGGAAGATTGTTGCGGGAATTGAAAAGACAACTTTGTCGATTTCCGACGTGACGACAGCTGCGGAAGAACAAGCCGGTGCTGCGCAAGGCATCAGTTTGGCGATTCAACAAATTGCTGCGGAGTCTGAAAAATCAAGTATGGCCTCTGAAAGCATTGCGAATGCCACACATGGCCTGGAAAAAGAGGCTTCAGAACTCAATAAAACCGTATCTCGCTTTGTTGTGTAGAACGGTTTTATTAAAGTTAGACTTGGATCAAACGGCACGTTGCGCAGAGGATGGAAGATGGAAGCACTTGCAGTAAGTAGAAAACTCAAAATGTCGAATTTGCAAATGTTTGCATCTTTCCGTCTGGGTGAATCGGAGCTGGCAATTTCCATCTCGTCTTTGCAAGAGGTTGTTAATTACCCTGATAAAATCACGGCAGTTCCCTTGGCTCCGGATTATTTGGTGGGTCTTTTCAATCTTCGCGGTGTGGTCACTCCGATCGTCGACGTGGCGCGCTTGTTAGGAGTTGAAAGCGAAAAGTCCTCGGCCTTTAAAAAAGTAGCCATTGTTTCAACGGAAAAAGTTCGGATTGGATTATTGTTTGATTCGACTTCTGAGATTCTTAATGTTCAAGAAGAAGATATTTCTGTCTTCGAAAAACCTGCTACAGGCAATAAGACGGTAATTCGCAGCATCTTGAAGCTGAATGGCGGCGATCGTCTGGTGGAGGTCATTGATCCTTTGTCCTTAGTTAAGATTGAAAATCTTCCTGAAATTATGGAACAGACTAAAAGCAATGTCGTGGGCATCACGAAGAAAAACTCAAAGCGTTGCCAATGCATTACCTTTAGATCGGGACCATTGGAGTTTGGTTTACAAATCTCGGGGATTCGTGAAATCATTCGCATGCCCGAGATTAAAAGAAGCGTATTAGCCGTCGACTATTGCATTGGTATGGTGAATTTACGCGGTATGATTGTTCCGATTCTAGACTTCCAGAAGTTTTTGAAAATCGGCGGTGCGGAAGGTTCAGATCGTGATTCGAAGCGGATCATCATTTTGACTTTGGAAAATGTGCATGTCGGAATGCTCGTGGACAGTGTCGATAGCATCGTTTCGTTTTTAGAAGACGAGATCTTGCCAATTCCTTTGTTTCAACAAGAAAAAATCGAAATGATGAGAGGTCTTCTTCCGGACCAGAATAATGCCAATGTCATTTTTCTGAATGAGAATAAAATTTTGTCCAATGATGAAGTGTTAGAGATCACTCGGGGGCATAACTCACTTTATGGCAAGAAAGACAGCCGCACTCAAGAAGAGCGGGATAAATCCAGCCAACGCAACGCCTACCTGACATTTAAATTGAATCATATGCTGTCGACCCGTTTGAGCGGTATTGATGAGATTGCTAAGATTGATGAAGAGCTCATGAAGCTCCCAGGCTATCCGTCCTATGTCGTCGGTATGATGAACATGAGAGGTGAGATGGTCATGGTCATAGATCTTCGCGGCTATTATGGAATGTCACCTGTGACGGAACCATTGA
>CAZPYX010000236.1:0-5367 GCA_964590635.1 uncultured Bdellovibrio sp.
TCTTAGAAGTTGAATTGAAACTTTGTTTCCAGAGTTAAGGTTTGTATACGATATGCAAAGGAGGTCTGGCGTGTCTGAATAATTAGCCCATGCATTCAGTTTAGAGCATTGATTTGAGGCCAAAGCATTTGAAGCTGAGATAAGTAGAATGGCTGTTCCGACAAAATTTCTCATTGAAATCTCCTTTAGGTGGATTTGGTATAGAGAAGCTTGTAATCTATTAGTCCCTTGCTAAAAAGAGACGTTTATGAAATAAATGTTTCCAATATGGAAATGTTTGAACTTCGCTATTTTCTCGCCGTTGCCCAACACGAAAATATTCATCGAGCTTCAGAGGAGCTTAATGTTTCGCCTGGCTCGTTCAGCAAGGCGATTGGTCGTCTTGAGGATGAACTAGGGGTTGCTCTTTTTTATAAGCAGGGTCGAAACATCCATCTGACACCGGAAGGTCTTACGCTGAAAGTGCGGGCTGCGCACATTATCCAGATGGAGGAGGCGACGAAGGTTGAACTTTCGGGAAAAAAAGGGAACCTTGAATGTTGTCATCAGTGGGGAAGAGATTCTACATACTCATTTCGGGGTCGATCTCTTCAGGAAAGTACAAAAGGCGTTCCCTAACTCACGCTTTCGATTTCAAACTCGCTCAGAAGCTGCAGCTATTCAGCAGGTTCAAGATGGGGAGGCTCATTTTGCCTTGATGACGGGTGATGTTCCCAATGGCTTGAAAGCGAAAACTCTGGCGAAAGTAGAATTTAAAACTTGCGCCTCTAAGGAGCATGCGCTCTTCAATAAATACTCGGCATCTTCTAAAATTCCTGTCGAGGAGCTTTTAAAGCATTCGTTCATTACTCCAGAAGTTGCAATGCTTGGGAGAGTCACAACATCAGCGTCGTTGGATGGCTGGCGTGATGATAAGTTCCCACGTCAAATCAAGTATCGTACTTCAAGTCTCAAGCTCATGGATAGGGTGCTTAATGAGGGACACGCTATAGCTTACTTGCCAGACTATTACGTCAAGGAGCTTGGATTATACAGCTTGAACATCACAGGATGTCCTTACAGTTGTCATCAAACTATTAAAATTGTGTGCAAAGACCCTGAATCTTTGAGTTGGCTAAATCGAGTTTGGAGTTCAATCTAGAATAAAGAAAAAGGGGAGTCGCTGGTAGGTGATTTAGCTCAAGGCACCGCATGTGAAAGAGCTGCTTTGAGTGAAACTATAGATCCGTGCAATTGAAGTTATATTTTCAATATCGAAGTAGGCTGCTATCTGTCTGCGGCAATCTTCTGGTTTTGTTTTTTTCTGCGTTTCATTTTTTCACCGACGCGCACGATCGCTTCAATCACGGGCTTTAGTTCTTCTCCTAAATCCGTGAGGGTGTATTCGACAGTGGGTGGCGAGGTCGGCATCACTGTTCTTAAAACCAAACCATCTGTTTCCAAACGACGTAGTCTTTGTGTCAGCACTTTGGCCGAGATCCCAGGGATATCATCGCGGAGCTCGCTAAAACGTCGTGAATGACCTTTTAAGCACCACAGAATGCTTGGCGTCCAGGCTCCACCCATAATTTTCATGCAGCCCATAAGAGGACACTCTTCTGAGGGCTCTTGTTCTATTTTGACTTTGCGCCGCTTCAACATCTGATGCTTTCTTAGTTTCCAAACGGTAACTTCATTCTATAGTTACTTTATGAAACCAGGTTTACATTTGTAACATAAGCGCCTAAGATTTGGAAGTCAGATGATCAACTCTAACAAGGAAAAGCCGAATGAATCTTTATTATTCTCCAGGAGCCTGTGCGCTTGCATCTCAAATCGTATTGCGTGAAGCCGGTCTTAATTTCGAAATGATCAAAGTGGATCTGAAAGCAAAACAATATGCGGGCGGCGATTACAAAGCAGTGAACCCCAAAGGTTATGTTCCCGCTCTGCAACTAAAAAGCGGAGAGCTGATGACTGAAGGGGCTGTGATCTTGCAATGGATCGCGGACCAAGTGCCTGAGAAAAACCTGATCCCTAAATTCGGAACTCCAGAACGTTATAAGGCAATGGAGTGGTTGAATTATATCGCGACAGAGTTGCACAAAGGTATCAGTCCTTTGTTCTATGCTCATTTGCAAAGTGAAGAGTCTATGAAGGCGACTCATGAAAGATTGCAATTGCGCCTTGAAGTTCTAGACAAAAATTTGCAAAAAAATGAATTCATGTTGGGCAATCAATTTTCGGTTGTTGATGCTTATGCTTACAATATCGTTCGCTGGGCGCATCCATTGAAAGTCGATTTAACGAATCACAAAGCCATTCTTGGTCTTATTGAGAAAATGGCAACTCGTCCCTCAGTGCGCGATGCCGTTGCAGCTGAAGGCATTCGTTTATAGTTTCTCTCTTAAGCAGGCTCTGAAATTATCGGAGCCTGTTTTGCCCAATACTTGCGGTGGATACGGATCCTTTACGTACTTTGGGCTGTCAGAACTCTTCCATTCTTTTCAATTATAGTCATCGTTGGTTACGCTTCAGCTGCAGGCCTTTTAAGTAAATTTCGGTCACGGCTTCGTTTCGAGAAAAATCAAAGGCAGGTTTAAGCTCAATTCAATCTTCTCGACGTCGAGATAAATTTCTGTTTGGTCATCAAATGCGGCGTGCCACTAAGATTGGAAAAGAGTTTAAATGGTTGCCTTCAAAAAAATAGTGAGGTTATTTGGTACTCACTTGAATCCCGATCTTAATCATTTAACGAGAAGGAGATACATGGACGACGACCCTCTTCCAGCCCAACATATCACTCTCGTTTTATCTGTATCTCTGTAAATTAAATTCCCAGATAAATCACAGCGGTGAACTCATAAATTTTTATCCCTAGCAGGCGGAGTCGCGAGCGAGCGTCTGACATCAGCTGTTTTCGAATATGTATTCGGGAATACTAGAAGCTCTTTGTCTTTCGGAGCTCAACTCTATCTGTCTGTATTTTTAGCCTTACAAACCGGTGAGAGTCCTCCTATGGCTTTTCACCGAGTTGGAGAATATTATGAAGAAACAGCTTAAACAATTTTATATCTCAATTCTTATTACCTGCGTACTTTCTGCTTGTGGTGGAAAAAATGCGCCTTCAACAAAAAGCTATGCAGCATTGCCTGATTCGAAATCTGGCGCCGTGGAAAAGACCCACATTGATATGGTTCAGAATTCTGAAAACTCCATTAGTCTTCAGTCGAACGATCCGAATTTAGATCAGTTGGAGCTGAAAAAATACAAAGACGGTTGTTATCAGCAATCCCAGGCGGGGGATCTTAAAGATCTTCATATCTGTGCGACCGAAGCTGTCATCAGTATGAACGCCATCAAAAACGGAGAAGTCGTGCATGCTGTTCTAGCCAGAACACAGGATGCGAACACCTTGGTAGAGGGTCTGAAATTGGAAGACCCAAAGGCATACAATTTGGGAGAACTCGTAAACAGAGGACGAAAATTGAACTTCGATTCACGAGCTGAGTTTGAGCGTCTTCAAGGTGCCAAGGCTAACATGCGCCTGCATTATCTGAATTTGTTGCCTCACCTCAGTTTTGGATCGATCCTAACGGTGGCGACCTCCGATCCCATTGGTTGGCTAAGTGCCATCGGGGATTTGGTGCCATTTCTTCTGCCATCTCGTTGGGCGCAGGCGAGCGAAGCTAGTCATTTATATAAGGCTCAAAAAGCAGGGGTTGCGATACTGCAGGAAGATGCTGTTCAGATCATTGAGGGACTGGTCATGCAAGTTTCTACAGATTATGAAAATCTTCAGACCGTTCTAAAGATTCGCGCCCTGACTGAAAAATCTGTTAAGCAAATCGCAGCCCTTGAGGCTGAGGGAAAAATGCCCAAAGGCCGATACAGAGATGTCGCTTCAGCGCTTCATCTGATTGGTGATTTGGAAAATTCGTTAACTCAAAACTATTCCTCCGATCTAATTGAACTAGCTTATGCAACCGGGTTTTGTAATCCATTGGCTATCACTGGCGTGCAATTTAAGCCCTTCATGGATATCGAGAATCCCGCAGTTTATAAATTTGAATCCTCCCTAGGGAACAGAGTTTTGCAGACGGCTCTTGAGCTTCAGCAAATGGATGAGATGATTTTGGCCGCGAGGGCCGACACCAATGGAAGAATGTTTCAGTGGCTGGACCCTGCTGGAGACCCTCAGGTGGGATTGGGTTTGGGGTTACCTTTCTATGTCAAAGTAGGAGCAAGTAACGTCAATACCCTCGTAAGTCAAAAAGCTCAACTGTCATCCCAGCTATTAGTGAAGCTAGCCCATGCCATTGATGATTATAATGCTGCCGTGAACTCATATCGTAGGGCTCTTCGTGGAATCGAGTTGCAGCAAGAACGGCTAAATTCCGCTAGCGAGGAGCTGGCACAATCGCCGAATGATACGCCGGTTGGAGAGCTTCAGGATATATATGCTCAGCTTGCCGGCCAGATAATGGGTTCCTCTTCGAATAAATATGGAGCTTACAGCAGTTTATCGCGAATCAATCGTTTATTACATCAAGGACCATATGTTCATTAGCTTCGGTTGATTTCTAAATACCACTGACGTCTATTGAAGACGCCAGTGGTGTCGACTTAGTTTAGATTTAGAATCATTATCTTTTCACCTTGAGATAATCGTCCGGGTTTAGCAGAGGCAAAACGTTCTCAACACTGAATAGAGGATCGAATTCAAAGATGAAATGATCTAAGCTCATTAACGCAATTTCCGCAATTATGGACCCTTTGAAGTCGCCTTGATAACGACTGAAAACGATGGGAGCGTTTAAGATCAAATGACTAAATGCTACTTTCCGTTTATTCGGCTCACATGCGGCGTCCAACATCGTATCAACGCCAATTTGGTTGGCATCATCATAGATGTTATCTAGATTATCCTGCACGGAGCGATCCATATTTGCTCTAGTGAAGAAGTACTTTCGACGGTCGTCTTCTTTTAAACGATGGGTGAGGCTGTTGCCGTTGATCTCTTGAGCCTTGCATGTGTTTTTTCCAAGGCCCATATTGATGGAGCGCCCACTGACAATTTGCAGGTTTTGTTTTGCCTCGTTACCATCTTTATAAGTGATTGGTCCTGATATGAAAACTGATTTTGTAGCATAAATGCGACAACCAGTTTGTGTTTGAATAACTACGTTATTCAAATAAAGAACTCCATCTATGGCAAGATCGCCAGAGCAAATTAGTGGTGCGTTGACATCATTCGTATAGTAGTCGCCGTGCCCTTCTGTTTTATGAAGTAGACCTGATATCTGAGTTGTTTGATCGGGGTCTGCTATAAATTTCAGAGAATCTTGACCTGGCACTAGTTTCGTTGCGGTCCGAATGCGCTCTGGT
>CAZPYX010000237.1:0-1258 GCA_964590635.1 uncultured Bdellovibrio sp.
AAGTGGCTTCCTAGTGATTCCTCTCAAAGTGTCTTTTTACTGTGATTCAATACGTAGAGCTAGAAGAAAAAAAGCCTACATCATGAATGCAGGCTTTAATAATAAAATTAAAAATAATCAGCTTAAACGTTGAAGCTAGAACCGCAACCGCAGTTCTTAGAAGCATTTGGATTGTTGAAGACAAAACCTTTGCCATTCAAGCCACCAGAATACTCAAGTGTCATGCCCAAAATGTAAAGCATGCTTTGTGGATCCACGACAACTTTTTGACCATGTGATTCAAAAGTTTTGTCACCGTCGCGAGATGCATTATCAAAGTCCATTTTGTATGACAAACCAGAGCAGCCGCCCTTTTTTACTTCCACGCGAAGAAATGCGCTGTCGTCTTTGCCTTCATCTTTTTTAAGAGAAGCCAATTTTTGAGCTGCTTCAGGGGAAATGTTAATCATAGAAACTCCTCGGATCTGTACCTAAGTGAATTCATTCTAGCACAGGGGCCCCCTTCAGAGGAAGGGGACGAATAGAGGGCGGACAAAAGGCCTCAATGAGGGCCTAAAATACTGAAAATATTATACAATTTTATTTGGGATGGCGTTCTGAAGAATCTCTGTAGCCCTTAAGATCTCGTCTTCGGTCGTCCAACGTCCCAGGCTCAGGCGCAAAGTGCATTGGGCCTGTTCAGCGCTGAGTCCGATGCCATGGAGGACATGACTGATGGTCATGGCGCCAGTGCTACAGGCAGACCCCGTACTGACACCAAGTTTTTGCAAACGTGGCAGCAGAGTTTCTGTTTTTACAGGAAGTGTGATGCTGAGATTGTTTGGTGAGCGTTCCGTAGGGTGACCATTCAAGCGAATTCCCGGGATGCCCACTTGCAGTTTTTGCCACAAAAGTTGTCGCAAAGAAAGCAGGCGTGCTGATTCTGCATGAAGATGACGTTCGCAAATTTCCGCAGCAAATCCCAATCCCACAATGGCAGGCACATTCAAGGTTCCAGAGCGTAGGCCACGTTCTTGGCCACCACCGTAGATCAATGGATTGATTTGAACTTTAGGATCCTTTGAACGAATGAAAAGTGCGCCGACTCCTTTAGGGCCGTAAATTTTATGACCAGAGAACGACATCAAATCAATGCCCATCTCTGTGACATTCACAGGGATCTTGCCAACTGCTTGTGTGGCATCGGTATGAAGATAAATTTTATTCTCTTTCCCGATTTTCCCAAAAAAATCCGTAACATTCTGGATTACGCGTGTGT
>CAZPYX010000237.1:1268-5359 GCA_964590635.1 uncultured Bdellovibrio sp.
TGGTATTTTAAAAGGGTTTTTGCCACATTGTTTGTGGGGCATGGGTGTGAAGATGTTTTTTTTTCTTTTCCGCGATTTTGGAAATCTCAGAAATAGGATTGTTTGTGCCAATCTCATTATTGACCCAAATAAAACTCATCAGTTTTGTGTGGGGCTTGATGGCTTTGCGAACGGCTTCAAGTTCCACTTGGCCATAATGATTGACGGGCAAAACATCCACTTCGACATTGAGTTTTTGCGCCGCTTCCATCGCTTTGATCGTGGAGCTATGCTCAACACAACTGGTGATGAAGTGAATAGGCTCATAGGGATTTTCATTACGAAGTTTGGAAATCAATCCGAAGATAACCCAATTGTTTGCTTCCGTTGCACCACTGGTGAAAACAATTTCGTTGGCCTTGGAACCAATTAAAGAGGCCACTTGGCCACGGGCTTTCTGTGCAGCATTTTCTGCGGCCCAACCCCAATGATGACCTGCGCTTGCAGGATTTCCGAAGAACTCTTTGAAGTAGGGTTCCATGTGCGCGAAGACTGCGGGGTCAACAGGAGTGGTCGCATTGTAGTCAAGATAGATACCAGAGTCTTTGCTGGTAGGGCTTTCTGTCGTCATAGGCGCAGTGATTGAAGTTTCCATGAGAAGAGCTACTCATGGGGCCTTAGAACGGTCAAGAATAAAGATATCAGACAAGAATTTTCTCGCGTTCCTTCGACTCAAATTCATCAATTTTGTTATTGAGGAAGTTCTGTGCTCGGTATTTGTCCAAGCTGGCTTGTTCCATACGTAAAATATGAAGATGAGATACACCTTGGTTCACCAGACGGTTTTTTTGCGTGCTGAAGAATGTGCCTCCACATGGAGTGTAAAGCAGGTACTTGTTATTGCGCGGCAGGTAGATGTATACGTTGAACTCCACTTGAACATCGGCTGACAATTCGTCAATGTGGATGGCGGCCATTTCTGAATCGCTGCAATCCAAAAGTTTTGCCTTAAGATCACGACGAGGAAAGAAAGCCATGGCGATTTCTTCGCCATTGTGAACGGATTTACGTAAAAATTCAGCATGTGCCAAAGCCCAATCTTCAAAGGGAACTTCGCGTATTTTTACAGGCATGCTTTGACTGTCTTCCACAGATTCGCCGTTCTGCCTTAGAAATTTAAAGAGACGACTGCGGATGCGTTCAATGAAAACCGTATCAATGGTTTTATCTTTTGCCATGGCGGCAATGAGATATCCAGAAAATCGCGAAGATTCCACAGAGATGCAAGTGACATTTGTGGTTTTTTCAAGAGGAGCAACTTCTTCTTTGAAGTTGATGCAAGATTTATTCAGAGCATCGCGAGCCCCTTGAGACATTAAAGAGTCTTGGTTTTGAGCAGAGATATCTTGATCAATAGTTTCAATGCCAGGCCGAACTTTGGGTTTCTCTTTTTGTTCAATCGGAGCCCAACCGGGACCATTATCTTTTTGCCGAGGAGTGTGCTCAACGGGACGTGGCTCGTCCGAATCTGTGAGTGGCGACGAGTAATAACCATTATTTTCCTCAGCGGAATTATTGGCTGAGTCCGAAGAACTTTTCGTAGCGTTTGTCCTGTCGTTTAAGTCCTTGCTTGAAGACGGGTTTGCCGAAGTAGTTGCGGTATTTTCGCCGGGATTAGAACTTCCCACTGCCGCCAAATTATCAGAGGTGGAAAAGGACCCGGTGGTGCCGATGGCGTCACCACCATCCCCAGCAAGAAGCTGAGCCAAAATATTTTTGGCCGCTTCAGAGGAAGCCCCACCGCCTTTGATAGCGATCATAGAACTTTGCTGACCATCGGAGCTTTGCTCCCAAGCGGAACCTTTACTTCCCGAAGTCAGATCTTTCGTTTGTTGGTCTTTGTAGTATTTGCTAACGGTTCGCTCAATTGCGGGACCGGTGATGGGTGGGAAGATCGCATACTCCGCCGAAGTTTCTGAAAGAATTTTGATGTTCGCGGCTGAGGCCGTTTCGGAAAAGGCGATCACACAGACGGGAAAGGCTTGCGCTAAAACCTTGGGAAGATTTCTAACTTTTCTGTTGGGATGGTCGATGCTAATCATCACAAACTGCGGTTGATTCTGAACGAGAAAGACCAAAGCCTCTTTGAGGTTGGCTGTCGACTTGATATCCCATCCACGATTTTTCAGGAAGGCTTCTGCAGGAGCCAGACCTTGGGCGTGTGACTTAATGATCAGGAGCGATTTCTTCTGTTGTGATTCTTGTTCCACGCTGAAGCCCTTGTCAAAAAAGTTCCAAATGTCGACGTCACTTTTCTTTGTCACCTTTCTTTACGGAGCCTTTTTTAAAACAGAAGAGTAAACATAGAACCTAAGTGATCCATATGATTGAGTTGTAATGTGGAAACAAGACTAGATCACACAAATGCTAGAGGTTGAGCATGGATTCAGACAGATTTACAATAATCTCCATGGCAAAAAAAGTAAGTCTTCACAGTCCATCCTATTTTGTTCCGGCAGGGAAAAACCCTGAGTCCTTTTTTCAGTGGAAAAAGGTTGATTGCGAAATTAAAAATCGCAAAGGAGAAATCTTTTTCGAGATGAAAGGGGTGGAAGCCCCCGAGGGATGGTCGCAGCTTGCTGTTGAGATCGCAGCAAGTAAGTATTTCCGAAAAATGGGAGTGCCAAAAACGAAATCTGAGAAGTCAGTTCGACAATTAGTTGATCGAGTTGTAAATGCCATCGTCGGCTCGGGGCTGAAGCAGAAAGATTATTTCTCTTCAAAGAAAGATGCCGACACTTTTGCGAGAGAGCTGAAATATATTTTATTGTCGCAGCGTGGGGCCTTCAACAGCCCGGTGTGGTTCAATGCCGGCTTGTGGGAGTCTTATAAAATTAATTCACCGAGTGAACACTTTGCTTGGGATGAAGGTAAGAAATCAATTCAAGCGACGAAGAATGCCTATGAGCGACCTCAATGCTCTGCTTGTTTCATTCAAAGTGTTGAAGACTCCATTGAAAAAATATTTGAACTGGCCAAGACCGAAGCCAAACTTTTTAAATATGGATCTGGCACCGGCAGCAACTTTTCAGCGATTCGCAGTAAATATGAAGAGACCAGTGCCGGTGGGCACAGCTCGGGTTTGATTTCGTTCTTAGAGGTTTTAGATAAAGGAGCGGGGGCCATCAAGTCTGGGGGGACCACTCGTCGTGCGGCAAAGATGGTCGTTGTCGACATTGATCATCCCGAGGTTCTGGATTTCATTGAGTGGAAAATGAAGGAAGAACGCAAAGCCCATATGTTGATTGCGGCGGGATTGAGTTCTGAATTTGAAGGTGAAGCTTATCGCACGGTCTCGGGCCAAAATGCCAATAATTCAGTGCGAGTCACTGATGCTTTTATGAAGGCGATCTTGGCGGAAAAACCATGGAAGCTTAAAGCACGTATTACTGGAAAAACGCATCGTGAATTGCCAGCTGCGGATGTCTGGAAAAAGATTTCCCATGCGGCTTGGGTGTGCGCGGATCCCGGAATTCAATTCCATGATACCATTAATAAATGGCATACCTGTCCTAAAACGGGAGCGATCAATTCTAGCAATCCTTGCTCTGAATATATGTTCCTAGATGACTCGGCCTGCAATCTTGCTTCGATCAATCTGGTGAAATTTTTAAATCCCGATGGAAGTTTTGATTTTGAGTCTTTGATTCATACGGCGCGAACTTTGTTTGTCGCCCAAGAAATTTTGGTGGACTACTCAAGCTATCCCACTAAAAAAATTGCCCAGAACTCCCATGATTATCGTCCTTTGGGATTGGGCTTTGCGAACCTAGGCAGCTTGTTGATGAGGAAAGGCATTTCTTACGACAGTGATGCGGGTCGCGCGTGGGCAGGGGCAATCACTTCTTTGATGACCGGAGTCGCTTATTTAACCAGTGCAGAGATGGCTCGAGCAAAAGGTCCCTTTGCAGGTTACAGAGTGAATCATGGCTCCATGTTAAAAGTGATGAAGATGCATGAGAAATCGATCAAAGGCATCTCCTGGGATCGTTTGCCTCAAGGGCTTGATAAGGCAGTCAAAAATCTTTGGAAGGCCGTGGTCTTTAACGGCA
>CAZPYX010000238.1:0-5337 GCA_964590635.1 uncultured Bdellovibrio sp.
AGAAAATCGTAACAAGAATATTGTTGTCATCGTTCCTAGCTATACGGAAAGATATCTTTCAACCTTGTTGGCAGAGCAAGAGCGCGCGGAGGCGCAAGCTTTGAAGGTTGTGGAAGTCAACGAACAGTACTTGAGCAAAGTTAAGTAAAAGCAAGTAGAGCTAGGTAGAAGGCAGAGATGGTCCCATTTTTTATTCCAGCAAAAGATAAGGTTCTAGTAAAAATAGGGGAGGGTGACAACTCTCCTCTGGCGCGACCGGATTTGAACATCTTTGTTTGGAATGTGTATAAGGGACAAAAAGCCAATATTTTCGAAAACGATTTTAAAAAGCACGGCAGCGGCAAGGATTTTATCCTGCTGCAAGAAGCCCTTGTAGATAACAAAATGCCACTCTTGTGGAAACAAGATTTCTCGGCCTACGAGTGGCATTTAGCGCAAAGCTTTCACTATAAAAAAGATCTGAGTAGCACAGGCGTTGCCATCGGCTCAAAGTTCACACCAACCTCAGTGGACTTCATTCGTTCCAAAGCGCGAGAATTTTTTTGGCTCACCCCAAAGTTAACTTTATTCAGTGAATACGAATTTGAGGGAAGAAAAGTTCTTTTCGTTTGCACCCACGTGTTGAATTTCGTAACCACATCCGCTTTTTCAGAATCCCTGTACGAAATCGCAGAAAAGATCTCACACTTCGAAGGCCCGGTCGTCTTAGCCGGGGACTTCAACACTTGGAACGTAAAACGCTACATGATCATGAAGAGTATCTTCAGAGATTTAAAACTAGAACATTTAGACTTAGAAAATGACGGACGCCTACTAAAACTCGATCACGTTTTCGTCAGAGGCTTTGACGTCTTAAAAGCCGAAGTCCACCACACAGTGATGGGCTCCGACCACTTCCCATTGGAAATCAAACTCAAGCTCTAAAGAACCCGAAAGGTACCTGCTTCCCTTTGGTTCAAAAAGGTACATCAACTGCGAGGCTATTCAGAGTTAAGATCTAAGCTCTTCCAAAAGAGAAAATCTTTTTGAAAGTCTGCTTCGAAGCAGACATGGCTTCCGCACCCAGTGCGGCTCCGAACACCCAGAAAAGTCCCGCCTCGAAAGAGACTCCGCGATTGAGCATCGCAAAAGTTCCCAACGATAGCAGCGCTAAGGTCGCAATACTTAAAGTGCGAGAGCGAAGCACCACAAGCCACTCATCATATTTTAAAACGATGCGAGCTAATAAAAAGGTTGCAGACAAATACAAAGCTCCGCAGAAAGCTTGGCAGAAGGTCGGACTGATTTTCATAAAGTAATGCATCAATCCGTCACCTTGGAAAAATAAGCGCAAACCAAATTGAGGACAAGCCATCAAAGTCAGCGCCGAGCTGCCTAAATGAATAAGTCCAAGTTTTACGGCTACGCCACCTTTGTTAGGGGCGGTCTTAGCAATTTCATTATGAATTTTTTGAAGAACAAAAGAAGAGCCAGCCGTTTCAGAGGCAGAGGAATCACTCGCGAAAGATTCAAAATCTTTTTTATAGTCTGTCATATTTCCTCCTTTGCTTTCTTTGTGCTCTTCTTCGTTTTTAAAAACTTTAAACTGCGGCTGACTATTTGACGAATATTGCTGGGGGATTCTTGCAGCCTTTCAGCAATCTCATCATACTCCAGTTCATCCAAGTACCGAAGCTTCATTACTTCTTGCTCTCGAGGTTTTAGCTCTTTGAGTAAGGACTCAGACTCATCCTTATTCTCTAGACTAGGATCCATCGAGGTACTTTGTGACAAAGAATCGTCCCATTCGAGAAAATCTTTAATTTCTCGGTTTCTATAGTCCTTTAGTTCGCTGCGCGTGATCACATAAAGCCAGGCTAAGGCCTTATGTTGAGGATCATAAAGGTGCTTTTTTCGGAAAAGCTGCAAGAAAACGATCTGTAGGACGTCGTCAGCTTGTTCTCGAGTGAGCCCACGCTTTAAAGCATAACTCAAAACGCGCCCAGAGTGTCTCAAGTAGAGAAGATCCAAGGCTTTCTCCTCACCCTCTGCCAGGGCTAAAAGAAGGTCTTCGTCATTTGAGTCAGAAAGCTTTTTATTCATAGTTTTGTCACAAAGCCTGGTGGCCCGTCCTAATAGTTTGTGAAAGACCACTGAGGCATCGTTGAGGGAATTGCTGAATTTATCTTAGCGAGCCACGGGGAAACAAACAAGAGAGATTTGTCAGAAAGTTTGATTGATGAAAAAACAAGTAATGATTTTTCTAACTGGCTTGCTGTGCCTAAGTGGCAATGCCTTCGCGCATCCGGTGTCCTATCAAGGAGCGGTGTCGCTGATGTCCTACAATAAAGAAGACGAGAATGAAATTCTTCTGACTTACTCATTTAAGTCCTACCTTGCCGCAGCTCTTTATTACTTCCGAGAAGGTGACGTGAACTACACGGTACCAAGAATTAATTGGCTCGCGAAGAGATGGAATAATGAAGACTCGCAAGCGAATCTTTATGTAAGTGGCGGTTATGGCTATGAAAGATCTTTCAACGAAACGGTGGGGGTCGGATTCGGCTCTGTGGAAGCGGATTGGGAATCGCCAGATGACGAACCACCTCCTCAAAACAAAATGTTTCTAAGAAAACTTAATGAAGCTGCAAGTTGGCCCGATATGGAAACCGATAATCTTCGCTCGGGATTTGCGCCATAGCTGGCAGAGTACAGCTGGATCCTCACCTGGGTCATTCTGCAAGCGGAACAGATGAACGATAAACCCGACTAATTAACTCAGTTTATCAGACTGTTTTATAAAAATGCTCTGATTGAAATTGGTGCGGGGTTTGATGGTGGTATGGCATTTAACTACATGATTCATTTTTAAAAACGACTTCGGGAAAACGAAGCGCGACAGGAGAATTTATGAAAGCATTTATTATATCAGCGATTCTTTTAGTGAGCTCCCTTGGCTATGCAGCGGAATCAGAGACAGTCGGGGTGCGAGGCATGGTTTGCTCTTTCTGTGCTCAAGGAATTACTAAAAAATTCCAGGAGCAATCTGAAGTGGCTAATATCGAAGTCAGTCTTGAAAAGAAATTCGTGAAGTTGACTTATAAAGAAGGGCAAAAGCTTTCCCACGAAAAAATTGAAACTCTTTTGAAAGAGGCGGGTTATGAAGTCAGCTTCAACCAAAAATAGTTTTTTCAATTATCTCACGCTGTTTAGTTCTGCGAGCACCTTGATTTGTTGCGCGCTGCCGGCGTTGTTCGTTAGTCTTGGCATGGGAGCTGTGCTTGCCGGAGTTGCTACTAAAGTTCCCGGCCTTATTTGGATTTCAGAGCACAAACCCCAGGTCTTCGCATTCGCAGCAATTATGCTTGCTTTCAACGGATTGTGGATGTGGAAAAACCGAAATGCTCCATGTCCCATTGATCCGGCTCTTAGAGATGCCTGCATAACAGGCAGAAAGTATTCATCCCGAATTTATTTCTTATCCGTGATAATCTTTTTGATCGGATTTTTCTTCGCGTTCCTTGCGCCGTTGCTTTAAATCCCGCCTCCAGAACCTATTAAACCCGCCAAGGGTACGCCGTACCTTTTTGTCACGCGCCGCGTGGCAAAAAGGTACGGCGTACCCTTTCCGTTCATTGACTAGACGCAATGTTTTGAATTAATCCTAAGTCTTCGTAATTTAAACGAGAAATCAAAATGGAGTGCAACAATGTTTAGTGAATCTTTGCTAATTTCTCCAATTATCGCTGGAGTAGTTGGTTTGGTCCTAGCAGTCATCTTGTACCTTCGCGTGAAGGCACAACCTGCAGGCAATGAGACGATGAATCGCATCGCGGGTTATATCCGTGAAGGCGCAATGGCTTTCCTTGTTCGTGAGTACAAGGTTCTTTTTGTCTACGCTATCGTCGTAGGCGCAGCTCTTTGGTTCGCCTTGGGCGGAATTGCAGCGGGATCGTTCATCCTTGGTGCATTCTTGTCTTTGCTAGCGGGCTTCTTCGGTATGAAAGCGGCAACTTATGCCAATGTTCGTACTACTCAAGCGGCAGCAACTGGTTCTAAAGCAGCTTCATTGCTTGTGGCCTTAGACGGCGGCGCTGTAATGGGTCTTTCTGTTGCTGGTCTTGGTTTGATCGGTCTTGGTGTTTTGTGGCACTTCTTCGGTGCTGCTGTAGACGCTAACGGCGCTCCAGTTATCGGTACAATTCTTCATTCATTCGCAGTAGGTGCTTCATCTATCGCTTTGTTCGCTCGTATCGGTGGTGGTATCTACACTAAAGCCGCTGACGTGGGTGCTGACATCGCTGGTAAAGTTGTTGAAAACATTCCTGAAGATGACCCTCGTAATCCAGGCGTTATTGCCGATAACGTTGGTGACAACGTCGGTGACGTTGCAGGTATGGGCGCAGACATCTATGAGTCAATGGTTGCGGCAATCGTTTCAGCAATGGCGATCGCTTTGACTATTCCAGTAGAAGGTTTGTCTAAACTTATGTCAGGCGCAGATGCAGCAGCAACTCGTATGACAGGTGTTATTCTTCCTTTGCTTCTTTCAACTTTGGGTCTTGCGATTTCTATCGTTGTGATCTTCGCGGCACGTATCTTTAAGAACGGAAAACCAGCAACGGTTCTTCGTAATGCGCTTATTGTTCCGCCGATCATTTTGACAATCGCGGCTTACATCGTATTGCCAATGTTCGGTATCAACCAATCAGTAACTGTTGCTTTGGCAGCAGGTGCATTTGGTGGAGCATTGATCGGCTTGATCACTGAGTACTACACAGCAGCTCGTCCTATCCGTTTGGTTGCAGAAGCAGCTTTGACTGGTGCAGGAACTGGCGTGATCCGTGGTTTGGCAGTAGGTATGGAATCAACTGCGATCCCTATGTTGATCGTTGTTATTGCAGCTTACTTCGCGGACCAAGCGTTGGGTCTATATGGTATCGCTATCGCAGCAGTTGGTATGCTTGCAGGTACTGCAGTTGTTATGACTGTAGATGCTTACGGTCCTATCGCTGACAACGCGGGTGGTATCTCTGAAATGTCTGGTCTTGGTAAAAACGTTCGCGACATCACTGACGAATTGGATGCAGTTGGTAACACAACAGCAGCTATCGGTAAGGGTTTCGCTATCGGTTCTGCGATCTTGACGGTTGTGGCTCTATTCTCTGCATTCAACATGGAAGTAAATCACGTTCGTGTTAAGGCTGGTTTGGCAGCTATGTCTTTGGAGCTAACTACATCAGGCGTATTGATCGGTATCTTGATCGGTTCAATCCTTCCATTCCTTGTTGGTTCAACAACAATGACTGCGGTTGGTAAAGCGGCTCAAAAAATCGTAAAAGAAATCGCTCGTCAGTT
>CAZPYX010000239.1:0-5325 GCA_964590635.1 uncultured Bdellovibrio sp.
GATCCATGTCAACGTTGTGACGCTGCGATTTGCCTGCAAACCCGCAGTATCTGTTTTGGCAATTTCGGGATGAAATGGAGGCTCTGGAATATTCGGCGCTGTCAGGCGCTCCCATTGCCAACGCCAGAAACTGCCATGGGGTTCATTGTCGTAATTATTCAGAAACCCATCTTTGCCATGGTGGGGCTTTGCAGGATCATAATAACGAAAATTTTGACAACCGGAGTTCATGACCAACCCCAATAAAAGGGATGAAAAAAGAGCTATCATTTTCATTACGTCTTATTCTATCTCTGCCCTCGTAAATTCGCCAAGAAAGCGTCAAATTACACGATCTGTCATCATGGGGATTGATTGCCAGTCGCGCCGCGACAGTTTACCACTAACTTTTACATCAATCAGGCCTATTTACTGGGAGTTATCATCCGTGTTGGCAGAGTACTGGAAGCAACGTTCGCTATCTCAAAAAGTCACAATTCTGTTTGTCCTAACTCTTATCTTCCGTCTTTTTTTCAGTGTCAGCATTGGCTTGATCGACGATGAGGCTTACCACTGGTCTTGGGCAAAAAGTTTGCAGCTTTCTTATTTCGATCATCCAGCTATGATCGCGTGGCTTGAAGCCGTCTCTACAAAAATTTTTGGCGACACTTATTTCGGAGTTCGCTTGCCGAGCTTCCTGTGCATGACCGCAACCCTTGTGTTGCTTTACAAATTAACTAAAGATCTTTTTGATGAGTGGGCTGCGATCTTTGTTGGTTTTGTTATTTTCTGGTCACCGTTTTGGGGCTTTGGCGGCTATGTCGCTTCTCCGGAACCTCCATTTATTTTTTGTTTCGTAGCTGCCGCTTACGTTTTCTGGCAAGGAGTCCGCGAGGATTCAAAACGCTGGAGCACCAAAAAAACTTGGTTGTGGCTGGGCGTACTAATGGGCTTGGGATTGAATTCTAAATTCATCATCGCTTTGATCGCACCGGGATTTGGTTTGTATCTTTTGGCGACGCCTTCTCGTCGTAAAGACTTGCTAACTCCTTGGCCCTGGATTGGATTCTTGATCGCCACTGTCATGTGCACGCCAATCTTCGCTTGGAATGTCATTCATGATTGGCCGGGCTTCAGATATCAATTCCACGATCGTCATGCTGGTGGCGGCGGCATCAATATCGGCCGTTGGTTTGGATTCTTTGGCGCACAAGTGTTGTTCTACACGCCGTTCTTGTATGTGATGTTGGCATTGACGTTTATTACTTCGTTCGTAAAACGCACAGAGGCTCGCTGGCGCTTTCTTCTTTGCCTAACCCTGCCATCCATCGCCATGTTCTATCCTCAGCCTCTCTTCGCTGATTACAAGCCGCACTGGAGTGGTGCTGCTTGTACGCTGCTGTTGATGGGTGCTGGATTTATTTGGTCACAGGGTTTGCAGTGGGGTCAGCGTCGTATCGTGAAAGCGCGCAGCAAAGTTTATACATGGGGCATTCTGGGATTCTTTATTCCCCTCGCTCTCTTGTCTTATGCTCCGTTTGCTTACCCTTGGGTTCCATCAGCTTTCCATTTCTTTGCGCCCAAAGCAGAATGGAAAACCACCTACGATTTTAGCAACGAGTTTTCAGGTTGGGAAGAGCTGGGCAATTTTATCAATCGCAGACAGCGCGAAATTCATGCAGAAACAGGCCACAAGCCATTCCTTTCTGCCCTTCGCTATGAAACTACCGCGCAAACGACGTGGGGAAGCAAACAGAAGATCTACATGCTAAATTCCACAATGAGCAACTACACGGTGATGCAATCCGTGGAAGAAATGAAAAATCTTGAAGGCCAAGATGCCATCGTTGTGACCACTGAAAAGTACGATCACGATCCTTTGAAGTATGCAAAGTTCGATTCTTGTTCGAAAGAAGAATTAAAAACTTATCGGCATGGAGTTCACTCCAGAACTTTTAACGTTTATCTGTGCAAGAACTTCCAAGGTATTATCTACAGCCCAGGGGAAATTCCACCGTCGGCACGTCATTAAGATTGTTGCAGTTCTTGCAGCTGTTCTAGGACCTCTTTGTGAGGAAGTTGCTTTTCACAAAGAGTGCTCGCAAACACTTTTCGTTCAAGACGTGGCACTGCCATCCAGCGGATCGACAGCAAGACAATCAAATTAAAAATAAATCCCAACCAACTCATAAAGAAAAAAATTGCGCCCATGATCCAGAGGCTGCGCTTAAATGACTCTTGATCTTTTTGAAATGAGTCTGGATGAAGTGGTAAAAAACCAGATTGTGTTTCGCTCCAGTAAGTTTCCACTTGGGCTAGGTTTTTCTGAAGCTGTTGAAAAGCCGGACTTTGAATTCTTTTTTTATGATACCGATACTGTAAAGCCGTGACTGCTAACGACGGAATCCATCCCACCACATAACTTACTGCCAACTCGGGGGCCATAGCTTTTCCTTTCGGGAAAGCCTAGCTTAAGACCGTTTCTTACTCTTAGCAAGGGCCACACCGAAGCTCCACTTATTATCTTATCTTAGAGTCGTTTTCGGAATATCCAGCCCCTCAACTTGAATCACCGACGGAGCAAACCACTGACCATTAAAGACAGCTTCTTTGGGGCGATACATTCGCAAAATCATTGCGAACTCTTTGCCCGCCACGGCAGGAATCCAATTCGTCACGGGAACATTCCCCCTTGGTTTCGCCCCTACCACCAAGGTCAGTGAGCCATCACGACCGTAGGTCAATTTGCTGATGTTATTAAGATTGTACCGCTTGAGTGGGTTCTTCATAACTTTGTATTCAGGTGTTCCCAACAAAGTCAGAGACCAAAAGGCATTCACCTCCTTGGCTGGCAATTGATCTTTTTCAAAATGCATGAGGTAAGTATTCTGGCCAAGCAATGGTCGGTCGTTGCTATCTCTTTCAGCGCCAAAATAAACGACCTCATTGGAAACATTCCACCAAATACCTGCGAAATTTGCGGAGGTTCTAAACCAATAGTCTTCGTTAAAACCCTCCGCATAGGCCGTGGTGGCACTCCATCCATTCTTCCGTTCACAAAAGCTTGCGAGGTATCTTTTAAACTGAGGTAAGGCTTTGTCTTGAATTAAATCTTCAATTTGGGTTTTATTCGCATCGCTTTCTGCCGCATACTTTGCAATCGCGCGCACTTTCTTCTGCATGCTTTCACTGATCTTCATTCCATCCGGTGCACTTCTTAAAACAGTCTCTACGATGGGATACTCGAAGGCTTCACCGCGAATGGGGTCCGCATTTGTAAACATTGGAATTTTTTGTGGAGGCTCAATTTCAGTTTCATTATTGCGGATCAACTTAAAAGCTTTTTGCAAACGCAAAGCTTCCTGACTGCTTCCTTTCAATTCAATGCGAGCAAGAATCTTCGCCTTATTAGATGGCAGATCAATGCGCAAAGCACCCTTAGGAGTCTCTGCTCCTCCTTTGAGGCAGAAAGCAAATTTGCCGTCGGGATGTTGGGGATAGTTCACCTCGTTGATATTGGTGATCACTTCCGCCCACTCGTCCAAAACTTGAACGGTATAATAACGCTTCGTAATTTTAGGGACTTCCAAAATCTGACAGGTTTTTTCGTCGACTGCCAGCCATGCTTCCAAATACGCCACATCTAAATTCGGATTCACAAACTCGGCTTTCCCCAACGGGTTGTACTTGATTTTATTATAGCCTAAATTTTTCTCGGCGGTATCAAGACGCTCTTGGCGAATCACCAAGTACCGAGCCATCACGTAAACATAGGCATCGATCACATCTTTTTCTGACAGCCCAACTCCTCGGGCAAGGGCGGTGTTGGTCCCAGGTTCAATACTCTTAGCAGCTACTGATTTCTTTCCTGAACTTTGGCAACCAGTCACTAAGACAAGAGCAACACTTACGAAAAGGCCCCTCAGACTTTTTGTCATACGTCCCCCGCTTCACCCATATGACTTGAGGGATGTGCAGAGAACAACTGACGCATTTAAAAAACAAGCCCGTGGCGAATTCGAAATCTAATTGTCAGTATACACAACCGTGCCTGAAGTGAGATGAATGGTCATCTTATGAAACGCAGTCAGGACACCTACAGGTTGTCCCATCTGGCTGGAATAATTGGCGTATGAATAAACGGCCACGGCGTTGCGTGTTCTGGGTGGCAAGCGCACCGGCATTTGCGTTCCTGGAGATACCTGCAAAGAGACAAGATCTAAACTTCTTCCCACAGCCGTCAGCAATTCGTGTTTTTGTGCAAACCACCCTGCCGCTGTTTTCGGAAAAAGTTCCACCGCCGCACGGTCATAGATGATAACAATATCTAAGTTTGTCGCCGTGTTCAAATTGGCGTCGGCATCTGCCACAACTGCCAACTCACTCAGTGGCGTTGTGGAAACAGCTTGCGCTACTGCATCGTTGGTACGTCCTAAAAAAGAAACTCCCCAGACCAAAAACATCAACAAGGTCATCAGTTTTTTCATTACTTCACTCTAGAAGACCTCGGTTCCTTTGACAAGAAGCCACTTCTAAAGGGCAAGGGCTCCTTCCGAGGTCTGGTTTAAAAGCTGCCCATCGCGAAACATCCAAAACCTTGCTAAAATTTTCGGAATGACCAGTGATGCTTTCTTTAAACTACATTCGAAAATCACACGCTCTTTAAAGAAGTTCATTCTAGATTACGAAGCACAACTCGAGTCCGAAACCTTCGAAGCTTTCTTAATTTCCCTGAGCGACGAATTATCCCTCGCAAAAGATGAAATCCTCGCCATCCCCGAAGGCCCAGCCCGGGCTCGCAAGCTGCACACTCTGGTCGAAAAAGAAATTGAACAAGGTGCTGAGATCGAAATCAGTTGTAAAAAAGGTTGTTCGGCTTGCTGTCACATGGAAGTTGAGATCACAACTTATGAAGCACAGATTCTGGCAAAATTAATTCAAGACGGACATGCCATTGACCACGACCGCTTACAAAGACAAAGCGAACGTTCTTTACAGGACTGCCAGTGGAAGCAAGGCCCCCGCAATCCCGACAGCAAATGCGTGTTCCTCAATAACGAAGGCGCCTGCAGCATCTACGAACATCGCCCCGTCATGTGCCGCCGACACTCAGTAACATCCCCAGCAAAAAACTGCGAAACCCTCGACGCCCCGATCACACTCCGCTACTTTCCCCGAATCGATCTTCTAATCAGCGCCGCCAACGAAGACCCCAAACTAAAAATCGGCCCCCTAGCAAAAATGCTCCAACTCAAACTCTGAGGGTACGCCGTACCTTTTTGCCATGCACCGCGTGGCAAAAAGGTACGGCGTACCCTCAGAAAAAAACCCTGCTTATTAGGCAGG
>CAZPYX010000240.1:0-5229 GCA_964590635.1 uncultured Bdellovibrio sp.
TATTGCCTATTACCTCATTCGCGATATCACCTTGTACGTAGTCATTCCTTACCTAGTCTTAGACAATATCTAGCGCATTTTTCTGTGCTGAGTCTCAGCAATAACACAGGACTGCCCTTGTTAAGCCTTGACCAACAGAGCTCTCGAACTAATTCTTCTATATGAAATCAATTCCATGACATAAGCGAGAATTATATGGCGACAACACCTGCTCAATTCATTGAAAAATCAAAACAGTGGCTTACTCAAGATGTGTATCCTTTATGGAGTCTAAAAGGCATCGACAAGGAAAAGGGTGGGTTTGTTGAAAGCATTACTTTCATGGGCGAACCTATGGATGTTCCTCGTCGTGCGATGGTTCAATCCCGTCAGATTTATTCTTTCCTAACGGGTTATAAATTAGGTTGTTGCTCAAAAGACGTCGCTTACGTGGCCATCGAACAAGGCACGCGTTGTATGATTGAGCGTTTCTCTTTACCATCTGGCGCATTCATCTACTCCATCAATCCCGATGGAACTCCCAAGAGCAGAAATCCAGATCTTTATACACAGGCCTTTGCGCTTTTTGGCTTGGCACAAGCGTATTCAATTGCTCCGAACGATGAAATTAAAAACCGCGCAAAAGCTTTGCTTAAATATCTTCAGCGCGAACGCAAAGTGACTGGTGGCGGCTACACGGAGCTAGATGAAAAAGGCGGAGTCTCTTACAAATCAAATCCACACATGCATCTTTTTGAATCAGCAATTGCTTGGATGCAAATTGATCAAGATCAAGAATGGAAAGACCTTGGTCATGAGCTAATCACTTTAGCCACCACGAAATTCATTGATCCAGCCACACAAGTTCTAGGCGAGTACTTCGATGAAAATTGGAATCATATTCGCGAAAATGGAAAGTTCGTTTACGAGCCCGGCCACCAATATGAATGGGCTTGGTTGATGTCCCTGTATCAAGATCTTACTGGCCAAGATCTGAAATCGACTCGTCATCAATTATTTTTACTTGCTGAAAAATATGGAACGTCTGCGACTCGTAAAGTTGTTTTTGATGAGATGTGGAGCGACTACACTCCAAAAACTCAGTCATCTCGCTTCTGGCCTCAATGCGAACGCATCAAGGCTGCGGTTCGTTTAGGAACTGAGGCTTCCAGTGATCAAAAAACACTCTATGAAAAAGGCGCCGACGAATCTCTTGCGACTTTGTTCAAATTCTTTGAAACGCCGATGAAAGGACTTTGGTACGATATGCTGTCAGAAACAGATACATTCAATGCCAACTCCGCGAAGGCAAGTTCGCTTTATCACATCGTCAATGCGATGGAAGAATATATCAATCTTCGTCCTAAAATCTAAGACGGCAATATGGGGGCTTCGGCTCCCATCTTTTTGCAATCACCTTTGTTGAAAACCCTGCAAAGTTTTCCCACTTAAAAGTCACGATCCCTGCAAAAGACGCTTCGCGTGGCAAAAAGGTACGGCGTACCCAAAAGTTCTGCTATGACATTTTTTTATGAAACAGTTTGGTTTTTTATTTCTTTTGCTGGCGTCGTGTTCGCAACCTTCTTCTGTGCTGAATGGGATTCAAGGAGAAGCGGTTATTTATGGGGAAGACACTCGTAAAGAGATCAGCAAAAGTGATAGGTTTTATTTTCTTGCCGCAGCTACTGCGAACTTGGTTCAAGATTATAATTTGACGAAAGATGCTTCGGGGAAATTCAAGTTTCCTGTTCGTGCGCTCAAAGACAGCTTTCCTCTTTGCAAAGATGAGCCTTTTCTTGAACAGCCACTTGTAGGTTTTTGTTCTGGCGTACTAATTGCGCCCAATCGAGTTTTGACGGCAGCTCACTGTCTTCCGAGGGAAAGCGGTTGTGCTCACATTCGATTTCATTTTGGATGGACTGCAGAGCAAGCATCAAAATCAAATACCATTGACTCCCTATATTCCTGTAGTGCGGTTGTTGAATCCAAGAACAATCTTCGTAAAGGCTTCGATTACGCTATTCTTCAACTGGATCGCGATGTAGTCGGAGTCACTCCGGTTAAGATCTCTGCTGATAAAATTGCCGTGAATGACACGGTTCTTAGCCTCTCCTACCCGCTGGGGCTTCCACTCAAAGCTGATTTTGGGAAAGTCATCAACGAGAACTCCTTCGGCGGCTTCAAAGTTGAGGTCGACACGTTTTCAGGCAGCTCGGGCTCCCCCTTATTCAATAAAAATGGTGAGCTGATTGGAATTCTTAGTTCCGGGGCCGAAGACATCCTCGAAGACGATATTTATCGAGTTCAAAAAGAGGGAGGCTGCCTGAATTTCAATCATTGTAAAGACGGCACCTGTTTCGGGGAAACCTTCACAAAAGCCTCACTGATTCCTAACCAAAAATAGAACAAATCCAGTCTGTACTATATTCTAAGACATTAAAATCACGGCACAATCCGTTGACAACCTGTCATCGCAAAGGCTATCAAAACCCCACACTTCAGGAGATTTCATGAAAAAGCTTATCGCTGCTTTACTGCTTGTTTCTGCGCCAGCCTTTGCGGGTCGTATCGACGAAATCGTGATCATGACGACAGAGGCCGTTGAAACTCATTTGGACCTTTTGAGTTCCGATAAGACCTACGAAATCACCTACCAAGACTTCGCGACGCCGGAAGAAGGTATGGCCCTAGCGGTTCAAACCAAGCTTTCCGTCCGAAATGTGCATACCGGGAGAACTCAAGAGTGGACATGCAACACTCAATTCGTTAAAACTCCTAGGTTCTTCGACATTTCTAAAACTGTTTGTAATTAACAAGGAGATACCTAATGGCTATCGAACAAACTTTTTCTATCATTAAACCAAACGCAATGAAAAAAAACGCGATCGGCGACATCGTGAGCATGTTTGAAGCAAACGGCTTGAAAATCGCTGCTGCAAAAATCGTTGTTTTGTCTGCTGATAAAGCTGGCGAATTCTACGCTGAACACAAAGCTCGTCCATTCTTTGGCGAACTAGTTTCTTTCATGACTTCAGGCCCAGTTATGTTGATGTGCTTGCAAGGTGAAGGCGCAGTTTTGAAAAACCGCGAAATCATGGGTGCAACTGATCCTAAAAAAGCTAACGCTGGAACTATCCGTTCTAAATTCGGCGACAACGTTGGCGAAAACGCAGTACACGGTTCTGACAGCGTTGAATCTGCAGCTCGTGAACTTGCTTTGTTCTTCGAAAAACACGAAATCTGCAACGCGTAGTTTGTGATTTCATCTTCTCAGATCAAAATTAAGATCGAGAAATTGGCCATCGGAGGTGCGGGCATCGCCCGCCACGATGGCCTTGTTATTTTTGTGCCACAAGCTGCACCTGAAGACGAACTTCTTGTCGAATTCACGACTAAAAAGAAGAACTTTGCGGAAGCTCGCATTGTCGAGATTTTGAAGCCTGGCCCCGCGCGCAGAACTCCTCCTTGCAAGTATGCTCACGAATGCGGAGGTTGCAATTGGCAACATCTGACTGAAGAAGAGCAACGTCACCAAAAAGAATTATTGGTTCTTGAAACAATCAAAAAGTTCAATCCGACTCTGAATTTTGAATACTTGCCATTGCAAGAAAGCCCCCGCGTTTTGCGCTATCGCAACCGCATTCAGCCGAAATTCAAAGACGGAAAATTTGGTTTCTTTGCCAGAAATTCCCATGAAATTGTTGAGATCGACGACTGCTTGATCACTGAGGAAGCATTGACCAATAAGTTTCCCGAAGTAAGAGCTTGGGCTGAAGCGAAAAAAGCCAAAGATCTGCAACGTCTAGAAATGTATATCTCTGACTCTGAAGAAGTTCGTTATGGACTGATCACAGACGATGACGATGGCATTGGATTCTCACAAGTGAATCGCTTCCAAAATGAGGATCTTCTAAAAACCGCCCTAGACTGGGCCGGAGACGATAATTATTCACAGGTTTTTGACTTGTATGCTGGATCGGGAAACTTCACGTTCCCTCTAGCACAGAAGTACAAAGCCGCCTCTGCGATCACCGCTGTGGAGTTAAATCCTAAACTGGTAGAAAGAGGCCGTGCTCAAAGCAAGGACAAGCGTTTGCGCTACTTCCTCTCGGACGTAGAAAGCTTTATGAAAAGAGCTTCCGTCACCACGCAGGACCTTGTTGTCCTAGACCCCCCTCGTGCGGGAGCTAGTGAATACATCATGAGAGCCTTGGCAGCCGGTCAGCCTAAAAAAATCATTTATATCAGCTGCCACCCCGTGTCCCTCGCCCGGGACCTTAAATGGTTCTTCGAATATGCACAAAAAATGGGTCACAAATACCAACTTGCAAAGGTTCAAGCCTTCGAGATGTTTCCTCAGACAGACCATGTGGAGACTATTGCAGAGCTGAGGGTTGACTAATCTCCCTCGAATGATACCTTTTTAGGATGCGTAAATGGATTATCGCTCTTTGTGCAATCCCGGTTGTCGTTTCAATGATGGGTTGCGCAAGCACACAAAACAGAGAAAAAGCTGATCTTTATCTTCGAATGGGAAGCTCCCTTATCGAAGAAGGTAATTATCCCAGTGCCCTTTCCGCTTTGTTGAAGGCGCAAGAACTTGATCCCGAAAATCCCTTGGTCCTAAACAATCTGGGACAAGTTTATTTCCTACGTGAACGTTATGATCTTGCTGAAAAGCAATTCCGCAAAGCCATCACTATCCAACCTAAATACACGGACGCACGAAACAATCTTTCTCGAGTTCTTATCGAAGAAGGCAAATACTCCGACGCTGAAAAAGAGCTTAACATCGTGCTTAGTGATCTTACGTACGGAGCTGCGGATCGCGCCTATATCAACTTAGGCTTAGCAAAGTTCAATCAAAAACAATTCCCACAGGCTGAACAAGCTTTTGCAAAAGCACTGCAATCAAAAAACGACGATTGTGTTGCCAGTAACTATTATGGCCGTTCGATCTTTGAACAAAAAGATTACGGTCGCGCAGTGGAAGCCTTGGATCGTGCCATTGGTTTCTGTCAAAAAAATCTATTTGATGAGCCCCACTACTTCAGTGCCTTAGCTTACTATCGCCTTGGTGATAAATCGAAAGCAACAGCGCGCTTTGAAGAAATCATTAGATATTATCCAGATGGAAAATATCGTGAAAAAGCTAAGGGCATGTTGGATCTGCTTCGAAAGGGACACTAATGAAGAAAACCGGTGAAATTCTAAAAAAAGCCCGTGAAGAAAAAGGCCTTTCCCTTAACG
>CAZPYX010000241.1:0-5203 GCA_964590635.1 uncultured Bdellovibrio sp.
GCAAAAATGCTCCAACTCAAACTCTGAGGGTACGCCGTACCTTTTTGCCATGCACTGCGTGGCAAAAAGGTACGGCGTACCCTCAGAAAAAAACCCTGCTTATTAGGCAGGGTTTTGGATTTAAACGTAGGATCCGCGTTTGATTTTTTCGAGAATTAGTTTTTCTGTCTTGATCGGATCGTTTGGATCCACCGAGAAGAATGATTGTTGCTCGCAACGAACTTTTTCTTTGATCAACCAGCGAAGGATGTCCGCCAAGTTTTTGTTCTTTTTATCCAAGAAGAACGGATCGTTTTCCAAAGCATCTTTGGCTTTTTTCAAAGCACGAGCTTCTGCTGGATCTGATTCTTTCACTTTGTAATGAGGAAGATCGTATTTTTTTACGTCTTCTGGAAGAACGCCCAAGAATTTCACTTCAGGAGCCGAGAAGTCAGCATTACGTACCAATGAAGCTGCGGACCCCGCTTTCAAAGTACGGTAGATATTTTGCATTGTGTACGCATCCAGATCCCCGAAGAAATACAACGGTACATCCAGCTCATTTTGAATCAGTTTACACCAACCGCGAACACCATTTGAAGGAACGCCCCCGGCACCCATCAAAATACAGTTGTTACGTTTTGTGAAACCCATGCTCACCAAGGTATTCGCCGTACCTTCAGACTCAACGATCAAGCAGAAATCAATTTTCTTTTTAGCTTTCAACTTCAAAGCTTGAGGTCTGTTCTTAGGTTGGAAAGCGGCAGTTCCCAGTGTTGAAAGATCGACAGTCGCTCTGTCACCATCTGGCATGGTTTCAGTCACCACCAATTGTTGAGAATAAGTTTGTCCACCACGTTCATTGGCAAAACAGTTCAATTCTTCACGATAAACTTCCAACATATCACCGATAAAGTCGATGATCGCGTCACTCTCTGGTTGATCTTCAAAGTCCAAAGGCTTCAAGCGAGTGTTGCCTTTGATAAGACCTTTACAGATGTAGTACAGCTCCCTTTTCGTATTCACAGAACCAATGTCCATGTTACGCAAAAGGATTTCCATCATGAAAACAACGCGGGCTAATTTTTGCACTGAAGATACGTTCAGCTCTGTGCGAACAACTTTATCTCCAGGAGTCAAATAACCGACTTTTGCATTATACAAAGAGTTGTCCAAAGAAGTCTTAACGGCTTCCAACACAGGACGTTTTGAATTCTCAAGATCCTTCAACATCTTGTCAGCCAAGATGCGAGCCTCTTTAGGGATATCAATTTTTAATTCACGAATGCTGAGTAATCTAGCCATTAGCGTTTTTTCCCAGTGGTTTTCTTAGTAGTAGTAGTTTTTTTAGTCGTTGCTTTCTTCGTACCTTGAGCGGCCGAATCATCTTCATCAACTAAATCTTCGGCGCGAATAACGTCCTCTTCGACGTCTTCATCTGTGCCGATACCTTTTTTCTTGTCGCGTTTTTTCTGCTCCAAAAGCTTGGTCTCAGCCGCCTCAAGATCCGCCATCGCATCTTCAGAATCACGGCCCAAAAGTTTTTTCAAACCTTCTTCGGCACGTTTTTTACGAGCATCTGATGCACTCACCAATCTTGCCAAACCTTCCACAAGGATTGGACCGAACTGTTCAATGTGGGCCAATTTTCTTTCAAGATCCGCTTCCTTCACTTCTTTTTTGATGTGACGAGAAAGCTTTTGACCTGCTTGAATCAAAGCCAAACGAATCTCTGCCACCAATTCCTCAGAAGCATCGATAGTTTCCTTCGAAGCATTCTTAAACTTGATGAACGGAGACACAATGGAAACCGCGAAGATATAAGGTCCTAGAGGCAAGCTATCTTTAGGTTGTTGAAGACCGTAAGATTTCCAGTTTACAGACTCAATGGCCCAAGTGATCGCGCAACCTGATTTATCAAACTGAAGCGGAACGCGATTCGCGAAACGCAGCAATTGCACTGGAGTATCTGATTGTTGATTTCGGTCTTTGAAACGAGCCAAAGCCACTTCGACAACCACAGGTTTAAAGTCACAGATAGTTGGTTTACGAGTCACAACCGCGAAAAAATCCACTTCACCCAAACGGTAAATGGATTTCGCCAATGATTCTTCTCCGACAGTCAGAACAGATCTGGTTGAAGGAGCCATCAAAGTAGTGGCTTGAACCGCCATGAAGGCTTTTTTGAAATCTTCATCACTCAAAGATGAAACAGGTCTTTCCAACAAATTCTTCGGAAGGCCGTTTTTAGTAAAATCCTTGATAGATTGATCGCTGATACGAGAGAAACCCGTTTTCAAGAATTTTGAAAGCGTCGTTTTTCCGAACAAAGTTGAGTGTGTAATGAACTCACCCAATTTGAAGGTATGCGGATGCGGCAAAGTCGCTTCTGGAACTTGCGGAACTTCAGCCGTTACACGAGTCACAGTGACAAAATCGTTTTCCATCAATTTGTAAGTGACTGTCAGATGAGGATTCACCAAAACGGTGCCCTCGATATAAGTCAAAATACCACCATCACCATTCAATTGAATACGACCATCCAAAAGGAACTCAACACGAGTACCGTGTTCACGATCCCAATCAAGTGTTTCTTTATTTTTTAGAATACCTGTATTCGATTTGATATCGACATCAACCTGAGCCGACATCGCTTTACGCATCTTTTTAGTTTTAGAAACAACGTTCACACCACGTGCGTTCGTCATTTGCGCCCAAGTAGTTGCCGCAGAAATACCGATACCTTGTTGACCACGAGAACATTGTCCACGGCCGAACTTAGAAGAAGCCAAATACTCACCGTAAACTTTGGCAAGATCATCTGCTTCGATTCCAGGCCCGTTATCTTCCACAACGATGCGAATTAAATCAGTATTTTTAGTAGAACCTGTTCCTACTTTAGTAACTTCGACCAAAAGATCTGGCAGAATCGAAGACGATTCACATGCATCTAGCGAATTATCTACAGCCTCTTTCAAGGTCGTCAAAACGGCCTTCAATGGAGACGAGAAACCTACCTGTTGGAGGTTCTTAGCAAAATATTCCGCTGTGCTACTCTTTGTAATTTTGCTCACAGTCGCTTAATCCTTCACACGATGTTAACGAATTTTAATGAATGACTTTGATAGCTTAACTCTAACGTAGGGAGTCAAATCAAGACCAAAGCCCCAACGCTGCTTGGCATAAAATTGAATGTGAGGATTTTCGTGCTGCCCACAAAGTACGACTTTTGGACCAACTTTCCCTCTGTAGGCCTCAAAAAAGACCCCCTTAAAAGTGCCTAAAAACCCGCAAAATAAGGCCTCCGAGACCTCTTTTTTTATGCTTTTTCAGTCTTCTTTTGAGGCAAATAAAGGGCTGCACCTAAACGAAGCCCTGATTTCTAACAGAAATTTGAGTCGCTGTGGAACGAACCGCTAAGGGGCCTGTACCCGGAAAATTTCTTCGCACCTCTTTCTATTCGGCGACAAACTCTTTAGTGTGAAAACATGATCGCGACATTTAAGAGCCTCTCTGAAAGTATTTGTAAATTGGTTCATGACGAAGGGATTGTTATTCGTCCCTATTCAAATCCCCGTCTTCCGTTTTTCTTGTCTTTGGATGAAGCAGAACAAAAAAGTGCTCTTGCAAACTTAAAAGCTTATCTCGATATCTGCGAATCCGTGAAAGCAAAGGGTTACTCTTTAAAAGACACGCGCCTTCTGACAGACGAAGCCTTAGAACGCCTGAATTTAAGCGCGGATAAAAAAGACTTGAACGTTATCAAACACAATCACTTAGTTGAAATTTACAATCTTCAGCACACTCAGATTTTTCGCAGCTTTCGCTTCTTTGAGGTTTCAAGTTATACCCTGGAAGATATTTGCTGTCGTAAATGGTGGCATCTTTACGAGCGCTCTGCTGAAAATGAAAGTCTGATCCAAAAAATCGTTGCTGATTTTCTTGCGACGGAAAATAAAACCGCTTTAAAAGTGAAAATGCCTCAACACCTTATTCGCGAGAAAGACACCCTAGAGCGACTCATTGTAAGAACTCAGCTGCTATGGATCATTCCGCTGTTTCGTGGAACAGAGTTGGCAGGATTAATGGCCATTGAGGAAAGCTCCCTCGAGAACCATCTTGGAAAAATTGACTAAGCCGCTTGCATTAGATTTATGAGAAATGCGACACGCACGGAACACTCTCGATTTGTTGTTCATAGCGAAAACATCTGCCATTTGATTCAAGAGGAAGGGCTTCTTTTTCGACCATTCTCAAACCTTTCTTTGCCGCACTTCTCTGTCCTCACGGATTTAGAAAAACGGGCTGTCGTTTCGAATCTCATGTCTTACTATCAAATTTGCTTGGATGTCAGAGCCACAGGACATTCGCTTAAAGAGATAAGGCTGTTTACAGAGAAAGCCTTGCAGCGCTTCGATTTTAAAATGGCTCCTGAACATTTGGCTTTGATTGAAAATGATCATGTCGTTGAAATCTACAATGTTAAACAAGAACAAATCTTCAGGAACTTTCGATTCTTTGAAGTTTCAAGTTATACCCTTGAAGATCTGCTGTGCCGCAAGTGGTATCACATCTATGATCGCAAAGAGGAAGACAACATTCGCTTTCACGAAAAGGTGATTGAGTTTTTCTCTTTAGAAGAGAAGAAATCCATGCCTATAAACTTAGGTGAAACTGAAATCAAAGAACGCGAAACTTTGGAGCGTTTGACCATCCATGCGAAGGTCGAGTGGTTTTTGCCAATCTTTAAAGATCGTGTATTTAGCGCCGTGATGCTTTTGATTAAAGCTAGAAATTAGTCCAGCTAACTTCAAGGCTTCAGACCAACTTCGCGGCAAGATGTGAAATTTAATCTAAGTGAAAATAAAATTCTGTCAAAATTAGGCGAGTTAAATACTTCTATAGGAATAACTCGATGATGAATTTGCGTCTGATCATAGTTTGCTTTTCGCTTTCTTTAGCCCTTACATCATGTACAAAAGCAAAAGAAGATAAGACGTCACCATCTAGTGACAATTCGACTACGGTAAATCCAGCGCCGAATCCAACTCCTTCTCCAAGTCCATCGCCGGCGCCATCGCCAAATCCAAGTCCATCACCGTCTCCAGAGCCAACGCCGAGCCCTACTCCGGTGCCGTCACCTACTCCGGTGCCGTCACCTACTCCGACGCCGTCACCTACTCCGACGCCGTCACCTACTCCGACGCCGTCACCTACTCCGACG
>CAZPYX010000242.1:0-5149 GCA_964590635.1 uncultured Bdellovibrio sp.
TGATCGGTGTTGTGAGCTGGGGTCGCGGTTGCGCACGTGCAGGCTACCCAGGTATTTACTCCAAGGTAAGCGCTGGCTACGACTGGATCATGGCGAACGCTCACTAGTTCCGGACATACACAAGATAACTTAATAAAAAAGCCCGCTTGAAGAATCAAGCGGGTTCCGCGAAGTGCAAAATTTTAAGTGGGAATTACTTCGAGCTCTCTTTGATGAAAAGAGTGAGGTAGTGGCGAACCATGTATTCTAACTTTACGGGTTGGTTTTGGTAAGTCCATGCGATCTCGCCGAATGCGCCCCATTTTGCTTCGACGATATGTTCGTCCATCACGTTTGAAGCAGCAGCTGCGTTTTCAGCTCCTGGAGTTGGAATGTAGTTTGTGCCGATGAAATTAAAACGAATGCTAATTTGTCCCGGAGCTTTCAAAGAGAAAATCATTTTGAAGCCGTTACGGAACAACATGAAGTCAGCGTGAGTCTTCGCGATACCATAGATCTTGATGCGACCTAGAGCAGAAGGTTTCAATTCGTTGAACGAAGAAGATGCGTCGACGAATTCAGTTTTAAGCTCAAGCAAAAACTGAATTGTTTCGTTGATAAGAATCTTATCAACGTCGAAACCAAAACTCATATCCACGAGTCCTGACTCTTCCATTTGTTGTTCAGCTTTCACAAGTTCTTTAATCCAGCTGATTTTTTCCACGAAGCCTCCAAAAAAGGGATTTGAAATGAAGCTCAAATGAACTCACACCGGAACCCCAGCAAAAAGCAGCATCCTCGCCGCTAGTTGTCGATATCTTCAATAGTTTCGGGGGCCTCGCGCTTTGTCAAGATGGAGGAGTTTGGCTCAACGCAATAAGAAAGAAGTACAGGTCAAAAAAGGGAAGGAATGACTCCATTGAGGCAGGAGTGCAGGCAAGAACCCATCGCTTCGGGAAAGTGGGGGACTTTCTTTGGAAGCGATGGGGAACCATCGACTCTTATAAATAGGACCCACGAAAAGCCTGGTTGGTTAAAGTTCCCAAATATTTTTGGAATAATCATGAGCAGACGATAAACTGGACTGTATGTAGTTTAAACCCAAGCCTATGCTTAAGAGGCTATTTTAACGAACTAACTTCACATGGAGATTTGAAATGAAGATGTTTATTGCTCTTGCTGCAACTCTGCTTTTAACAAATACAGCTTTTGCCAAGGAAAAGGCAGCTTCGAAAGCAGACAGAAATCCTGCTTCAGTGTTGAAAAATAAAACAGGTTGCCCTGACGGCGGTCTTTATTTCCAAGATAAAGAAAAATGGACGTCGCAAATTTCTCAAATCATGAGTTCCGCAAAATATTGCGCTGATGCCGTGAAACTTGCGGAAAGATGTGGTTCATCAACTCCAGTTTTGCTTGCCTATACGACAACTGAAGCAGCTTCGCGTTGTGAAAAAGATTTCGCAAAAAATGCAGAAGACAAAGAGGGCTATGCAGCTCTTGTTGCGAAGTGCGAAGGTCTCTTTCAGCTGGGCAATGGAGCACTGGCAAAATGGAGTGTGGGACAATGTTACTTGAATGCAGCTGTTTTTTACTCTGATTTGAACGGCAGCAGAGCAGATTTGACGCACTAGTTTTTATGATAATTTAGAGACGATAAAAAAAGGTCAGGGCGAAAACCTCTGACCTTTTTATTTTTCAGGAACTAACTTTAGAATCCCGTGATTTGCAGACTCGAACCAAACACAGTTTCACTGCCTTTCGGAGCATTGAAGGCATCATAAACACCGACAACCAAAGTGACCGGGAAGACATAACCTAGAGTCGTTTCAAGGCGTGCTTCAAAGCCCGCACTCCAAAAAGAGCGCTTCATACTGACAGACTCAGTCATGCCCGTGTCTGTGTTCACAAAGAATCCATCCGTCGCCACACCGTCGCCGACAAAGGCACCAGAAAGTCGGCGAAGGAATAAAGGATCAGTGCCAGAGCCGCGATACACATTCCATAGTGGAAAACGATATTCCAAGTTCAAGTTGATCAGATTCTTTCCATAAAACTGCCCGCGTTGATAACCACGCATGATGTATTCAGGCAAAGGATTGTCAGGAATGAAGACCAAAGAATCTGTCGAGACTCCGAATAGCGCCGGGATGCGATCCGGAGTGTAAGCACCCTTCGCACGAATCATCAAGGCGTGATGCTTTGGCAAAAAGGTATTCAAATATTTTTCTCCGCCCAGCCAGTACTGCCAATGACTCACGTAACCGTCTTTGGGTACATAGTCGAAAATACCAAGATAGGCACCGCCACCACTTTCAGGAGAAATCTGCGCCCCCGATTGCGTATAGTTCGTGTATGAAAGCATCGCGAAGGGGCCAGTTCTTTTGATGGTGTAAGAATCCGTCGATCTTTCGAAATGTTGCCAACCCAATTGCAAACTTGCATAGCGAGACAACCAGAACATATCCGGTAAAACCGCTGCAGATAAAGAGGTGTCTTCGAAGTCATTGTTGATATCACCCAAATAAGAAGTTCTGCGGTAAGCAGAAAGCGCAAAGGGCAAGCTGGTGGTTTGGTTCAGATATGTTCCTTGGATGCTGCCTTTATTTAAGCGCGTATCCCAAGATCCTAAAAGGTTGTAGGAATGTTTTTTTAAAGGGTCAAAACCCGAAGTCATCGCCTGCAAAACAATTCCGGTTTCACTCGAAGAACCTACGACAAATGGAATCCAGTATTGAGGCCAAAGATATCCATATGGAGAGTAATCACGAATTTCCGCACTAGCAATAGCGCTTTGAGCAGCCTTCGTGGCTTCAGCATCATTAGTCACAGCAGGGAAACGATCGCCAAACATCGGTGTGATTTGTGGAAGCTCTTTCGGCGTTTGCTCCCAGTCTGATTTTAGAATGGAAGCGATCTTGAAGCCTTTGGAAGTCATCGTCGTCGCAAAGATGTCTTTGCGAGCAGGATCAATGTCTGCCATGAAGAACGCCGTCAATGCATGGGTGACGGGACGAGCGCTGATGAGATTTGCATCGGCTAAATACAGATTGTTGGTCCCATTTTTATTCGAAGCAAATAAAAGACCTTCAGAAGTCATTCTGGCATAGCGGGCATTTGGATAGTCGTTTAAGATAGCATCTACTTTGCCAGTCAAATAAGAATAGCGATAAAGATTTTCTCGGCCCGAGTTATTGCGCCATGAAAAGACGATTTCTTGCGTGCTGATGAATGTCGGATAAGAGATGCGCTCTTCCAGCGGAGCAGAAACTAATATTTCAACGGGTTTATCAGAAGGCTCTAACTTCATGACCGCCAACTGAGTTTTGCCTCCCGAAAGTTTAACGAAGGTAATCATTTGACCGTCGGGTGAGACCGCGGGTTCCCTGGCTCTTAAACCTTTTCCTAAATTCTCAGTCTTTTTTGTTTCCAGGTTGTAAATGTGCAGATCCGAAAAACTTTCTACGCGATTAGTGAGGTCAATCTTATCATACACCAGTCGTTTCGAATCTGGGAACCAGCTGACTCTTTGAATACTTCCTGACATTGGTTCGTCGGGCGAAGCAAGTGGAGGAGATAAATTCTGATCGAACTTTTCAATGGTGTCCGCTGTTTTTGAATCTAAGAAGCTTTGTTGTAAGTCATCGCGAGAAAGAATTTTAATGGAGCGTGAGCGGCTGTCGTCTTCAGCGATGAAGGCCAAATGTTTTCCACTTGGCGAAATAGTCGGAGCGCTGAGATATTGATAACTGTTTTTTGCCACCAATATCGGCGTGGGTTTTTCTTCGCGCAAGGTTTTCAACTGAGTCATGGCCCGTTCCGCAGTTTGTGACATCGTGGTGCCATACTGGACAGGATAAGGAACTCCTAAAAGTTCTCGAGCTGGAGTTTCGACGAAGTAAGGGACTCTGCGACCGTGACGTTGATTAAGCTCATTGACGACTTTTTCCCCTTGATCCGCGATCATCTGACTCCACATCAAAGAGCCAAACAGGTAAGGTCGCATGCCTTCAGGCCAAGACGGAATGGCTTCATTCACTTGGGCCAGATCATAGGTAAAAAGAGTTTGATCTTCGACCATCGCACGAATTGCTGATTCCTGATAAGTGGAACGCAGACGACCAAACTTTCCCAGGCGAGTTTCCATATTCACCGCTAAGCCTTCTTTCCACCAAGTCGGTAGCAAAAGATTTGGTGAAATAATATTTCCGAAAACAGCACGCAGAGGTTTCATCACTCCACCTGCGGGTTCGAAATTAAGGATGTGCGTGTACTCGTGGGCCAGAAGTTCGAAGGCCCAATCACCGGTGTCGGCCAAGCTGTCTTCAGGTCCCGGCATCACTGGGTAGGCCATAATGTGCGGATAAGGAATGCGAGTCGCATAACCATTCGTGATATCGGTCTTATCATTGATCACAACTGAGATTTTTTCTGGCGCTTCGCTAAAATATGAACTCAGCTGATAGAAGGCTTTCTCGAGTTTCTCTGCATAGAGAAGTCCGAGATCTTGCTGGCTGGCGTCATATATTACCTCAAAATGAGGCGTGTGGATTACTTTCCATTTAATTTCGGGACGGACTTCCCATTGAGCCTCTGTACGAAGTGCGAGAAGGCAGAGTAGAATGATGGAACTCAAGATGCGTAAACAATTGTGCATATTTTTTCTCAGCTCTTTATAGCAACGCAACAACACTTAGGAAATCTAAGGTTTGACAATAAGCTGCTCTAAATTCAAAGTTTTTAGTAATATATAAAACGATACGTTTTAAGATTACTGGTTTTAAAAAAGTAGCTCTTGAAAAGTATATAGTTCCGAACTTCATAGGAGGACATCATGGTTCGTAAATTGGCTCTTGGTCTTGTTGCTTGCGCACTGGTTGCTGGTTGCAAATCTAAACAAACTAACTCAAACGAAAATATCGAAACTGCACCAACAGGTGGTCAATCTACTGCGATTGATACAGCTCCTTTGAGCTTCGATCCAATGGGTTCTGACTCAGGCAAAATCGACGGTCTGGTAACTGTTCATTTCGGTTACGACAAGTCTAGCTTGGACTCATCAGCTAAAAAAGAGATCGGTCAAAACGTAGACTGGATGAAAAAGAACTCTGGCGTGAAAGTTCAAATCGAAGGTCACTGTGACTCTCGCGGAACTATCGAGTACAATGTTGCC